>CASFAA010000104.1 GCA_949292505.1 uncultured Oscillospiraceae bacterium
GCCGCGCAGCTGCGCGAGCAGAGAGCCGGCGGTCTGACCTTCCAGGAGCCGCTCTATGCGACCGGCACCTGCGAGATCCCGCTCGGCGACAGAGCTCGCCGCGGCGAGACCTTTTTCTCGAGCGAGATCATGCACGGCCTCGGCCCCGGCAACGTCTTTGTCCAGGTCGGCTTTGAGTACCTGGCTGAGGACTCCCGTCTCTCTGCGACGGCCCGCAACACGATTTACGGGGACGCCTCCCTTTTTGAGTCGGAGAAGCTTCCCGTCCCGACGGCGCAGACGGCGGTTAAGGTCATGAACGACCGCGGCAGCTTTGTCGTCGCGGCGCGGCTTGAAAAGGAGACGTCCTATGTGATGCTCCTCATGCGCTGGGTCGCCGTCAAGATGCCCTCTGAAGACGACCATGCCCTTCTGCAGAAGATTGCCGACAAGAGCATCAGCGCCGTGCAGCCCACAATCCTGCTCGGCACGCATGAGAGCTGCTACTTCAACGTCCGTTTCCGCAACATGGAGCCCTGCGGCCTGACGTACGAGCTGACCGACAGGGATTCCGGCGAGATCACGCCCGACGGCGTGTATACGGCGCCGGCCCGCGAGGGTGTGTATGAGATTCGCATCAGCTGCGCCGACGCGCCGCTGATTTGCACCTACGCTTATGCGATTGTGAAGAAAAAAGAGCGCGGGGAAGGCGAATGACGCCGGAAAAGACCGCACAGCGTAAAAGGGGGTGAGGCAGGTTGGTTTTTCATGCGGACGATATGCTCCTTTCGCCCGTCCGGGAGGTGCTCCGCGGGCCGGTGAACGATATCCTGGTCTGTCAGGATCTGCACTCCTTTGCGCGCAGCAGCTATCTTCTGATCGCGATCCGCGACAGGGAAACAGCCAGGCGCGTCCTCTCCGTCTTTCAGAATTCCCAGCGGGAGACGGGAGGGAAGAGCCCGTACCTGAAGATGTTTACGGAGAACGAATACCTCTGCTTTCTGTTTGAATACCGCCCCGAGCGGAGGCTGGATCGCTTCTCAGACGGTCAGCTCATGACGCCGCAGTCGCGCGAGCGCGTTTGCGTCAACCTCGTGATGGAGTGCCTGTCGAGCGCTCTGCCGTTTCCGCTTTTGTATCTTGCGCTCGAAAAGGAAAACGTTCACCTGCTGCAGGACGACGGCGTGTATCTCACCTGCTGCTTTGACCTGAGCCGGCTCGACGAGTCGGTCGGCGAGGCGGAGTGTGCGGATCGCTGCGTGCAGATCCTCCTTGAGCTTCTGCGCCGCCAGTCGCGGCGTCAGCTTAAGAGCTTTGAGCTTCTGCGGAAAAAATCCGAGCGCGGGGCGTACGGGAGCCTGCCGGAATTGTACCGCGACATTCGCATCTCCTCGCTTCCAGAGAAGAAAACGCCGCTGCGCAAAAAGCTGGCGGCCTTCTGGGAGAGAAACAAGGATCTCTTTTTCCGCATTTTACTGCGGCTTTGCGTGATTCTCGCCGCCGTGGCGCTGATTATTTTGATTTGCCAGCTCCTGCTCGGCGGATTTCCGCTGCTTCGCCTGTTCCAGAATACCTTTGAAGTGATTGGAACAGAAAATCTGACGATTGCCTGAAAGGAGGGAGCCCGGGATGAAAAAAGCGATTGCAGCAGCGGTGCTGCTTGGCGTTCTGCTCTTTCTGGGGCTGGCTGCGTCGCCTGCCTGCCTGCCGAGTCTCTCCGAGGCACAGCATACGCTTGCTTTGACAGAGGATCAGACGGCATATGCTGCGGAAAACCGGGAAAGCGTTTCCTGGATTTACGGAATTGACGGCAGCGGGGCCGTGCAGTCCGCTTACATGGATGCGGAAGGCGGTCAGATTCTGCTGCTGTCCGCGTTTGAAAACGACGTTTATTTTGTACGCGCGTCCCGCTCCTCTGAGAGTTGGGAGCTTTGCCTGCTGCAGGATGCCGGCGCGGAGGTCATTTTCTCCTCTACACGGGATTATCCCTCGCCGCCGTCGTCCGTCAGCGTCTCCGATTCCGGGATCGATTTGACTTTCCTCGACGGGGAGAGCGTCCGCGTCTGCCGCGTGTCCGGCAAAGGCGAGCCGGTTGAGCTCATGGCCGTCGACACGCAGGGCGCGGCTGTGACGGCTGCGTATGCCGATGGAAAGCTCTATACTCTTATGACGGACGGAACTATCTGTGCCTACAGCGCCGCCGGCGCTGCCGATGCGCAGGGGCTTGGAGGCTTCTCTCTGCTTTCCGTCTCGCAGGGTTCCGTCTGGGCATACCGGCAGGAGACCGGTTCCGCGTGCGTGGGCGCATCTGCTGTCCGCACGGGAATCGGCGATGCGCTGAGCAGCGGGGCTGTCCTCTGCGGCGCGCATACCGGCAGCGGCAGCGCCGTTCTTGCCGCGGAAAACGGGAAGACAGTTCTCGTCCGATCAGGAGCGCAGGTCGTCCGACAGAGTCCCTCAGTGTCTCTGCGGTTCCGCCTCGTCTTCAAATTCCCGCTTCTTCTTGCAGCCATGGGGGGATACGCCGTGTGCGCAGTTCTCCTGCTGCTGACTGTCTTCCTCTGCAAAAAGACAAAGCGTCTGGCCGCGCGTGTGACAGTATGCTGTGCCTGCCTTTTCCTGTTTGCCGCCGGTATTGCCGGGCTGCTTTCCGTTTCCCTGTCGGCGCAGGCCGACGAGGAGTCCCTGCTCGCGCAGGCGCAGGCCGCCGGCCAGCTGCGCGCCGGTTCGATGGAAAATCTCGCGGTAACCGAGTCGATCGCTGGCAGCGACGCAGAGGACAGCGTGCTTTCCCTGCTTGACGCTGTCAGCGCCGGACAAAACGGCGAGCTCCAATATGATTCCGTTCTTTTGACGACGGAGGGCGACAGCGTCCTTCTCTCCAGACAGTCTCCGGCAGGAGCGCCTGCCCGGGCGGTGCTTGGCGCTGAGCCGGGCGCGTTTGCTGAAGACAGCGCCGGGACGGGGGAGGCCGCGCAGGCCGTGTTCCGCAGCGGGACGCTCTCTGCTGTCGACGTTCGCCCCGTTTACCGCTACGGCAGCGAGAGCGCCCTGCTCGTCACCCGGGTTTCCCGCACTGCGGGAGGCGCCGACTGGCTTGGCTCCTTCCTGGTTCCTGTGCTTGCCGCTTTTGCAGCCATCCTCGCCGTCGCAGCGCTTTCCTTCACCATGCTCCGCCCGCTTCGCCAGATGACGCGCCGGATGCGTGCCGTTTCTGAGGGCGATTTCGTTATGCCCGCCATGCGCACGGCCTCCGACGAGGTCGGCGAGATGTGGCAGTCTCTGCGGGAGATGGCCGTCGCTCTGCGGATCAAGGACTATGAGACGAGCGCTACGGTGCGATCCTTCTACCGCTTTGTGCCGCGCGGTCTCGACAAGCTTCTTGACCGGGCCTCCATCATGGAGACGAGCCTCGGCGATATGGCGAACGTCTCCGGTACTGTGGCGGTGCTCTCCATCCAGAACCGGGAGGATATGCGCCAGCGCCTTGACGACGACGGCTTCATGAGCTTTTTGAACGACAGCTACTCCGTCGTCGACCGCCAGCTCACGGAGCATGAGGGCTTCCTGCTCTCGAGCGGCTTTGATCTTGAGGGCCTCGACCTGCTGTTCCGCGAGTCGTCCGACCAGGGACTTTCTTTCAGCCTCGGCCTGCTCGGCGAGGTTAACGGCATGGCGAGGGAACAGGCGCCGGATTTCTTCCTGTTCCTGCACAGTACGACCTTCCTCTACGGGCTTGTCGGCACGGAGCAGCGCAACTTCTCGCTCCTGTCATCGTCCGAGCTGTCCTTCCTCAAGACGCTTTCCCCGAAGTTCCGCCGCACCGGCGTGCGCATTGCAGCGACTGAGACGTGCCTGCACTCCATGGCGAAGCCGTGCGCGTCCCGGTATATCGGATTTGTCTCGTCTGAGGACGGCAAATATACCTATAAGCTTCACCAGATCCTTGAGGGATGCTCCGATATGGAAAAATCGCTTTGTCTCTCTTACGATGATAAATTCCAGAAGGCGATCGGTCTTTTCTGCCAGAACGATTTCTATCTTGCGAGGAATCTGTTCTCTGCCGTCCTGAAGCTTAATCCGGCGGACGGCATCGCCCGTTGGTATCTCTTTGCCTGCGAGCACTATTTCAATAACAGCGAGCCGGGCGGGGAGGTTTACAGCCTGTTCGGCATAGAAGATTAACCGGCGCACGGGGAAAGGCGGGTGAACGATGAACAGAATATTGCAGACGCTGTTTGCCTCCATTCAGGCGAAGGTCATAGGTCTGTGGACGAAAATCCGCCTTTGGACCAGCCGGGCCTATTGGGAATCGAAGGGTATTACCACCCTTCGCCAGTTCTTCTCGAAGCTTCTGAGCATCAAGCCGCGGGACAAAACGGATTATTATTCCGTTTCCCGGTGGCTGGTCAGCAAACGCCTTGCCTTTGCGCTTGTCGTGCTGGTAGGGCTCGCGAGCATCCTGTACATCTTGATTTTCTCACCGGTGAGCTCCCTTTTCCAGGGGGACGGGTCAACGATCCCCACCTATTGGTATCATTCCATCCCGCTTAAATTTGCCAGCGGTAAGGTGCAGATCCTTGCTGCGGACGGCCATCTTGCTTACGTCGGCGACGTTGCCGACGGGGAGGCGGCCGGAACAGGGAGCCTGTACCGTGCTGACGGCAGTCTCGTATACGAGGGGGCGTTCGGTGAAAGCCGCTACAATGGGACGGGCAGCCTCTACTACCCGGACGGCGTGCTCCAGTATCAGGGCGCGTTCGTCGACAACCTCTACCAGGGGCAGGGAAAGCTCTATCGCCAGACCGGCGTTCTGGAGTATGAGGGCGAGTTTCTCAAGGGCCTGAAATCGGGCGCCGGTATCCTGTACAACAGCAGCGGAAGCCCGATCTTCACCGGAAACTTCCTCGCGGATCGGCTGCTCTACGCCGAATTTGTCGGAAAGACCACGGCTGAGGCTTCCCAGATGTACACCGGCAGCATCAGCGTCTACAGCACGTCCGACGAGTACTGCGCCTCCATGGACGAGATCAGCGCCGTCTACACGACGTCCGACGCGTCCAACACCCTCTCCGAGGAGTGGACGATCAGCCAGGTGCTCGTGGAGGATTCCGTCTTCCCCACCACCGAGGGGGAAATATCCACCATCAACGACCTGACCGCCTACTTCGGCGAGCCTTCCTACTTCGGCTACACCTGGCCGACGCTGACGGAGGCCGTCGCGATCCGCAAGCTGAGCGAGGCGGGAAAGGGCCGCTTTGCCGATATCGAGATGGAGACGACGTCGTCGCTCCAGGATGTCGTTACCGTGAATTCCTACGATTTGGACTATGAGCTTTACATCTATACCTATGAGATGGACGGCCTGACATACACTTTCTATTGCGATTCGAGCACGTCGAGCTTTTCCATGTACGCGATTGAGCAGAGCGATTCGGCTTCGGCTGAAGCGCAGCAGGAAGGAGGAGAGTGAGAGTGAAGAGGAGACGGAGCCTGCGGCAGGCAGTCAGCGTGCTGCTTTGCTTCTGCCTGATTGCGCCCCTGTTCGTTCTTTCGCCTGTCAGCGCGGCGGCTCCGAAAACGCTCCAGCTTCAGCAGGCCAGACGAATGGCGCTCACGAACAACTCCGAAATCACAAAGACGTACAATGAGATCCTTTTGAAGGAAATCCAGTACACCGAATCCGTTAAGGAGGTCAAGGCGAAGGTCAAAAACCTCACAAGCTTCCGCTGGACGCCGCTGCTCAGCTTCAAATTCCCCGAGCAGCTCGACATGAGCGAGGAGTACGACCTCAACGTCAAGCCCCTCAACCTGCAGACAGAGATTGACGTGCTCCGCCATAAGATGGCAATGATGGAGTACGACGAGCTGGCCCGCATCAACAACGCGTTTCTGGAGGCTTATGTCTGTCAGGAAAAGGTTTCGTTCAACGAGGAGCGCCTTGCGGCAGCACAGGCCGACCTGGAACGAAATCAGGCGAGGCTTACGACCGGCGAGGCGACGCAGGCCGACGTCGACACAATGCAGTCGACCGTGGATTCGCTCACAAACGATCTCTCACAGCTCAAGCGAAACCTGCAGACGGCTCTCGAGGAGGTCAGCGACCTCATCCACCTCGACGTGACCTCCGGCTACACGCTGGCAAGCCCTGTGGTGGACGCGCAGATCCCGCGCTCCGACCTTGAGGACATCATTGAGCACGCGATGGAGAACAGCCAGACGATCTACGAAGCGAAGATGGCCGTCTCCACCGCTCAGGTCAATCTCGATTCCTACGAGTCGCTCATGCGCAGCCAGTACGGCTCGAAGCTGAACGTCATCGACAATTTCCTGACGCAGGTCAGAAACGGCGAGGACGTCGACTACGCCGCCTTCCAGCTCAAGTACAACGAGATGCTGGAATCCTTTGATCAGCCCTGGAACGGCTCCGTCAAGATCCTGTTCTTCAAATTCACGAAGGAATGGTTTAAGGGCGAGATCGACGGCACGCGCTACATCGAAAACGATCTGTATGCGCTGATGACGGCGTGCAAGGAGTACACCAGCGCCGTCGACGAGCTCGAATCCGCGGAGAAGACGCTGCGAAGCGAGATTACCTCCAGCTATGAGGCAATCGTGACGGCGCGCAACGCCTATCTCGGTCTTGTGGATTCCACGGAGCAGGCGCGGGAGGATCTCGAGCGCCTCGTCGCGCTCAACCAGCTCGGCAAGGCGGAGTACAGCGAGGTCAAGACGAAGCAGGACGAGTACCAGTCCAATCAGCTCGATATGATCGACGCGCTCGCCACCTACGACGAGCTTCTCTTCAATCTCGACGCCACGACGTGCGGCGCGATTACCCCCTATCTCGAGGGAACGAGCGTGAGCACGAGCGCCGGCTCCGGCGGCGACAGTATCGTCACCGACGACGCGACCGTGCCGCACTATTACATCTACACGGATATTTCCGACATGGTGTTCGTTTTCGGGCTTGAGATTCCCGAAGAGTTTGAGCCCGCCGTCACCGATTATGAGATCTGGTACAGCGGCACGCAGATCGGCGAGCGTACGCCCGTCGGGGAGCAGCTCCGCCATCTTGCGCTCGACTACAAAGGCACCTGCACTCTGACGGTCCGTCTCTATGAGGGTGAGGATTTCGTCACGGAATGTGAGATCGATACGACCGTCGCGCGCGATATTCTTCCGATTGAAGCGGCGGAGACGGAGGCCGCGCCCGAGGATACGCAGTGCGGCGCCTACTCGGTCGATACCGTCTCCCACGGCTCGCTGAGTACCAGCACGCTGACGCTTACGCTTGACGCCTCCTGCGGCGCGAAATATTTTTCGCTCGTCAGCGGCAGCGGGTCGAGCGTTTACACGGAGGAGCCCGTCGCGGCGGACGATACCTTCTCGTACCTGACGCTGCTCATCAGCAGCCTGTCCGATGTGACTGTCCGCCTCTACGACGCGGACAAAAACGAGATCGGCACAGCTTATTTCAACGAAGACACCCAGACCATCTGGATGACGGCGCAGTGACGCCGGGAAAGGAGGGAACGACGTGAAACGAAGGAGAATCCTGATTACCGCGCTCTCGCTTGCCGCCGTGGCGGTGATCGGCGTGTTCACCGTCCTGGTGCAGGCCGTGTGGAACGAGGACGAGGCTGTTCATATCACGCCCTCCGAGATTGAGAATTCGACGCTGGCCATCGGCACCCATCTCATCCATCTCTCCGCTTTGACGGACGAGCTGTACGAGATCGCCTCCGCCTCGGCGGAGGAGTCCGGCCAGAGCGAGATTTACTACAAGTCCGAGCTTGCCGACGGGACGTGGTTCAACATCACAACCGCTTCCTCGCTCGAGGACATCACGACGGGCGGTACGCCTGTGCTTGAGTCGGAGATCGCCGAGCTGTTCTTCACGCATCACACAAAGTCGGACGGCGTGACGTATGACCTGCGCACAGGCGAGGCCGTGAACCCGTACGACATCATTGACCCGTACGACATCGAATCGCTCGACGAGCTCCTTCCGCTTAAAAATCAGTATGAGCTGATCCGAGAGATGCAGGGAGACAGCGCCGCCGGCAAGGAAAAGATTGCGAAAATCGAGGCGATCCTGCGCACCGAGGTTAGAAATGAGACGACCGATCAGTGCGACGCCAATCTGGAAGCGCTCCAGCGGTATTACAATGTCCTCGCGGAGAACGACGCTCCGGCCGATCAGCTGAGCGCCGTTCAGGAGGTCATGAACGCGGTCGACGCCACCCGGCGCGCCGAGGTTTTCTCAACGCTTGAGACGATCCTCAACGAGTTTGCGCAGGAGCTCCCGCGCATCGAGGACACCGCCGGCAGCGAGGAGGAGGAGGGCTCCGAGGGGCGCAGCCCGGACACGGAGCTGCAGTCCGCAGCGAACGACAGCCTCTCGAACGTTCAGTCCTCGCTTATCGAGTATCAGGGCAAGATGCTCGACGAAGGTACGACTGTTGCATCCTCTCTCAAATTCACCTACTCCAACGACCTCATCGACGATGCCAACGCCGATAACCACGCCGCGTGCGACGTCGACGTCCGGAATCTGCTGCATCTGTCGAATATCTCCTCCGGCGTTGTCGCCGACAAGCAGGGCGAGCTTGATCTGCTCGACGCCTCCATTCTCCCCGCGGCGACTCAGGCGTATCAGGACGGCCTCTCGGCGGGCGTCAACGCGGATTATGTTGCCGCTGCGGCATCCAATTCGTCCGCGGCGCTGCTCCAGCAGCTGATCAAGACAAACCAGAGCAACGTCAACACCAGCCGCAACGAGCTTGAGACCTACATCTCCGCGAAGGTGCTCCGCCTCTCGAACGAGGACGGCAAGGCCTTCCTTAACGAGCGTCTCGAGCAGACGCAGGAGTATTACAGTCTTGTCCCGAACGATGACTTCTCCGCCAGCATGGGCGAGACGATCGAGAGCCATATTGATTTTCTGACCGATCAAATTCGCCAGCTGGAGCTCGACGCCGGCGGCAATGAGCTCGACCAGCTGATAGCGGAGAAGGCGTCGCTCCAAACCGATTATATGTCTGCGCTCGACGAGAACGACCTCATGGGCGCGAAGGCGATAGAGGAACAGATTGTCGCCATCGACGAGAGAATCGAAGCGCTCCAGAACGAACAGACAGACGCCCTCAATGCTGCGCAGACGGCTCTCTCGGATCTCGAAGATCAGCTTGCGAACGCTGAAGCGGGCAGCGCTGAGGCTTCCGCCCTTGAGAGCGAGATTGCCGCTCTCAAGGCGGAGATTTCCTCCCTCGAGTCCGGGATGAGCGAAAACTCGCTCGGCGAGCTGGTTGCCCGCCTCAAGGCGGAATGCCTCGACATCATCGGGAAGACCTCCTCGGACGATCCGCTGCGCGATACGCTGAAAAACGATATCGACACGCTCGCCTCTCTTCTCGACCAGAACGTGAAGCTCGTCTTCCCGGCGCTGCAGGACATTTACGCGGCGCTGCTCAAGGAGCGGGATCTCAACGGCGACAGCTCCTACGGCGATGAGATCGCCGCGGTGGAGGAAGCTATCCTCGGCAGCAAGAGCGCTTACGACGCCTCGCTGCAGGGAGAGCTTTCCGCAGACCGTATCCAGGAGATCGCGGACGGCTTCTTCGCGGGAGGCGCTGGGTCTCTGCTTGATTCCGGCGCCGGTCTGACGTCGGGCTCGGGGAGCGGCTCCGGTACGCGTGACGTGACGTCTCTCTCCGAGTTTGAAAAGAGCGCAGTCTACCTGCTCGGTCTGCAGAAATATTATGACGCGACACACAGCGCCGCGGGGCTTCAGCTCATTGGTTCCAACTCGCAGAAGCAGGTGAATCTCGGCAATCCTCTTGTCTACCGCCAGGTGGAGGATCCGTCCATGGAATACGTCCCCGCCTCGAGTGCGGCGCAGGCAGCCGGTCTTCGGTACGTCTGGAATCAGAACAAGAGTCAGGGGACGCTCGCAAAGGGCAGTCTCTACTATACCTTCGCCGCCTACTCGGATCTCGTGCAGCGCGGGAAGACGCAGGACAGCTATGAACAGATGACAAAGGCAGCCAAGCTCGCGGGCGAGACGCTCTATCTTCCGGAGGACTACACCGGCGAAGCGTTCTCCATCACGGCCTGTTATCTTAGCCAGACTGCCTATGCCGTGATTGAGCGGGAAGATTTGACGCTCCTGGCTGACGAGCTCTGTTCGCTTCTTCTGGCAGGCTGAGAAAGGGAGGACAGCAAATTGGCAGATTACTCCATCATTTCCGACGTCTCGGCGTATCTCGTGAAGCTGCTCCGCCAGCGTATGTGCCCGGAGCCGATCCCTTCGCCGAACAACATCGAAGTTTCCTCCCCTGCGGAGCAGGATGTTGATTACATTCTGGGTCTTTACCTCTACGACATCCGCGAGGAGGGGGAAATATCCGTCCCACCGCTCGTCAACGCCGGCAGGACGCGTCTTTCACGTCCGCCCAAGCCGTATAGTCTCTACTATATGTTGTTTATCAACGGTTCGTCCCAGATGGGCCTGAAGGCGCACGATATCCAGAAAATCATCGGGCGCGCCGCCCAGGTCATCAACGACGGCAATATCGTTTATCCGAACCAGCTGCAGACCTGGCTGGAATCCCCGGAGGCGCCCATCAGCATCACGCCTTCGAAGATTTCCCTCGAGGATAAGGTGCGCGTGTGGTCGGCCATCAACAAGCCCTATCAGGTCAGCCTGTTCTATAAAGCCGCGCCGGTGCTGCTCTCGAGCGAGATCATCGTCGACACGCCGCGCGTCACGCAGGCGGACTTTACGCTTCACCTGACGGGCGAAAGCAGGGAGGGATAGCCTATGCCGGACTATGCGGTGATTCACCACAGCCTGGATCTCGCCCTGCACCTGATCGATACCACCTCGGGCACGCTCCTTTCCGGAAACGGCGCCGTCTTCGAGCGGGACGGGCTGCCGCTGCATTGCCTGAGCAAGGGAGACGGCCATCTGCTTCTCGTCGGTCACGGGCGCAGCAATTTCCGCCTGACCGTGAGACTGCGCGGCTATGTGACGCGGGACTACGACGTCGACTACGCGCAGCTCTCTGAGAAAATGCCTCTCCTCGAGCTTCCCATGATACCGGACGGCACGCTTCCCTTCGAGGGAAAGTACGTCGATCTGCGCGGTATGCTTCCTGGGCTCACGGAGCTTGACGCCGTCTGGCTCGGGGAGAACTCCTGCATGATTCGCGATTTTAACCCCAAAAAGAAGACGATGACGATTTTCAATCCCCATCATCTTCTTCTCGATCGCGTTTTCTACGCTCTCGTCAACCCGGAGGAACGGGCGTACGAGGCGTTGAAAATAGAAGAAAGCTTCTCCGAAACGCAGTTCCTTCTGGAGAAGAAGCTGGAAATGCAATATGGCAGCAATTTCCCGATTGCCCGCCGCGTTTTCGGTCTCGTCGGGGAGGACGGCGCGTACCTGCTCAGGCTCAGCGACAGGGGAGGGGACTCCCGCTGGCTGGTCCGGTGCAGAGCCGGAGAGACGGAATGGTTTCAGACGGTCGACCTCAAGTCGCCGCCGGGAGCCCCGTTGCAAATGCCGGAACAGGAGCAGGACGCCGAAGCCCCGGCAGATCCTGCCGGAAAGGGAGGGATGTAGATGGCGTTTCCCGTTGTCTCGGGCGCTTCCATATCGTGCACGATGGGGGCGTCGCCGGGTCAACTTATCGTGACTTCTCAGCTTGCCGTCATGATGGGAGGTAAACCGGTTGCGACCATACAGGACGCTGCCCCCATCACAAACGTCTGCCCCTGCGGGATGTGCTCGTCTCTGGCGAACCCTTCGGTTGCTTCTGCGACGGCCGCCGCGATGGGCGTCCTGACGCCGATGCCGTGCGTCCCGTCCCCGGCCGGGGTCTGGGCCTGCAGTCCAGGTTCGCTGATAGGCGGAGTCCCCGTTCTGCTCAGCGACGGAAAGCTGATGTGCGCTTACGGCGGCGCGATCAGCATAGTCATGCCGGCCCAGCAGCAGGTGATGACCTGAAGCGGGCTCGGAAAAATCAACCAGCGGTTCCATTTCATCAAATATAAAAAGAAATCTGAAAGGAGGCCGGTTTTGAGCAGAGCTCAAAACCGAACAAGAGTTATGGCTGAGTATTTATCTCCCGGTGTTTATGTAGAGGAATTTGAATCTTCCCCCCGTGCGATCGAGGGCGTCGGAACCAGCACCGGCGGCTTCGTCGGCATGGCTGTCAAGGGCCCGACCATCGGCGCTCCGAGCCTCGTCACGAGCTTCGCTGATTTCCAGCGCCAGTTCGGCGGATACCTCTCCGAGTACACCCATGGCGAGTACCGCTATCTCGCGTACAGCGTGGAGCAGTTCTTTGCGAACGGCGGCACCCGCTGCTATGTCAGCCGCGTTATCCCTGACGACGCCGCTCTGGCTGCCGCGAAAAAGGGCATCCTCTCCATGCGCGCCGCCAACGAGGGCAAGTGGGGCAACCGCATCATCGTCTCCCTGATGGCGACAAACAACAGGAAGATGCAGCTGCTCAAGAAGGAGAGCGATCTGGCTTACACTGCGAAGACGGTTGACGGCTTCCGCGAGGGCGACGTCGTGGAGTTTGCCGGCGAACTCAACCGCATCGCCTCTATCTTTGAGAATCTTGTTACCTTCGAGAAGAAGTTCAGCGCGGATCCGGTCGACACGGCCCTTGTTCCGAAGAACGTTGTCTTCTCCGTCGAGATGGACGTCACGGTTCGCTGCGACGGCGATGTCGAGAATTACACCGGCGTTACCCTGAATCCCACCTCCCCGGCTTATCTTGCCAAGAAGCTTTCCGGCAGCCGTCTCGTCGTCGCCACCGTCGATCCGAGCGACGCGCTTGAGAATCCCGTTTCCGTTATCCTCGGCAAGGGCGCCCTGTCCGGCTCCATATCCTTCGCCGGAGGCAGCGACGGTACCATGGACGCCGTCAACGCCGGCACCTTCATCGGCATCGACAACGGCCCCGGCCAGCGCACCGGCATCGCCTCCTTCCAGGAGAACGACGTCGCGAGCATTATCGCTGTCCCCGGCGTGACGATCCCCGAGGTGATTGTCGCCCTTGTCGGCCACTGCGAGAACGAGAAGAACCGTTTTGCCGTCATCGACATCCCGCAGGAGCTCAGAAAGACTTCCGATATCCTCACCTACCGCGGCATGATCGACAGCACCTACGCCGCGATGTATCATCCGTGGATCCAGGTGTATGACCGCGTAGCGAAGAAGCCCGCTTACATTCCGCCGTGCGGCGCTGTGATGGGCGTCTATTCCCGCACTGATGTTTCCCGCGGCGTGCACAAGGCTCCTGCGAACGAGACGGTTGCCTGCACCGGTCTTTCGGTCAATTATACCGCTGCTGAGCAGGATATCCTCAATCCCGCCGGCGTCAACCTGATCCGCGCGCTTCCCGGCCAGGGCATCCGCATCTGGGGCGCCCGCACCGCGAGCAGCAACAGCGCTTTCAAGTACATCAATGTGCGCCGTCTGTTCATTTTCGTCGAGCAGTCGATCCGTGTATCCACCAACTGGGTCGTCTTTGAGCCCAACAATTCTTCGCTGTGGGCCCGCGTGCAGATGACGGTTTCCTCCTTCCTCGAGTCCCTGTTCCGCTCCGGTATGCTGGCGGGCGAGACCCCGGCGGAGGCGTTCTATGTGAACATCGGCACCGCGACCATGAGCCAGGACGACATCATGAACGGCCGTCTGATCTGCGAGATCGGCATCGCTCCGTCTCGTCCGGCAGAGTTCGTCATCTTCCGCGTGACGCAGTTCACCGCCGGCGCCGGCGCTTCTGCGGAATAAGACACTAACGAATGTGATTGGTAAAGGAGTATTGAAATATGGCTACTGATAAGACCTCGGCGAACCTGTATTACCCCTTAACTAAAATGAACTTCCTCGTGACGGTTGACTCCGTCTCGGGCGACGCCGCTTTCAGCGAGGTTTCCGGCGTCGAGGCGACCGTCGACGTCATTGAGTTCCGCCAGGGCAACTCCAACTCCCTGGCTCCCGTGAAGATTCCGGGCCTTGTCAAGCACGGCAACGTCACGCTGAAGTTCGGCTACACCCGCAGCAACGAATTCAAGGAGTGGCTGCAGAAGTGTGTGACGGAGCGCCGCGACGGGGACATCCGTTCCAACGTGACGATCGAGCTCATCAACATTCAGGACGGCTCTCCGCAGACCCTCGTGACGGACACGCAGGACAACACCCTGGCCTGGACGCTCACGAACGCCTGGGTGTGCAAGTACACTGCTCCCGACCTGAACGCCTCTACGAGCGAGGTTGCCATCGAGTCGGTTGAGATTGCTTACGAGGAACTGGTCATTCCGAACTGATAAGCATGGCCGGGTACTGCCGGAGGATTCTGTATCCTCCGGCAGATTCCGGTTTTCATTCCGGAGGTAGCAGATGGTTACAGAATATGAGTTTACATTGCCGCGCGGTTACGTCGATTCCAACGGCGAAGTCCACAGGCGAGGAAAGATGCGCCTTGCGACGGCCGGCGATGAGATCGCCGCGACGCGCGATCCCCGCGTCCTGAGCAACCCGTCGTATCTGACGATCGCGGTTCTGGCAAAGGTCATCACGGAAATTGAGGGAATGACGACGATCGTTCCGAATATCATTGAGCGCTTTTTTACGGCGGATCTGGCCTTTTTGCAGGATATGTATCAGCGCATCAACGACATCGAGCCGCCTACGATGAAGGTCGTGTGCCCGAAATGCGGCGAAATCCATGAGGTTCCGATAAATTTTACGCGAGAGGGATAACGCTGTATCCTGAAAAGGAACTGTATCGGGAGATGTCCTTTATCTCCTATTATTTCCATTGGGGGGAGAAGGACGTGATGGAGCTCAGCCACGCCGCCCGCCGGCGGTGGTGCGAGGAGATCTCCTCCATCAACAGCAGTCTCAATCCCTCAGACAACAAGCCCAAGGAGAAAAGCATTTTTGAGCTCGGGAAATCGGCGCGCCGCGTGTAAGCGGCAGGCAGGAGGTTCTATCAATGGCGGATATTTTCGATGGCAATTTTCTTGCTTTGAATCAGGGGCGTGCGCCTCTGGTTGGCTATAACTTCATGCTGCGCGTGGAGCTCGCGTTCGATCTCCCGTGTAAAAGAGTGCAGGCTTTTACACGGGAAATGGAATATGAACTGATTCAGGAGGGCGGACTGAACGATTACGTTCACATGAGGCGAAAGCCGAACAGCAAGCCTTTCTATTTTGAGGTCGAACGGTATGTCGGCGTCGACTATTTCGATCCGCTTCCGGTTGGCGCGGAGCTGGCGCTTCCAGTTGTTCTGATGGTCAGCCACTATCAGAAATACTTCATCCCCTTTCTCGTTGCCCGCACCTTCGTCTTTTCCGGCTGCCGGGTGATCAAGAAGACGTTCGGCGAGCTTAACGCCGAAGAATCCGGCCTTGCCACCGAGATCACCACCATTGCATACAACGAAATGTTTTGCGTTGATATCCCGTGGTCGAGTCTCGAGGCGCTCAACTTTAACAGCGGGCCGGTCGAGATCCAACCGACAAACGCCAAGACCGAAGAGGAGGGGAAAGAGAGCAAGGACACGGCGGAGGACAATCCCGCAGGGACGGAAGATCCGGCGTCCATAGGTCCTCCGAGCGCTGAGGATCCGAGCGGGGGATCGGAAGGCGGAGACCAGGAGACGACCGGAGGAACGGAGAGCGACGGATCGGAAGGCTCTGGCACTGGCGAAGGCAGCTCTGGCAGCGAAGACGTGACCGCCGAACCCGCACAGGACGGCGGCGAAAGCCAGACGACAGAAACGGAAACCCAGGATGAAGACGAGGAGGCCTCGGATGAGGAGAAGCCCCTCAATCAGGTCGTAAAGCAGCAGGAGCCTGAGGACGAGGAAGCCTCCGAGGAAGAAAAGCCCTACAATCAGGTCGTGAAGCAGCAGGAGCCTGAGGATGAGGACGAGGAAGCCTCCGATGAGGAGAAGCCCTATAATCAGGTTGTAAAGCAGCAGGACAGCGATTCCGGCGCAGAGAATGCGGAGGCCTGATACTTCTCGGGTAAGAAAACAGGAGAGGAAGGAGGACAAGAAGCCCTGTGATATTGAAAAAGCCGATCGCCTTGAACCTGGGGCTTTCCCCTTTGACCTTTTCCAACGCGTTTGCTGAGCGGATGACGGCCAATTATGAGCTTCTGCCGGCGCGGATCACGCCGAAGGAGCTGCTTTTTCTGACCACGGCGCCGCCCGAATGGCCGGAAGATCTCGGAGGCATGACGTCGATCGCCGTTTCCAACCAGCAGAACAACCTTCATGAGGTCTCTCTCAATATCGTCAACAACGTTGTCAACCGCATCCTTCTAACGCAGGAAGGGCGTTTTACCTACCAGGATTCCGTCTATCTCACCACGGCTCTGCAGAAGCTCGGCGTGACTGACGTCAGGCAGTTTATGAAGCAGGTGCATGAGCTGTACGAGGAGACGGTCAGCATCGGCAGGCTCAACACCGTGTACCGCGATCAGGCTGAGAAGCTTGAGACGCTTCTTGAGCGCACGCGGGAGACTGCGGCCCGGGAGAAAAGGGGAGGCGGGCCTGAGCCGGTTGTCCTTCCGGCCCCGCGTTACTATCTGCACAGCGAGATATATGAGCGGCTGCAGACCGAGGAGATTTATCAGACCTTCTGCTCCCTGATGCAGAACCGGCAGCTGTATGCGAACAGGCTGTTTCAAAACGAGCTGAAGGTATCCGAGCAGTCGCGCGTGAGCCAGGAGCTCAGCCTTTGGAGCACAAAGCAGTCCATCCTCCGAAATGAGAACCTGCAGCTTGTTTATGCGATGCAGCCCGAGCCGGAGGAGGACGCCGCTTCCGTTCCCCGCACAGAGCCGCCGGCTTCCCCGGAAGCTGCCGCCGCGCCGCGCGGCGCAGAAAAGGCGGCTGCCGCGCCGCAGGAGGGACGGGCCGCCGCTGAGAAGGCGGAGATGGTTCAGCCGCTCTCCTACGTTTCGCTGCACCACCACGTCAATCGCTATGAGACCGGAGAGCTGCTCCCTCTTCCCGAAACCGAGGAGGACGTGATCCGGCAGAGCGCCGAGGCCGTCTTGCTTGCTTTGACGGATCAGGTGATTTCCACCCAGATCAGCCGGCTGACGTCGAGCAGCCGCAGCGAGCAGTGGATCGACATCCGAAACGCTGTCAGCCAGTCGGTGCAGAATGTTTTGGAACGGTACCGGCTCTATCACACGGAAAACCTGCACCTGAGCAGCTCCGCTCAGGTGCGGAATGAGTCGCTGATCGCCCTGTACCGCCAGGAGGAGGAGTCCTTCCTCTCCCTGCTCCGGCAGTATGGAGATGTAAATCTTGAGCTTGCCCGCCTTGAGGCGGGGGAGCCTGCCGGGTCCGTTCAGCTCGTCCACCGTCTTCCGGATGCTTCGGCGGAGGGCGGCGAAGGCGAAGAACTGGATGCCGCGAAGGCGGAGGCGGCGCGGCAGGCGCTTGCCCGGGAGGAAAAGAGACGGCTTTCCGCGCTGACGGAGCGTATCCTTCGTACGGAGCGCACAGCCGCCGCGCCGGGAGCGCGCCGCGTGCCTCCCGTGCGGACGGAGCCTCCCGCCGAGCTCCGACGCGAGCTGCTCCGCGAGCGCGAAACGCAGCTGCGCGAGCGCTGGCGTGAGACGGTGCGCGAGCTCTCCGGAGCGGAAACAAGCATGGTGCTCGCCTCGCAGCTGCCGGAGGCCGCTCCGGCGCTGACGCGCCAGACGTACGAGTCGCTGCAGCAGCTTTTCCGGCGCAACGAGACCTTTTCCCGTGCCGGCGATCGCCTCCTGAATCGCAATGTAACGGTACAGGAGGGGCCGAACGTCCGCGAAAGCCGCTACGAACAGGTTCATCTCGTGCAGCCCCAGGCGGGGGAAACCGCGGCGCAGGAGGAAATTTCCCAGGCCCCGGAGGCTTCGCCCTCCGTACGGGAGCTTCACCGGCAGGAGCTCGTCCGTGAGCTGGACCGAATCAACGAGCACAACAAGGAGGTGCTCCGGCTTCTGCAGGAGGAGACGCAGCGGCGCGAGCGAAGCGCGCCCCAGCCGCAGCCGCCCGATCCGAAGAAAATGTACCGCGATTCGCTGCTCGCCATGCAGAATCCCGAGCAGTTCGTAAAGGAGCTCGCCGGACGCCCGGCAGAGCAGCCGCGCCCGCAACCGCAGAACGCCGCGATCGAGACGATTCTCGAGCATACCGATCCCGCCACGCGGGAGCTGTACCGTGTGATGATGCTGTATCAGCAGGATCCGGAAGCCGCCCTTGCGACGGGACTTATCCGCAGGGCCGGAGCGGCGGAGATCAATGCCGCCGTACAGGAGAGCCGGACGCGCGAGCTTGAGGAACTGACTCACCGGCAGCAGGAGACGGTCGAGACGCAGGAGCACATCCGCGAGCAGGTGGACTCTGTCGTCGACCGTTATCTCGAGACGCCTGCTCCCGAGCCTCCCGCCGGGCAGCGGGAACGCCGGCCCGCCGCCGCGCACATCGTTCACCGCACGCAGGAGCCGCCCGTCAGCGAAGAACTGATAGAGCTTCTCAGCCAGCGGCAGACGAGGGAGGTCGTCCGCGAGACGGAGCAGAAGGCTGTCACGCACGAGCAGGTTTCCGAGACGCAGATTAACAACGTCCAAAAGCAGGTCGTCCAGCGCACGACTGAGGACATCGCCGAGATGATCAACAGGACGCTTGCCCAGCAGATCGGAAGCATTTCCGAAAAAGTATACGGCCAGATGGAGCGCCGGCTGCAGTCCGAGCGCGCCCGCCGGGGATGGAAATAGCGCTGCCAAGATGCGCCGCAGTGCGGAAGGCGGCCGGCCTGCAAAGACCGCCTGCGCTGTTTTTCCCCGGAAAGATGACAGGGTCGGCCCGGAAAGGAGAGAACAAGTATGCCAAACTTACTGACCGCACAGCTTGCTGCGCTGAAAACGAAGTATTTATCGGAGGACAGCGGCAGAGCGCTGCTCGGCTCCCCCAATCAGGCGAAGATTGTCATCTTTGACAGGCGCAAGGTCGGCGCGGCGGCAGGAAGCCAGCCTGCCGTCTCGGCTGCGGCGGCGAAGGCGATCGCCGCGGCCAAAGCGCCGGCTGCGTCGTCGGCGCCGCCCCTCGGGGTGGAGCGCGTATTTTCCGTTCAGTTCAACCCCAGCAGCCTCTCTGTTTACGCAACGACCCTCGAAATCGGAAAGCGAAACACGCTGCGAAGCCCGGAGGACGGTACGCAGCACGAGCACACCGATTCCGTTATCGCGCCTACGGTGGAGATGAGCGTCGATCTCATCTTTGATCATGTCGAGGTTTCCGACGCCTTTATGGCGGACAAGCTTCGGCTTGGTTTGGTAAATACAGTTGCCGCCGCCGCTTCCGCCATCGCGAATAAGGGGAAAAAGGTCAACACCGTGAAAAAGGAGGTTGAGGGTCTCATCGCGGCTCTGCGGGACAACCGGACGCGCAGCGTTGCGTTTGTATGGGCAGATTTTGTCTTCCGCGGAAAGCTCAAGAGCGTCAACGCGGATTACACCATGTTTTCGACGTCCGGCCGACCCATCCGCGCGAAGGTTTCGCTGCGCCTCATGCAGACGCAGACGGAGGTCTCCCGTGCGTCCTGGCAGAAGGAATTTGAGGAAGCGTTCGGCGCCGCTGCCGCTGCTTCGTGGGCGGACAAGGCGCGCGCGGCCACGAACGTCATCAACATCGGTCTCTAAGGAGGGGAAAAGATGGCGGTACCACCTGCTCTCAGCGCATTGGGCTCTTCTTTGAAAAAAAATGTGCTCGGCATCACCGAAAAGGCAACGTTGACCATCACCACGGGAAGTGATTCCGGCGCAGCCGGAGCCGCCGGAGCCGCAGCCGGCGCAGCCGGAGCCGCCGGAGCTGCAGCCGGAGCCGTGCCGGAAGTGGCAGGCGCCGCGGCTGCGGCGCTGGGAGTCGGAGACGCTGCTGCCGCAGCTCCTGCGGCGCCGAAAACGTACCAGATGAAGGTGCAGTTCAATCCGTCTTCCATCTCGTTCCACGCTTCGACGGTGGACATTCCGTTCCAGTATCTCCAGGAGAACAGTGATCCGGAGATCCCCGCGCAGGGCTTTCGCCCGCCGTCGATCTCGATGAGCGTCACGCTGATCTTTGACCAGGTGAACATCAAGGACTGCTTCATGATGGAGAAATTCAAGCTCTCGACGCAGGATGTCGCGCAGCTCGTCGTCAACAAAGGCGTCAACACCACGGTTTACTCGGTGCAGAAGCAGACGAACGCGTTTATCGGCATGATGCTGAGCGACGATACGAGAACCGTGACCTTTCAGTGGGCGGATCTCTGCTTTAAAGGAGAAGTCACGGAGGTGCGCGCGGACTATACGATGTTTTCCATATCCGGCCGCCCTGTGCGCAGCCAGGTCAGGCTGAATCTCTCGCAGCGCTTGGACAATAAGACGGATTACAACAACTGGAACAAGGCGTTCGACGCCTGCTTCCCCGAGTCGTCCGGAGAATTCGGCGGAAAGAGCGTGACAGAGACGATTTCCAATCTGGTGAATATCAGTATTTAAGGAATTGGGAAAGGAGGAGTCAAGGTGGCACTTCTGTCATCCGCTCTCGGAGCGGCTGCGGGAGCGGCAGGCGCGTCTGCCGCTCTGACATACGCCGGTCTGTTGGATACCTATCAGGGGTTTTCGTCGCCGGAAGCCTCCGTGTTCATCAACGGTTCCGATTTTTACCGGGACGACATGATTGTGACGGACATCAGCATTGAGCTGACGAGCGGCTTTGAGGCTTCCGTCGCCTCGCTGCGCGTCTACAACGTCTTCGACAAATATACGGGAAAATTTAAGTATGACGCCATCAAGAAGCAGGTGATCCTCGGCGCGTCGCTTGAGATCCGGCTCGGCTACCTTGGGACGGTGATCCCCGTCTTCATCGGGTTTATCTCGGACGTCGCCTTCGGCTTCGATCCGATCGATCTGCCGTATATCGAGATCCGCGCGATGGACGCCAAGGGCGCCATGATGTCGAACAGCTACGCTCAGCAGCTCAAGGCGGACAGCTACGGCCAGGCGGTCTCTGAGATTCTCAAGCGCACGTCCTATGAGAAATTACGCAAGGAGAGTATCATCAGCGCCATCCATGTGACCGACACGCCCGACAAATCCACAGGCGGCAAGGAAGGCGAGACAGCCTATACGGTTGAGATGGTGGAGGAGAGCGATTACGAATTCATCGTCAAGGCAGCGAAAAAGTTTAATTTTGAATTTTACATCGACCGCGGCGAGGTTTATTTCCGCAAGGCGAAAAGCGATACCTCCATCCTCATGGAGCTCGGCGTCGGCGCAGGTCTTGTGAAATTTGAGATTGGCTACGGGATCACGGGCCTTGTCGGCCAGGTGGAGGTGCGCTCCATGGATCCCGGCACCGGCAAAATGGTTTCCGCCAAAAAGAAGCTGAGCAATACCATTTCGACCGGCTCCATCGCGTCGGGGATCATCTCGTCGAGCCAGAAGGTGTACATCGACCCCACCGCCATGACGCAGGAGCAGGCGGACGCCAGAGCGGCGTATCTTGCGGAGGAGATTTCCTACCGCCTCGGCACACTGGAGTGCACCTGCCCCGGCATCCCCGACCTGGCGCCCGGCCGCTTCGTCAAGGTCACGGGGCTCGGCGTCCCGGTCGACAACACCTTTTATGTGACGAACGTGATTCACGATTTCCGCACGGAGAGCGGATACCAGACGAGGCTCATCGCGAAGGCCGCGGAGGTGAAGAAGTGAGTTTTTACGATATCATCGGGGAAATCTCCGACAAGCAGGCGACAAAAACGCAGACGGGCGACGCGAGGATCTACGGCGTCGTCATCGGCGTTGTCACCAAGAATTATGATAAGAATATGCCCGGTCGCGTCTGCGTCAATATCCCCACGCGCGACGCGGAGGCCAACGTTCTCAAGTGGGCGCGCCAGGCGCTGCCGGGCAGCGGCTCCGGCTGGGGGTATTATTTTCTTCCTGAGGTGGGGGACCAGGTGCTGCTCGCGTTTGAGGGCGGCAACATCGAAAAGCCCTATATCATCGGCTGCCTGCCGAAGGACAACTCAAAGCTCCTGAGCAAGACGGTTGACGAGAATAACCAGTTCAAGCGCATCATGACGAAGAATGGAAGCGCCGTTATCTTCGAGGACAACAAGGAGGGCGACGGCGAGAAGGATAAAATTACGGTTGAGACGGCGGGCCAGAAGCATCAGATTCTGATGGACAACGAAAACAAGGTCATCCGCATCAACGACAATGCGAAGGAGAATATGGTCGAGCTCTCGACAGAGAGCGGCCAGATGCTTATCAAGGCAAAATCGAAGCTGACCATTCAGGTCGGCGACAACATCAAATTGATTTTTAACGGGGATTCCGGCGCTGTACAGCTTCAGGCGAACGAGTTCTCCGTACAGGCCAGCAAGAACGTCCAAATGAAGTCAGACGGAACGCTCAAGCTGGAGGGAACGCAGATTAACCAGTCCGCCTCCTCCATGTTTAAGGCGGAGAGCAGCGGCATGGTAACGATCTCCGGCAGTCCCATCAAGATCGGCTGACAGGCGAAAGGAGCGTCCGCATGGAAAATAAGATGTTTTTGGGGACCGGGTTCCATTTTCCCCCGAGCGTGGATCCGGGCACCGGGCGTTTTCTGACGTCTTCCGGCGAGCAGAGCGTGAAGGAGTCTGTCTACCTGATCCTCATGACGCAGCGCGGGGAGAGATGGCTCCATCCCGGCTTCGGCAGCAATCTGATGAGCTATACCTTCATGGATACGTCGGTCACGATGCTCAGCGTGCTTTCAGACAGCCTGCGCAGCACGCTGCTGGAGCAGGAGCCGCGCATCTCCGACGTTCAGGTGGAGGTTGATCCCGAGGTGCAGGACGGCTGCCTGTTTGTCAACATCGCGTATACGGTGACGGCCACAAACACGCAGGATAATCTGGTGTTTCCGTTCTATTTGAATTCAGTGAGGGAGGAGGGGTCCGATGAAACGCAGCAATCATGAAGCCCTTCTCGATACGCGGGATGTCGGCGCGCTGCGCAGTGAAATTGCCAGACTCGCGGCCTCCTATACCCCGGAATGGGCGTTTTCCGAGACGGATCCCGACGTTGGTTCCGTCGTCGGCCTTGTTTTCGCAAATCAGATGAGCGAAAACATCCGCAAAATGAATCTTGTGATGGAAAAGTACCACACGGAATTTGTCAATATGCTCAACCTTTCGCTGCGTCCCGCCTACCCGGCCTCAGGCGTGGTGGTCATGAACCTGATAGCGGGAACAATCCCCGGCGTCTATGTGCCGTCCGGCACGCGCCTGATCGGAAGGAATGGGGAGGACGGCAGACAGATCCCCTTTGAGACGACTTCGGATGTCTACGTCACAAACGCACGCCTGACAGACGTCTTTTCCGCTTCCGCCTCCTTCGGCAAGCTGATTCCCGCTCTCGGGGCGAGGAAGCGCAGGATGCTGCCCGGGGAAGCCGCGGAGCCCTACACGGAGGAGGAAGGCGCTGCGCCCGCCGCTCCCGAGGAGATCCCGTTGTTTGACTTTTCGGGAGACGGCGTCCAG
>CASFAA010000105.1 GCA_949292505.1 uncultured Oscillospiraceae bacterium
GAGCGTGACGTAGATGCAGCTCGGGATGGCGAAAACGTCGCCGTCCGGCACGCCGTACGCCTCGAAGATGCGCATCATGGACTCCTCCACGCGGTAAATCTCCGCTCCGCTGCGCAGCAGCAGGCTGCCTGCCTTGGTAGCAACGTTCAGAAGCTCCTCATGGTTCAAAGGATTCCCTCCTTACGCGGGGGCGTTCTCCTCCCCGTCTTTTTTGAGCAGGGCGCGGATCTCCGCGAGCTTCGCGGCGGCGTCCTCGCGGCCGAGCTCGTAGATGGCCTTGAGGCGTTCCGGGTCCTTCTCGTACCGGCTCACGAGCAGCGGACTGCGCGGCCGCACGACGACGGCGTTCCCGAGCCGCTCTTCGACGCGGCACAGCTCGACCTCCGCGTTGTACACGCTGCCGCGGTCGAGCATCGTCTGAACAAAATTCGGGTAGTCGCCGTATTTCACGCGCAGGACAGAACGCGGGAAATCGGACTTCGCCGTCTTCCGGTACGCGGGATCGCGCGTGAGAACGACGACGTTGAGGCGGTTGCCGTCGACGAGCGACTGCTCGAGCGGGATCGGCATCGCGCAGCCGCCGTCGAGAAGCTCGTGCCCCATGTACGACACGATCGGCGAGACGAACGGCAGCGAGCTCGACGCCCGCACGGGGATAAGCCTGTCGTCCATCTCCTCCTTGTCGAAGAAGACGGCCTCGCCCGTCTTCAGATCCGTCGCGCCGACGCGCAGACGCACGGGCGACGAAAAAAGCTTCTCATAATCGAGCGGAATCAGCTCGTGAAACAGCTCGCCGAAGATAAAGTCGAAGCCGAAAATCGACCCCGTTTTGTACAGGCTCGCGACGCTCAGATAGCGCTCGTCGCGGATATAGTTGTAAAAGATCTCGAAATTTCTGCCGTGCTGCCCCGCAAGAAAGCTCACAGCGTTGCACGCGCCGGCGGAAATCCCGTAAACGCTCGGAAACGAAAGGTTCTCCTCGAGAAAGACGTCGAGCACGCCGCTGGTATACGCGCCGCGCGTGCCGCCGCCCTCGAGCACCAGACCGACCGACATGATAATTCCTCCCTTCGCCAGTCAACCTTCTTTCATTATAGGCCGATCCCCGCCCCTTTTCAAGCGAAGGAGAATTTTTTGCTTTTCCCGGCTCTATCGTGTACAATAGGAAACAGCGCGCGGGTATGCGCGAAACGGAAAGGCGGTCGCAGAGCAGATGGCGGTATATTTAACGGCGGATAAAATCAGCAAAAGCTTCAGCGAAAAGACGCTGCTGCGGGAGGTATCCCTCACGGTCAACGAGGGAGATCGGATCGGGCTCGTCGGCGTGAACGGGACGGGCAAATCGACGTTCCTCAAAATTCTCGCGGGTCTCGAAGCGCCCGACAGCGGCGCGGTCACGCGCACGACGGGCCTGCGCACGGCCTATCTCGCGCAGAATCCGGAGTTCACGCAGGGGCTCTCCGTCCTGCGGCAGACGATGCTGCACGCGGCGTCGGGCGACTCGGCGGAGTACGAGTGCCGCGCGCTGCTGACGCGTCTCGGCCTGCGCGACCTCGACCGCGACGTCTCCCTTCTCTCCGGCGGGCAGAAAAAGCGCGCCGCCCTCGCCGCCGCGCTGGCGGGACACGCGCAGCTGCTCATCCTCGACGAGCCGACGAACCACATCGACATGGACACCGTGCTCTGGCTCGAGGACTTCCTCGCGAAATTCAGCGGCGCCGTGGTGATGATCACGCACGACCGCTATTTTCTCGAGCGGATCTCGAACCGCATTGCGGAGCTCGACGGCGGCAGCCTGTACCAGTATCCCGCGAACTATTCAAAATATCTCGAGCTCAAGGCGCAGCGCGCGGAAATGCTCGCCGCGAGCGAGCGCAAGCGGCAGGCGCTGCTCAAAAAGGAGCTCGCGTGGATCCAGCGCGGCGCGAAGGCGCGCGGGACGAAGGCGCAGTTCCGCGTCGACCGCTTCGAGGAGCTCAAAAATCAGGCCGCGCCGGAGCAGGAGGAGACGCTCGCGCTCTCCGCGCTCTCGAGCCGCCTCGGGAAAAAGGTGATCGAGGCCGCAGCCGTCGGGAAATCGTATGAGGGAAGGAAGCTGTTTCATGACTTTTCGTACCTCATCGCGCGCAGCGATCGCCTCGGCGTCGTGGGACCGAACGGCTGCGGCAAGAGCACGCTGCTGCGCGTGCTCGCCGGACGCCTCGCCCCGGACGAGGGCAAGGTCGAGATCGGCGAGACGGTGCGCGTCGGCTTCTTCACACAGGAGGGGCTTGAGCTCGACCTGTCGCAGCGCGTGATCGACTTCATCCGGTCGACGGCGGAGCGCATCGAGACGCCGGAGGGCACCGTCTCCGCCTCGCAGATGCTCGAACGCTTCCTCTTTCCCGCCGCGCTCCAATACACGGAGATCGCCCGCCTCTCCGGCGGCGAGCGCCGCCGTCTGCAGCTGCTTCACGTCCTGATGCAGTCGCCGAACGTGCTGTTCCTCGACGAGCCGACGAACGATCTCGACGTCGAGACGCTCACCATTCTCGAGGACTACCTCGAGACGTTCCCGGGCGCCGTCGTCGCCGTCTCGCACGACCGGTACTTTATGGACAAGGTCGTCTCGCACCTGTTCGCATTTGAGGAAGACGGCACGCTGCGGCAGTACCTCGGCGGCTACAGCGACTATCTCGTGCGCCGCCCCGCCGCGCCCGCCGCCGCGAAGGAGGCGCAGCCGCGCCAGAGCCGGGAGCGCACGCGCACGCAGCAGAAACTCCGCTTTACTTTCAAAGAGCAGCGCGAGTTCGAGACAATCGACGAGGAGGTCGCGGCGCTCGAGGAGAAATGCGCCGCCCTCGAGGCGGAGATGGAACAAAGCGCAAGCGACTTTTCCCGCCTGCAGGAGCTGACGCGCGAGAAGGAGGAGGCCGACCGCGCCCTCGAGGAGAAGACGGAGCGGTGGGTCTATCTCAACGATCTGTACGAGCGCATCCAGGCGCAGGAGGGGAAGGGCTGACGCCCTCCCCTGCCCCCGCATTTTCAGACCGCGATTTCAGACAGCGAAAATTTTTTTGATTTTTTTGAAAAAAAGGCTTGCATTTTCAAAATCGATGGGGTATAATAATCAAGCACTCGAGAGAGACGCAAAAAAATCAAAAAATGGACGATTAGCTCAGCTGGCTAGAGCATTCGCTTGACGTGCGAAGGGTCATAGGTTCGAGTCCTATATCGTCCACCAAAAAATGACAAAAGGCTGAGAAATCGGCCTTGTTGTCATATCCAAGCCCTGAACAAAAAAGTCAGAGTTTGGATATGACAACAATCGGAGCAGATGCTAGCTGCCCCGATATATTGTCATAAGGCTTGATGGCCTGTCCTCGACGAAGGTTCCTTCAAGCGCGCACGATTGGTACTCGTGCGCCGTCTTGTTTGGTAAGCACGCCCCTTTTGTGAAGCCGTGTTCTCTTACGTTTTCTC
>CASFAA010000106.1 GCA_949292505.1 uncultured Oscillospiraceae bacterium
CTTATCATAAGGGAAAACGGGCGGTTTTTCAAGTTTCGTCACAGTAATTTAACTTTTTCTTTGGCGGAGACTGTGCTATAATGGAGGCGATTCCCCACTCTGTCCAAAAGACGCGCGAAACGGGGAAAAGGTTTCGGCGCGCCGGTACGTTTTTTATTCTGCGGCGGCTTTTTCCGCCCTTCCGGAGGTTTGCCATGCCCATTGAAGCTGTCAGGCTCAAGGAGCTGCGCGGCAGGATGCTTTCCCGCTGGCGCGGGAGCTGCCTGCTCCGCGCGTTCTGGATTGCGTTTGCCGTCTCCTTCCTCTTTTTCATCCCGTTCATCCTTTTTGACAACGGCTATTTCCTCTTTTACGGGGACTTCAACGTCCAGCAGGTGCCGTTCTACCAGATGTGCCACGACGCCGTGCGCAGCGGCAATTTCGGCTGGAGCTGGACGACCGACCTCGGCGCGAACTTCATCGGCAGCTACACGTTCTACCTGCTCGGCAGCCCGTTTTTCTGGCTGACGATCCCGTTCCCGAGCGAGGCCGTGCCGTACCTGATGGGGCCGCTGCTCATCCTCAAGTTTTCCTGCGCCAGCCTGACGGGCGCGCACTACCTGCGCCGGTACGTCTCGCGCGGGGACGCCGCCGTCCTCGGCGGGCTGCTGTACGCGTTCTCCGGCTTTTCCGTCTACAACATCTTCTTCAACCACTTCCACGAGGCGATCGTCTTCTTCCCGCTCATGCTCTGGGCGCTCGACGAGTACATGGCGACGCGGCGGCGCGGGATTTTCGCGTTCACCGTCTTTCTGTGCTGCTTCGTGAACTATTATTTCTTCGTCGGGCAGGTCACGTTTACGCTGATCTACTTCTTCCTGCGCCTGCTGACGAAGACGTACCGCCTGAACCTCCGGGATTTCCTGCTGCTCTTCTGCGAGGCCGTCGTCGGCGTGCTGATGTCGTGCGTGCTGCTCGTCCCGACGATTCTGGCCGTCGTGCAGAACCCGCGCGTCGACAACCCGCCGAGCGGGTGGAGCGCTTTGCTCTACGGCTGGAACCAGCGGTACATCCACATTCTCGAGTGCTTCTTCTTCCCGCCCGACATTCCGGCGCGGCCGAACTTCACCCCGGACAGCGAGGCGAAATGGGCCTCCCTCGGCGCGTGGCTGCCGCTGTTCAGCATGACGGGCGTCATCGGCTTTCTGCAGCGGCGCGGCAAGCACTGGCTCAAGAATTTCCTGCCGCTTCTGTTCCTCATGGCCCTCGTGCCGATTCTCAACTCGTCGTTCCAGCTCTTCAATTCGAGCTATTACGCGCGCTGGTACTATATGCTGACGCTCATGATGAGCCTCGCGACCGTCATGGCCGTCGACAGCCCCGCCGTCGACTGGGGCCGCGCGCTGCGCTGGACGGTCGGCATCACCCTCGGGATCGCGCTGCCGATCGGCCTGATGTGGGAGCGCACCGAGAACGCCGACGGCACGGAAACGCTCACCTTCGGCCTCGAGGACTACCCGACGCGCTTCTGGAGCTATGTTGCCATCGCGCTTTTGAGCCTGCTGCTCCTCGCGATTCTGCTCAAGTGGATCCGCCGCAGCAAGCGGAAATTCCTGCGGTACGCCATCCGCGGCACGGCGCTCATCACCGTCGTGTACGCGCTGTTCTTCATCGCGCTCGGCAAGACGCAGAGCGACGATACGCACAAGCACATTATCCCCTACTGCCTCAACGGCGGGGAGGACATCTCGCTGCCGGACACGACGAACTGCCGCGTCGACGTCTTCGACGGGATGGACAACCAGGCCATGTTCTGGCAGATGCCGACGATCCAGGCGTTCCACAGCATCGTCCCCGGCTCCGTCATGGAATTCTACCCGACGATCGGCGTGCAGCGCGACGTCGCCTCCCGCCCGGACACGGACGTCTACGGCCTGCGCGGGCTGACGTCGTGCCGCTGGCTGTTTGACCCCGTCGCGACGGGCGACCGCTTCGGCGGCGCGGACGGCACTGACCCGCAGATGCCGGGCTGGACGTACTACGCGACGCAGAACGGCTTCGACATCTGGGAAAACCAGTATTATATCCCGATGGGCTTCTCCTACGACTATTACATCACCCGCGAGGAGTACGACGCGGTGAGCGAGTCGAACCGCCATCTCGTGCTGCTCAAGGCGCTTGTCCTCTCGGACGAGCAGGCGGCGGAGAACGACGGGATTCTCACGCACGCCGACTCGCTCTCCCTGCCCGGGGAGGACGAGGCCGGCACGCCCGGCGTCGCGGAGACGAGCGGCTCCGACGTCGTCTTCCTCTACTCCGAGGAGGCGTACTATCAGGACTGCCTCGACCGGCGCTCCATGTCGTGCTCGAGCTTTTCGTACGACAACGGCGGCTTCTCGGCGACCTTCACCGGCGACCGCGAGCGCCTTGTCTTCTTCAGCGTCCCGTATGAGAGCGGCTGGTCGGCGGCCGTCAACGGCGAGCCGGCTGCCATCGAAAAGGTGAACGTCGGCTTCATGGCCGTGAAGGTGCCGGCGGGGACGAGCGAAATCCGCTTTACCTACCGCACGCCGGGCCTGACCTTCGGCGCGTGCGTGACGGCGGCGGGCGTCGTCATCCTGCTTTTGTACCTGTGGCTCGCGCGGCGGTTCGACCGCGCCGCCCGGCTCCCCGCCGCGGCGGAGGAGGCGCGGGAGGCTTCCGGCGCGGCGGCGGG
>CASFAA010000107.1 GCA_949292505.1 uncultured Oscillospiraceae bacterium
GCGCTCCTCCGGCAAAACGACCGTTTCCAGCGCTTTTTTGTAGTCCGGAGCATAGTCTTCAATGAGATCGTTGAGCGAAACAATGACGCCGTCGTCAATATACTTGTCAAGTCCTCCGACGAACAGGCCGTCCTCCACCCAACCGGTGCTGATCATATCGGGCAGATCGTCGCCCGCGATCATCAGGTTAAACTGGTCGACCTCCTGTCCGGCGGGAGGCTGCTGGAAGGTGAGCGTCACGCCGAGGCGCTCCTGCATCTCCTGCCACGCCTCGTTGTCGGCAAAGCCGGCCACCTTGCCCGTCCAGTATATCGGAGACCAGATGGTGAAGCTTGTGCCCGTGAGATCGACAGTGCCGTCCTCCTGCACCTCGGGCGGTTCGCTCGCAGCGCCGCCTCCCTGGTTGCAGCCTGCAGCCGAGAGTATCAGCGCGGCCGCCGTGAAAATTGCAAGCGCTCTCTTCTTCATAAGGTTTTGCATCTCCTCTCTTTATCTGTTTGCTTTGTTTTACGGTTTTTACGTTTCCGTTTTTTGCGGCGTCGTACGCGTGCCGGCGTCCCGGCCGCCCCGCCGCGGTGCTGCCATGGCGTTTCTGCTGCCCTGATTATAGGTTGCCCGCCGCGAAATGTAAATGTCCAGCTTTCAACGGGGTCGACGATTTTTTAACTCAGCCGTTTTCGGTCATTGACGATTTTTTACCAATAGGAATTTCTTCGTTTTTCACACAAAAAATACTGAAATCTGCTATAATACAGGAGAAAATGACAACGCAAACGCCTTGGGGGATAAAAAATGCGCAAGAAGAGAGCACTCTACCTTTCAAAAAACACCATCGTCCGCTCCTGGCTGGCCTCCTACCTTCTCCTGCTTCTGTTCGTATCCTTTTTCGCCGCGATCGCGTACTCCAAGGCAATTGCCTACGCAATGGAGGAGGTCGAGCACGTCTACGAGCAGGAGCTCCGGCGCGTAGCGGCGTCAGCCGACCGCTCTCTCCTCGAGATGCGCCGGATCGGGCAGGAGCTTTCCATCGACCCGGAGATCAATTCGCTCATCAACGCCGGGGAGGTTGGCGCCGACGAGCGCATGAGCTTTTACAGCCTGCGCAAACGCCTCAACAGCTACACCGTCACGAATCAGAACATCACCGATATTGCCGTCGGCCTGCGCAATCTCGACTATGTTGTCTCCAACCGCGCGACGTACTCGCTCGATCTCTACGCGGACACCATCGGCGGCGGGGACGCCATGCGCGCCGCGATCGGCGGGGGCGCGGACGGCTTCTACGTCTGCCGCACGCTTGAGGAGCCTCCTACCGTCGGCTACCTGATGAATCTCCCGCTCGAGGCGAACAGCTCCCGGACGGCGTATGTACAGGCGAAGCTGTCGTGCGACGTACTCTCCTCCCTCCTCGGCGGCGACTCCGGGAGGATGCTGACGCTCTCCGTCGGGGACGATACGCTCCGGATCGGAGATCTTGATTTGATTGACGCGCCTCAGGAAAGCTGCACCAGCCTCACGTGCCCCTCCGATTTTTCCGGCCTTTCCTATACGCTCACGGTCGACAACCGGGAATTTCAGCGGAACATTGCGGCGGTCAATCTCGGGACGACGGTCTGCGTCCTGCTGTGCATCGGCGTGTGTTCGTTCGTCCTGATTTACTTCATCCGCCGGAACTATTCGCCCGTGGGGCAGCTTCTGCGCGCGGTGGACATGACGTTCGACCGTCTCCCGCAGAATTACAAAAACGAATTTGACTTCATCCAGCAGAAACTCGCGCTCATTCAGGACAAAAATGAAAAAATGGAGCTGACCATCGACCAAACGGCGCGCTTCCGGCGCGAGGCGGCCGTCACGCAGCTGCTGATGGGCGACATCTCGGCCGAAAAGGCGGCGGAGGCGCTTGACCTGTACCCCGCCGGAGAGCCGGGCTTCGCGGCGGCTGCCGTGTCGTTTCTCGACTGGCGGCAGCTCTTTCACACGGAAAACGACTCCGCATCAGACAACCTCGCCCTGCTCAAATTCATTGTCAGCAACATGATGCAGGATTTTGACGGGGACGCCCTCAAGAGCTACGGCACGACCATCGGCGGGATGTATGTGACGCTGTTCTGCGGCAGCCCCGAGGCTCTGCGCTCCGCTTTGTGCCGGACAGAGGACTTTCCGTCCATCCTCAGCAGCGTGTTCGGCGCGGAGGTGCAGATCGGCATGAGCTCCTGCGTCCCGGACGCCGGGAGCATCCCGGAGCTGTACGACCAGGCGCGCGAGGCGGCGGAATTCTGCCGCGTGTTCGACAAGCCCTTCCAACACTTCCGCACCGGCTGCACGAGCGGCCTCAATCACGCGCAGTTCGCCGCCGAAATCATGCAGGCAAACAAGAATTTCCGCTCCTCCCTTGCGCAGGGGGACTTTGGCGGAGCCTCTCAGTGGCTGCAGGAGCTCATGGGCCTGTGCTTCGATCAGCAGCAGTCCGTGCAGGACGTGCAGGCGTCCATGCGCGTCCTCTCGACGATCTTCTGCGGCGGCCTCGCGGAATACAAGAGCCGCTACCACGCGGAAAATCTCGACGTCGGCGCCATCGCCGAAGAGCTCGCCTCCTACGCGACGGCGAACCAGCTCAATCAGGCGCTGCTCGAGCGCCTCGACGCGCTCAAGGCGCTGGCCATCGCCCGCAACAGCGAGGAAAAGGCGCAGCTTCGCGAGGAGCTGATCGCGTACATCGAGAAGAACTGCACGCGCTATGACCTGACGGTGAGCAGTATGTCTGCGTACTTCAACATGACGGTGTCCTCCCTGAGCCAGAAGTTCCGTAAAATCACCGGCATGGGCGTGCTCGAGTACATCACGCAGGCGAAGATCAGAAAGGCGAAGGAGCTTCTGGAAACGAGGCAGTACACCATCTCCCAGGTCGCCGAGCTCGTCGGGTACAACGACGCCTCCACCTTTATCCGCAATTTCAAAAAGGTCGAGGGAATTTCCCCCGGACGGTACCTGCAGGGCCTCGAAAAAGACCCCGGAGAGCCGCAGGCATAAAAAATCCCCTCTGCCTTCGCAGAGGGGATTTTCTGTGTGACGGTTACTTCTTCTGCCCGGCAACCTCAATGAAGTGCCAGGAATCGCGGCACATATCGTCCAGCGTGCGCTTGGCTTCCCAGCCAAGCTCGGTCTTCGCCTTCGAGGCGTCCGCGTAGCACTCGGCGATGTCGCCGGGGCGGCGGGGCGCAATCTTGTAGTTCACCTTGCGGCCGCTCGCCTTCTCGAACGCGTGGACAACCTCGAGCACGGAGCTGCCGTTGCCGGTGCCGAGGTTGTACGCCTCCGCGCCGTGGATGCTCTCGAGCTTCTCGAGCGCCTT
>CASFAA010000108.1 GCA_949292505.1 uncultured Oscillospiraceae bacterium
CGTGTATCTGTATGAGGATCACTTAAAGATCGAGTTCCACGTCGGCGGAAAAAGCGGGATCGATGTTCCGTTGGAGCCGTCCGTTGTGGAGGAACTTGGTGAGGCAGAGTGTTCGTATAGGTTCGCTTTTGAGCCACCAAAAGCGACCCAGACGAACACACCGCCGATCCTCTATATGGTCGGCGGTGTGTTCGTTTTGGTTTGCGGGTTACAAAAATGAAAAAAGGCTGGCGTACAGAGTCACTATACTGTGTACGTCAGCCTCTTTTTATTTTTGTAACCCGCAAACCAAAACGAACACATCGCCGACCATATAGAGGATCGGCGGTGTGTTCGTCTGGGTCGCTTTTGGTGGAGATGAGGGGAATCGAACCCCTGTCCGAAAATCGATTGCCGGGGCTTTCTCCGAGCGCAGCCGACAGTTTCAGATTCCCTCGCCGCGGCGCCTGTCGGCGGGCTTCGCGGTTTGGTAGCCTTTAAGCCGTGACACGGGTAAAGGCGTAGCCGTGTTCACGTTCACCACTCGTCGACGCCCTGACCCCGGGCCGTGGTGCTCCCGGGCAGGACGGCAGCCTAATTAGGCCGCGTACGCAACTTTATTGTTGTCGTTTACTTTGAAAGTTTGCGGCTTTTATAGCGGTTCCGCGCCGCTGCTCGCTTACCCAGGTTTTCAATCCCCGTCGAAACCTTTACATCCCCATGTAAATACTCAGCGATTTCTTTCCTTCATCGCGCGGTCGATGTCGCGCTTCGCGGCCTTCGCGGCGAGATCGGCGCGCTTGTCGTAGAGCTTTTTGCCCTTGCACAGGCCAACCTGCACCTTGATAAGGCTGTTTTTGAAGTACACCGAGAGAGGAATCAGCGCGTAGCCGTCCTGCTTGACAAGGCCGAACAGGCGCAGAATCTCGCGCTTGTGCATGAGAAGGCGGCGGACGCGCACAGGGTCGCGGTTGAAGATGTTGCCGTTCTCATACGGGCTGATGTGCATCCCGTTGATGACGAGCTCGCCCTTCTCGATCGAACACCAGGCGTCCTTCAGGTTGCACTGGCCGCGGCGGAGCGACTTGACCTCCGTGCCGCACAGCTCGATGCCGGCTTCCATGCTCTCCACGACGAAGTAGTCGTGATACGCCTTCTTGTTCTGTGCGATTGTCTTGAGGGAATTTCCCTGCCCTGCCATGAAAAAGGTCCTCCCCTCCGCGCTGGCTTTCCTGTCGTGTAACCATTATTATAGCATACACAGGCATCCCAGATCAAGAGAATGTGCGAAGAATTTGAGAGAGAGGCGAAAAAAGCGTCCGCCAAAAAACGGACGCTTTCCTGCTTATTTCAGATTTCGCTTCTTCCCTCGAGCGCCTTCGACAGGGTGACCTCATCGGCATATTCGAGATCGCCGCCCACCGGGATGCCGTAGGCGAGGCGGGTGACGCGCACGCCGAGAGGCTTGAGCAGGCGGGAAATGTACATTGCCGTCGCCTCGCCCTCGACCGTCGGGTTCGTGGCCATGATGACCTCCTCGACGCCGCCGGCGTTCACGCGGGCGAGGAGCTCCTTGATGCAGAGCTGCTCCGGACCAACGCCGTTGAGCGGGGATATGACGCCGTGAAGCACATGGTAGGAGGCGTTGAACTCCTGCGTGCGCTCAAGCGCGGCGACGTCGCGCGGGTCTTCCACCACGCAGACGACGCTCTTGTCGCGGGTTTCGCTGCGGCAGACGGAGCACAGCTCCTGATCCGTCAGGTTGCAGCAGATTTTGCAGTAATGGATCTTCTTCCTCGCGTCGAGGATCGCGTCGGCGAAGCTCTGCGCCTCCGCCTCGGAGAGGCCGAGGACGTGGTAAGCCAGGCGCTGGGCGCTCTTGTGGCCGATGCCGGGAAGGCGTTCAAACTCGTCGATGAGCCGCGCGAGAGGGGCTACGGTATAGGCTGCCATCTCAGAAGATGCCCGGCATATTCAGGCCGCCGGAGATCTTCTCCATGCGCTCCGATTTGTCGGTCGCCGCGGCGCGCAGCGCCTCGTTGACGGCGGCAATGACGAGATCGCTGAGCATCTCGACGTCCTCGGGATCAACGACCTCGGGCTTGATTTCAAGCGACTTGACCTCCATCTTGCCGGTGACAATCGCCTTGACGGCGTCTCCTCCGGCCGTGGCGGTGTATTCCGTGGTTTCGAGCTGCGTGCTGACGGCGTCCATCTCCTCCTGCAGCTTCTGCGCCTGACGGGCGATCTGCTGGAGATTCGCGGCTCCGCCGCCGCCGTAGCCCTGCGGTAATCTTGCTTTCATTGTGACACAACCTCCAATTAAGATTCATTTTCGCCGCGCCGCTGCGCGGCCTCCATATAGACTGAGGAAACTGTCTTCCTTAAGGAAAGAACAGCGATACGCGTTATGTTTTGTCCGTCTCCGTGACGGGGATGCCGGCCTCGCGCGCCATGCCGGTCAGGCGGAGCAGCGGGTCCTCCGCCTCCGCTTCCTGCTTCTCCGTGCGGCGGTACGGGCCGAGCTTGTAGACGCGTCCCGTCACCTGTTCGATGGCGTCGCGCATCTTGCCGCGCTGGGAGGACTTGCGAAGCAGCTCGAAGGCCATCTCGCGCGGGGCGTCGATGAGGACATAGTCGCCGCTGACGTACGCGCTCGAGCCGGTGAAGGCGGCGGAGATCGTTGCCGAATAGCCCTTCATGATTTGGAGAATCTCCGGCCAAACATCGAGCGGGACGGCGTTCTTCGTGAGATCCTCGGGGGTGGACGAGACGGCAGGCGTCTCGCGGCGCGCTGCCGGGGCCGCCGCGGGCTCGCTCCGGCCGGGCTCCTGCGCGTCCGCCGGGAGAGGTTCCAGCGGCGCGGCGGGCGCGTCTGTCTGCCGGGGCTGCGAAGCCGCGGCGCGGCGCGGGGCTCCCTGCTCGAGCGCCTCGATGCGGCGCAGCAGGGCGGACGGGCTCGAGTCGAGCTCCGGGGAGCACAGGCGGATGGCCGCCATCTCCATCTCGGTGCGGCGGTCGGCTCCGCGTCCCATCTTCTCGAGCGCCTCCTGCAGCGTGTCAAGGCAGTGCAGGACGGTCGTGAGCCCGATGGAGAGCGCCTGACGCTCGAGGCGAAGGTACTCCTCCTCCGGCACGGCAATCAGATTGCGGGCGTCCTTCATCGTCTTGATGAGCATCAGGCTTCTGTAGTGGGAGGAAAGCTCCTCGCACAGGCGGGCCATGTCCTTCGAGCCTTCATGCAGCGCGCCGATCAGGGCGAGCGCCGAGGCGGCGTCCGCGTTCCGGACGGCCTCCGCAAAGTCAAACAGGTGATCGCGTCCGGCAAGACCGGCCGTCTCGTTGACGACGGCCTCCGTTACGGTATGGCTGCGGCCGAGGCACTGGTCGAGCAGCGAGAGCGCGTCGCGCAGCGCGCCGTCCGCGAGGCGGGCGAGCAGAAAAGCCGCGCTGCGGTCAAGCTCGGCGCCCTCCTGCTGCGCGACATAGTCGAGCCTGTCCGCAATCTCCTCCGGCGGAATGCGGCGGAAGTCGAAGCGCTGGCAGCGCGAAAGAATCGTCGCGGGGAGCTTGTGCACCTCCGTCGTCGCGAGAATGAAGATGACGTGCGGCGGCGGCTCCTCGAGCGTCTTGAGCAGCGCGTTGTACGCGCCGACCGAGAGCATATGCACCTCGTCGATGATGTACACGCGGTACTTCGCCGCGGCGGGCGTGAAGTTGGCCTCCTCGCGCAGGGAGCGGATGTTGTCGACGCCGTTGTTGCTCGCGGCGTCGATCTCGACGATGTCCATCACCGCGCCCTCGTCGGCGGCGCGGCAGATCTCGCACTCGCCGCATGGGTCTCCGTCCACGGGATGGAGGCAGTTCACGGCCTTGGCCAGAATCTTCGCGCAGGTGGTTTTTCCCGTGCCGCGCGAGCCGGTAAAGAGGTAGGCGTGGGCAATGCGCCCCGCCGTCAGCTCGTTTTTCAGCGTCGTCGTCACCTGGGGCTGGCCGACCACGTCGGCAAAGCGCCGGGGACGCCATTTCCGATACAGAACCTGATACACGCTCTCACCGCCCTTTTCCGGATATGTAAAAAGCAAGACAGACCGCCGAGCGGTATCCGTGCACCAGGATATGCAGACGGACAGACGTCCTGCATCGCACGGGGCAGCTCCGCTTAATGCTGCTCGGTTCCCCGCCTGACATGGTTCACGGCGCTCCGTCGTACAGAGCCCGCCCGCCTGCATATCCTGTGGCACGTTTCTTCTGCCTTGCTTCTTTGCCGCCTTCGCCTCTTTGGCTACAGCTTTTTTATTATATCCTATCTTGCTCTAAAAAACAAGAGAAATTTCTCAAATTGTCCTCTGCCGCCCCGAAGCGGCGCTTTTTTCGCCGCTTCGGAACTGCCTCGGAATGTGAAACCGCTATGCGGAATAATACTCTGCCTGTGCGTGCCAGAGAGCGTGATATGGGCCGCTTTCATCGCGGACGAGTTCGTCGTGGCTGCCTTTCTGGACAATTTTCCCACCATCAAACACAAGGATGGAATCGCAGAAACGGCAGGATGCCAGGCGATGGCTGATAAAGACTGCCGTTTTGTCCCCCGCAATCTCGTGGAACCGTTCGTAGACCTCCGCCTCGGCCACCGGGTCGAGGGCGGCGGTCGGCTCGTCCAGGATTAGAAACGGCGCGCCGCGGTAGATCGCTCTGGCCAGGGCAACTTTCTGCCCCTCGCCGCCCGAAATCTCGACGCCGTCCTCCTCCAGCTCTTTTCCGAGGCAGGTGTCGAGTCCCTTTGGAAGCGTGCGCAGGCGCTCGCCGAAGCCCGCTGTCTCGAGACAGTCCCGCGCACGATCCGCGTCATACTCTCCGCCTGCGGCAACATTTTGCCTGAGCGGGAACGCAAACAGCCGGAAGTCTTGAAAAACGACGGAAAAGAGGGAGAGGTACTCCTCGTACTTGTATTTTCTGATGTCAATCCCGTTGAGAAGGATTTCTCCCTCCGTCGGGTCGTAGAGACGGCACAGGAGCTTGATGAACGTTGTTTTTCCGCTCCCGTTCCTGCCGACGATCGCAAGGCGCTTCCCGACGCGGAGCTTGAGCGAGACATGACGCAGCGCATCCTCCGCCGCGCCGGGGTAGCGGAACGAGACGTCCCGGAGCTCGAGCTCGTAATCGGTATCGCCATTCTCGCAGAACGCCCGCTTCTCGACGGGCAGCGTCCCCTCGTATTTGCGGTTCGGACGATCGAGAAAGGCAAACAGGCTTTTCAGATGCACCGTATAAACCGCGTTGTCGGAGAAGGTGAAAACCAGCTTCTGCAGTCCGCTGCCGAACTGGGCAAACATCCCGACATACTGCACGACCCCTCCGGCGCCGAACGCCCCAAAATACGCCTTAAGCGCAACAAAGAGCGTACAGACGGCATAGCTCAGGCCGCTGAGCAGTGCCGCAAGCGTCTCGTTCGCGGCATAGCGGGCATGATACCCTCTCTCGCCGCTCTCGGCCTTTTCCAGCTTCGTCAGTTCGCGGTCAGCCGAGAGATCCTGCCGGTAGAGACGCACATCCTTCGCCCGGGCGTCGTCCTGGCAGAGCGTAAAGCCGAAAAAACTGAACAGGCGGTTGTATGGCTCCATCCTGCCGCACCACGCGAGAAAAAGCGCGTTGTTCCTTCGGAACAGCCTTGCATTCCCGATAATTCCGGGCGCCATACCGGCGGCAAGAAGCAGCAGCCAAAGGGGGGAATCCATGACCGCGCTGGACGAGCGCGAGGCAAACAGAGCCGCGACGGCTCCGGCGGACGCCGCCACGCTGAAAGCGCCCTGCAGCATATCGCGCAGCGTCCAGACAAACTGCGCAAGGCCGTTTCCAAACTGAAACAGGTTGTTCTTTTCCCTGTCCTTTTGCTTCTGCACCGCCGCGTCCTCCACGTCGGCATAGTCCATCGAGAGCTGCTTCTCAGAAAACAGCCTGCCGAACGTGCACCACATCTGATTTTCGCGGTCCGAATGCAGTTTATCAAAGCAGCCTTTCACAACGGAGAACAGGAAGTTTACGGAGACGGTCAGCGCCGTCCACAGCGCAAGCATCCCCGCGTCCCTTTCTCCCGCGATCTCGTCCACAATCCGCGCCGAGAGCAGAACTGATACAAAAGGCTGCAGCGCCGCTGCCGCTGCCCGCGCTGCGGTCGCTCCCAGCAATCCGGGGCAGAAACGGCGGACGGTCCGCCACGCGCGCAGCGTCAGCGCGGCGCGCTCGCGGATCGGAAGCTTATCCTGCCGCTTCATGGCTTCTCCTCCTTTCCGCCTTCGCGGTAGTACGCCGCCTGCGTCTCATACAGGGCGGCGTACCGTCCGCCGAGACGCATGAGCTCCTCGTGGGACCCTTCCTCGGCGATCCGCCCGTCTTCGATCAGGAGAATTCTGTCGCAGAAGCGCGTGGAGGCGAGACGGTGCGAAATGAACACGGCAGTCTTCCCATGCGTAATTGCGTGGTAGCTCTCATACAGCTCGCGCTCCGAGATTGGATCGAGGGCGGCGGTCGGCTCGTCGAGCAGCAGCACCGGGGCATCCCGGTACAGCGCCCGCGCGAGAAGCAGCTTCTGCACCTCGCCGCCCGAGAACGCGACGCCGTTTTCGTGGATGGTTCTGTCGTAGAGAGTGTGAACGCCGTCCGGCAAAGACGCCGCCTTCTCCCACAGGCCGGCACGTTCGAGGCACAACCTGACCTTCTGCAGATCATACTGTTCCGACGCGGCGACAATCTCACACAGCGGAATGGGGAGCAGGCTGTACTGCTGAAACACAGCGGAAAACAGCGCGTAGTATTCGAGGCGGTTGTAAGCGGCAACCGCTGCATTCCCGTACCTTATTTCCCCCTCGGTGGGGTCGATCAGTCCGCAAAGGAGCTTCACCAGCGTGGTTTTTCCCACACCGTTGAGGCCGACAATTCCGATGTGCTCGCCCGCCTCGATCCGCAGGCTGATACCCGCCGCCGCGTCGGACGGCGCACCCGCGTACCGGTAGCGGACATCCGTCAGCTGGAACGTCCTGGGACACGACTGCATTTCCGCAGTGGATATCCCGCCTGCCCGGCGGAAACGCTCCGGGATGTCAAGAAAGGCACGATACTTATCGGTCATCAGGCTGGTGCGCCGGAGCGCCGTCAGATGGGTCACGATCGCCCGCATCCATGCGGAAAACCCGGAAATCGCCGCAAAATACAGAACGAAATCGCCCGCTCCAATCGCGCCCCGCAGAGCAAGCACAATCAGGTAGGCGTACGCGACGCCCTCGCGCAGGAGGGACAGCGACGAATCGGCGATCGACGACCGGAGTACCACTCTGCCGTAACGCCGGTACCAGCCGGCGATCTTCTCCATATTCTCCCCGTACCGCTTCCGCAGAAGGGCGCCCATCCGATAGAGCAGAATATCCTTGGCGGCTCTTGGATCCTCCGCGGCCAAATCGACATAGCCGAGCTGCCGGTTATACCGCGCCCGCTCGGCGCTGTGGGCGTCGAGCCATTTGACAGGAGCGCGTCCCGTAAACGAACCGGCAAGGGCCGTGAGAATGAGAAACACAAGAAGAACCGGATGCAGCTGTGCCAAAACGGCGGAGTAGGCAAAGAATCCCGCGATGCCGGAAAGCAGACCGATCCAGCTATAGTAGACGTTGCGCAGCTCCGACTCGTTTCCCTGGCACATCCGGCAGCACTCCTGCTGCAGCGTGCGGAAGCGCTCGGATTCCCTGTTTTCGTAGTCCGTCTCGAGCGTCTTGTTTGCGATCCGGTGGAGATGGAAAGAGCCCATTTGCAGCTTCCGGTCATACACACACCGCTCGCAGAGCTTTTCGAGCGCGATGAGGAGAATCAGAGACAGGGAGACTCCCGCCGTGACCGCGGCAAGACGCTGCCATGTTCCTCCCGACGAAAGCTCGCTGAGAATGATTTTGGGAAGTATCATTTCGAGCACGGGAATCGCCGTCTGCACCGCCGCCGCTGTGGCCGTCCAGACGAGGAGCGACGGAAGGAACTTCCCCGTACAGCGTACCAGATAGAGCATATTGGCGGCGGTGGAGCGGGGTTTATGTCGTTCCTGCATATCGTTTTCCTCCTTTCTCCGCCATGATACTCCGTTACCGGTCGGAAAAGGCAGGATTTGCACGAATTGCGCTTATGAGCGCACGAAATGCAGTGCATACGGCAGGCAAATCAGAAGCCATCTCCCAAGCCCGCTCCCAGCCTCTCCTGCGGCTCGTCCCCTACGGCGGGACGATATTTCAGATAGATGAAGACGGACAGGAGGACGGTCAGGATATCCGCCGCGGCCTGCGACCAGACAATGCCGAACATCCCGAAGACCGCGTTGAGGAGGAACAGCATCGGAATGTTGAAGACGAGCCAGCGCGTCACGCCGAGGAACAGGGAAATCCGGCCCTTTCCGAACGCCTGGAACAGGTAGACGGTGAAGAAGCTCATGAACATCAGCGGCGTGGCCAGCACACGGATGCGGAGAAACTGCGAGGCGAGCTCCACCGTCTGTGCGTCCGCGATAAAGAGGTTCGCAAACTGCACGGCGAAAATCTCGTACAGGACGATGCTGACGCCCGCGACAATCAGCCCGAGACGCCGCGAGAGACGGATGGCGTCGCGCATTTTTCTCTCGTTTCCCGCCGCGTAATGGTACGCGACGAGCGGCAGCATTCCCTGACAGATACCGATGCCGACGTTCAGCGGAAAGCGCTCCACCTTGAGGACGATGCCGACGGCGGCCAGCGCGAGGTCGTGGTAGGAGACCATCAGCTTGTCGATGACGACGTAGTCGAGGTCAAACAGGAGCGTCGCCACGGCGGAGGGGACGCCGACGCCGAAGACGGCGAGGACGCTTGCCTTCGACGGAATGCCGCCCTTCGGCAGGAAGGTGATGACGGAGCCCTTCCCCATGCGGAGCAGGACGATCACGAAATAGAGGAGGGCGACGCAGTTCGAGATGCACGTCGCGACGCCCGCGCCGAGCACCTCGCTGCCCTCGGGCAGCAGCACAAACATGAAGAGCGGGTCGAGCGCGATGTTGAGCAGGCCGCCCAGAATGATGCCGGCGCTCGCCTCGCGGGAGCGGCCGACGCTGCGGATCAGGTTGGAGAGAACGTTGGAGAGCACCGTGGGAATGCCGCCGATCACGATGACGCACGACGCGTACTGCCGGGCGTACGCAAACGTGTTCTTCCCCGCGCCGAGGAGCGTGAGGACGGGCTCCATGAAGACAGCCATCCCCGCCGCGAACAGCGCCGCGACGGCGAGCGCGAGCCAGAGAGAGAACGCGCCGACGCGCCTTGCCTCGTCCTCCCGCGATTGTCCGAGCAGGCGGGAGATCAGCGATCCGCCGCCGATGCCCGCGAGTCCCGCGAGGCAGAGGGTGATATTGAACACCGGCAGGATGAGCGAGGCCGCCGCCACCATATAGGGATTGTTTGTCTGCCCCACAAAGAACGTGTCGGCCATGTTGTAGATGAGGACGATGAGCTGACTCGCAACGGCGGGGAGAATCATCCGCCGCAGCGCCGCCGGAATGGGAAGGGTCTCGAACACTTCCCGCCGGCTGTCCGCCTGATTGTTCCGCATGGATTACCACCTGAGCTTTCTGCGCGCCGCCAGCATTGCTGAGGCGGTTTATTTTTGCTTCTCTATCATAGCACAGATGCAAAAAAACCTCTAGCTTTCTCTGAGCAAAGCTTTTTCCGAGTCTCCCTGCGAACATTTTCCCCTTGCTTTTTGGCGCAGGCAGATGTAAAATAATAATATAACAGTTGTTATATTATTAAAAAGGAGGACGGTATGGCAGCCAAAAAACGCATTGGGCGGGAGGAGATTCTTGCCGCAGCGACGGCGGTAATCCGCCAAAACGGCGCTTCGTCACTGACCATGCGGCGCATTGCGGAGCAGCTCGGATGTTCTACCCAGCCGCTCTACTCGGAATTTGGCAGCCAGGAACAGCTGATCGAGGCCCTTACGGCCTACGTCCGGCAGCGCTTCCCGTCCGCCGTATGTTCCAGCTACCGCGACTTTGGACGCGTATTTCTGCGGTTTGCGGGCGAGGAAAAGGAGCTGTTCCGTTTTCTCTATCTTCGCCGCCGGAAACCCGAGGAAACGGCGGTGGAAGACATCAACCTGGAAAGAACGCTCGAGCTTCTGATGCGCAGCCTCGAAATGGATCGGAAACAGGCGGAGCAGATGCACCGGCAGATGCAATATTACTGCTATGGTCTCGGAACGATGATTGCCACCGGCTACCGAACCATGACGCAGACGGAGATCGATCGGGATCTGACGGACTTCTTCTCTCTGCTGCTTCGTCATTACAAGCAGGCCGAGGAGGAAGCTTCTCTTACATACTGGCTGGAGCGTTCCAGAAATCAGAATCTGTAGCACAAAGGAGGTACTTATGGAAAAGCGCACGACAAAGGCTTACGACGCCGTGGTGATCGGCGCAGGAAACGGCGGGCTGACAGCCGCTATCCGTATTCTGCAGGGGGGCTTCTCCTGCCTTGTGGTGGAAAAGCACAATCTGCCCGGCGGCTTTGCCACCAGCTTCAAGCGCGGCCGCTTTGAATTTGAGGCCAGCCTGCATGAACTCAACGATTTTGGTTCTCCCGAGGAACCGGGCGATATCCGCACGCTGTTCCGCAGTCTCGGAGCGGAGGACAAGGTGGAGTGGCTGCGCATTCCCGAGGCATATCACCTCATCACAACAGATAAGAAATATGATTGTGAGATGCCGTTCGGCGTAAACGCCTTCATCGACAAAATGGAGGAGGTTGTGCCAGGCTCGCGTAAATCCATGACGGCATTCTTCGAACTCTGCGAGGAAGTGCGGGACGCCCAGACGTATTCCAATTCGGTCAACGGCAACACGGACTCTTCCTACATGAAGGAGCATTTCCCCAACTTTATCCGCGCAGGCAGCTATTCCGTCAACGAGGTGCTCGGCGCGCTCGGAATGCCCGCCGCGGCGCAGGATATCCTCAACGCCTACTGGTGCTACCTTGGCGTCGACTGTGATCGCATGAGCTTTCTGCATTATGGTTCGATGGTCATCCGCTACATCACGCGCGACGCCTGGATGCCGAAAATGCGCTCCCATGAAATCAGCCTCGCTCTGGACGATCGTATCCGGGAGCTTGGCGGCGATATCTGGTACAATTCGCCCGCCGTCAAAATTCACGCGGACGGTCCCGGCGCCATCACCGGCGTCGAGCTCTCCGACGGCACGCTGATCCCTACGCGCCATGTGGTCGCCAACTGCTCGCCCCACCTTGTGTTCGGCAGTCTTCTCGACGAGAAGGCCGTCACTGAACCTATGGTGCGCGCCACAAACTCCCGTGTGTTCTCCGGGCGCGGCTTCTCGCTTTTCCTCGGCCTGAACAAATCCGCGGAGGAGCTAGGCATCCGCAGCCACAATTATTTCATCTATGATACGGCGGATTCTGTTCGGCAGTACGATAAGATGCGGAAAGTAGACACAAACCATGTGCAGGCGACTGTCTGCCTGAACAACGCGTTCCCCGGCTGTTCGCCCGAGGGCACCTGTATGATGTACTTCACCACCATGTTCATGTCTGACGACTGGGGGAACGTCTCCGACACCGACTACTTCAAGGCGAAGGATCGGGTCGCGGATGATATGATCCGCGTCTTTGAGCGCGAGACGGGCTGCAAAATCCGCGACGCCATCGAGGAAATCGCGGTGGCATCCCCAACCACCTACGCCCGCTACTGCGGCCATCCGCAAGGCGTCATCTACGGCTATGAGGCCGCGGAATGGGACGCCCTGATGCCCCGCATGATGATGATGCGCGAGGACTCGCAGCTTTTCCCCGGCCTGCGTTTTGCCGGAGGCTGGGCCATGCGCTCAAGCGGCTATTCAAGCGCTTATGTCTCGGGCGATCTGTCGGGCCGCCAGACTGTGGGCGATCTGAAAAAGGAGGTGCGGTGACATGACGTTTAAAAAACAGGTTTTCGGCTTTCTGGATATGCTCCGGTTCAAAAAGCTCGTCCCGAACCGCCGTGCGGCGCTCGCCGCCGGCTCCGCCGATCCGCTGCCGAAATCGTACCGCGTCAACGAACAGGCGCGGAGACTCCACCCCGGCGTGATGGAGGTAGAGCTGACGGCGGTTCGCTCTCTCTGCCCCGGTATGAAGGAATTCACTTTCCGCCGCCTTGACGCGGATGCTTTTCCGTTCTTCCGTGCGGGACAGTACGCGGCGCTGCAGGGGAATGTCGGCGGCAGCTTCGTCAGCCGCCCGTATTCTATCGTATCCAGCCCGCGGCAGGCTCTCGCGGGCAAACTCGCGCTCGGCGTCGCGGACGCGGGCTTCTTCTCCGGTTGGCTGAACCGCGAAGCCAGGCCCGGCGATCGCTTCCGCATGACGGAGCCCTCCGGCGAGTTCCACTATGAGACGCTGCGGGATCACGGGCAGATTGTCTGCATCGCGGGCGGCGCAGGCATCACGCCGTTTATCTCCATGGCGAGAAGCATGGCGGAAGGCGACGAGCCGTACGAGATGCTGCTGTTCTACGGCGCGCGCACACGGGAACAGCTTGCTTACCGGGAAGAGCTTGACTCCCTCAAAGAAAAAGGACTTCGTGTGGTGTACGTCCTCAGCGACGAGGAAGTCCCCGGCTTCGAGCATGGCTTTGTGACGGCAAAGCTGCTGGAAAAATATACGAACATCCGCGAGGCGAGCTTTTTCCTCTGCGGACCGCAGGCCATGTACGATCATCTTGACGCCGAGCTGGCTCCCTATGGCCTGCCGCGCAAGGCCGTGCGGCGGGACGCCTCGTCCTGCGGCGCGCTTTCCGTGGAAAATCCCCGTGTTTTCCAGCTTACGGTGCATATTCGCGACCGCGTGTTCTCCATAAACGCAGCGGAGAATGAGACAATTCTCGCCTCGATGGAGCGGGCGGGCATTCCTGCCCCGAGCAAATGCCGCGCCGGAGGCTGCGGCTACTGTCACAGCAAATGGCTCGGCGGCGAGTTCCGCATCGCCGAGGGACGCGACGGACGCCGGGAGGCCGACCGCAAATTCGGTTTTGTACACCCTTGCGTGACATATCCGCTGTCCGATATGGAAATCGAGGTTCCAGCCGCGGAGTGAGCGGGACCGCACATATATCGCATAGCAAAAAGGAACCGCTGCACCGGGACGTGCGGCGGTTCCTTTTTCAGTCTATGACGGTTTAAACTCTGTCAGGAGCAGCGAGCCGTCCTTTCCGCTCAAATCGAGAGAGAGGTAATGTTCCGTCCCGTCGGCATCCGCATAGCAGATCCCCCTGTCCGGAACCGCGCCCACAAACGTCATCCCAATCACGACGGGATGTTCCGGCGTGAAAACGTCTGCGGTATAAATCTCCTCGGTCTCAAAGCGCAGCGTGCCGTCCGACTCCCCGGTGAAGGTCAGGCCGAGAAACGTGAATTCGCGGACGGCTGCGTCCGTCGTGAAGAGGATGCGAACCCGGTACGCGGAGTCATAGTCGTGAAACTCCTCGCAGCCCTCCGGGGCAGCCTCGTCCTCCCCGAGGAGGATCGCGCGGACGACGGCGGGAGCTGTCTCCGCGGGGTCGGAGGCCGGCGTCTCGGGCCGGGCCGCAGAAGCCTCCGGCGTGGCTTGCGGGGCGGAAGCCTCCGTGTCCGGCGCTGCGCTCCCGACGCCGGAAGCGTCTTCGGAGACGGCGTCTGACACGTCACAGGAGCAGAGGACGGATGCTGCAAACGCAGCTGCGGCGAGCAGCGCAATCCATTTCACGGATAGACCTCCGTTTCCTTTCGGAGAATTTGGATCGAGAAGAAGCGGAGCTTTCCCTGTTCCGCCTGTTTCCCCATCATACCACATTCCATCTCCCGCCGCAATATGTTTCTGAAACATATTGCGGCGTTAATCTTATAGTATATCCTGCAGGAAGCTGCTCTGTATAGGCGCAGATGATCCATAGTTTTTGCAACATTTGCTTAAAATTAAGCGATTATATCAATTGATTCTTGTGCAGAAAGTATGTATCATGGTGAAATAAAGCAAAAAATGAAATGAGGGGTTGTTTCATGACTTTTCAAGACGTTGACCTGACTTCTTTTCGAGATTTTCCGCCTCAGCAAGGCGCCTACGAGATTCCCCGCCTGACAATGAACGCGCGGGGCCAGCTTATAATGAATACGGCGATGAAAAAGCTGGTGGGCGCTGAGCGGGAATTCTGGGGACGGCTCAGCAGGGACGGCACGCAGCTGCTTCTCGAGGGAGGAAGAACCAACATTCGTTTCTCCCAAAGTACCTGCACTGCAAGGCACCGCGCGCTGCTGGAGGAGCTGCGGGAGCTCGGGTTTTCCCTCCCGGTTTCGTATCGGATGGAGCGGTGCGAGGAAGAAGGGTTCTGGCTTGGAAGGTGTGAGGAAATCGCCTCCGCGCCTCCCGTCGAGGTTGACGGAGCCGTCAGCCGGACAAGGAGGGCAAAATGAGAAAAAGGGATCTCTCGCGGCGGGAAC
>CASFAA010000109.1 GCA_949292505.1 uncultured Oscillospiraceae bacterium
AGGGCCGCGCCGACACCATCACCATCGGGACGACGACCGTCGGCCCGACGCCCGCCGTCATTGACACGACGGGCTCGCCGAACCATGTGCTCGACTTCGTGCTCCCGTCGTCTCCCAGCATTATCCCCTTTGCCTCGGGCGGCTCCGTCAGCCTGACGACCGGCCCCTCGGGCGAGGCCGGCCAGCCGTGCCTGCTCAGCTTCGGCAGCTTCGTTCAGCTGCCGAATCCCCTGACGGCGCAGCTTGCCTTCGGCGCGGAGACGAGCGCGTTTTCGTTCCCGCTGCCCGCCGCGGCTTCTCTGACGGGCGTCTCCGCCGCCTTCCGCAGCGCCTTCCCGCTGAGCCTGCCGGGAACGCTTTTGAACGTCTCGGTCATCGTGTTCGCGGCTGCGCCGGACGCGCAGAGCTTCACGCCGATCCCCGAGAGTATGCTGACGCTCTCGCCCCCTGCGACGGGCGACGTACCCGCGGGGCAGCTGTTCTCCGCCGTCTCCTCCCCCTTCTCCGTCTCCCTTCCGGCGGGGACGCGGCTGCTCCTCGTCGTGTACGCGTCCGCCGCGGGAGACGATCCGTCGCAGATTGTTTCCGGGCAGGCGAGCGCCTCTCTTTCCCTGCAGGTCTGACCTCCTCCCGCCCCGGCGCCCTGAGGAAACCGGCTTCCCGTGCATTTTCACGGGAGCCGGTTTTTCTTTTTGTGCGCCGCGCCGGACTTTTGAGAATCATATGCCTTGAAGTTGTCCTGCGAGTATGGTATAATAACGGAGAATAAATCAGTATAGCGAATGTCCGCTTTGGTCTTGCCTTTGTACTGAAATCTATTTCTCAAGGGAGTGGCTGTAAGTGATTCAAGGAAATGATCTCCGCAACGCCCTGATCTCCGGCGCCAACAACATCGCCCGCCACAAGACGCAGGTCGATGAGCTTAACATTTTCCCTGTCCCGGACGGCGACACCGGCACCAACATGAGCATGACGATCGGCGCCGCTGCGAAGGAGCTCGGCAAGGCCGAGGGCGGCACCGCCGACGAGGTCGCGCACACCGCCGCCTCCGCCCTGCTGCGCGGCGCGCGCGGAAACTCGGGCGTTATCCTTTCTCTGCTGTTCCGCGGCTTCTCGAAGAGCGTCGCGGGGAAGACGGAGCTTTCCGGCTCCGATCTCGCCAACGCGCTCGGCGTCGGCGTCGAGGCGGCGTACAAGGCCGTCATGAAGCCGACCGAGGGCACCATCCTGACGGTCTCGCGCGTCGCCTGTGAAAAAGGACGAGCCGCCGCCGAGATCGACAACGACGCCGTGTACGTCTGGGGCGCCATCTGCAAGGGAGCCGCCGAAGCCCTCGAGCAGACGCCCGACCTGCTGCCCGTCCTGAAGAAGGCCGGCGTGGTCGACGCGGGCGGCAAGGGCCTGTGCTATATCTTTGACGGGATGCTCAGCGTCTTCAAGGACGGCGTCGTCGTCAGCAACGAGGCGCCGGAAGCGCCCGCCGATCTCTCCTCCGACGAGTTCTTCCGCAACGCGGCGGCGGAATTTGACCAGGAGATCAACTTCACCTACTGCACCGAATTCATTGTCGGGCGCGATCCCGAGTGCAGGAAGGATCCGCTCGATCTGCGCGCCTACCTCGAGGGCATCGGCGACTGCGTCGTGGTCGTCGACGACGACGAGATCATCAAGGTGCACGTCCACACCGAGGATCCGGGCAACGCGCTGCAGGCCGCGCTGACCTTCGGCCAGCTGCTGACCGTCAAGATCGAGAACATGAAGGAGCAGCACCGCAAGGCGCAGGAGGCCAACGACGCGAGCAAGGCGCAGCAGGAAAAAAAACAGCTTACGCCTGTTGAGCCCACCGAGGAGATCGGCTTCGTCGCCGTCGCCGCGGGCGAAGGACTCCACACGCTCTTTACCGATCTCGGCTGCGCCCAGGTCGTTTCCGGCGGCCAGACGATGAACCCGAGCACCGAGGACATTCTCGCTGCCGTGCGCGCCACGCCGGCGAAGACGGTTCTCGTCCTGCCGAACAACAAGAACATCATCATGGCGGCGGAGCAGACGATCCCGCTGGTCACCGACCGCAAGGTCATCGTCCTGCCGACCCGCACCGTCCCGCAGGGCCTCTCCGCCCTCCTCGCGTATGACCCGGACTCCTCCACGGAGCAGAACACGGTCAGCATGATGGAGGCGGCTTCCCGCGTGGAGACGGGCTCCGTTACGTTCGCGGCCCGCGACTCCGAGTACGGCGGGCACAAGATCTCCGAGGGCGACATTCTCGGCCTTGAAAACGGCAAGCTCGTCCTCATCGAGCGGGACGTCGTCCACACCTGCAGCAAGCTGACGCGCTCGATGGTCAACCGGAACACCTCGTTCATCACGATCATCTACGGCAGCGACGTCACCGAGGAGCAGGCGAACGACGCGTACAACCGCATCAAGTCGAAGGTGTCGAGCGACATCGAGATCACGCTCGTCAACGGCGGCCAGCCGGTGTACTACTTCCTGATCTCTGTCGAATAAAGCCATTTCCGAAGCTTTTTTGCTCAGCAAAGCAAGGATTCCGGGCCGCGGAGGCGCGAAAGCGTGACGCGGCCCGTTATTTTTGAGAAGGGAGAGAAAGCCCGTATGGCGTCCCTGTTTGAAACGCCGATCGGCGCGCTGCGGGGCGTCGGCGAGAAACGCGCGAAGCTCTTTGAGAAGATCGGCGCGCCGACCGCCGGCGACCTGCTGCGTACCTACCCGCGCAGCTATGAGGATCTGAGCCATCCGATCCCAATCCGCTCCGCCGTGCCGGGCGAGCCGTGCGCCGTGCGCGCCGTCGTCGTCCGCGGTCCCGCCGCCGTGCGCACGCACGGCGGGATCATGCTCACCCGCGCCTCGGCGGACGACGGGGAGACGGTCTTCCCCGTCTCCTTCTTCAATAATCCGTACGTCGCGAACACGCTGCGCGAGGGGGAGGAGTACATCTTCTACGGAAAGGTGACGACAAATTTCCTCAAGCGCGAGATGGTTGTGCCGGAATACTTCCCCGCCGCCGCCTGCCCCGCCATCCGCCCCGTGTATCACACGACGCAGGGGCTGACGAACAATATGATCGGGCAGGCCGTGCGGCAGGCGCTCGCGCTCCTGCCCGCCGTGGTGCGCGACCCGATCCCCGACCGGCTCCGCAGCGAACGCGGGCTGATGCCGCTCTATCAGGCGCTGCACGAAATTCACTTTCCTTCGTCGATGGAGCAGCTCGAGGCGGCGCGGCAGCGGCTCATCTTTGAGGAGCTGCTCGTGCTGCAGGCCGGGCTTCTTCTGATCGGCAGCCGCAAGCGCGGCGAGACGCAGCTCGTCGCGCCGCGCGATTACACCGATGAATTCTGGGAGCTGCTGTCCTTCTCCCCGACGCGGGCGCAGCGCCGCGCCGTGCGCGAAGCCGCGGACGACATGGCGCGCGGCACGCCGATGAACCGCCTGATTCAGGGCGACGTCGGCAGCGGCAAGACGGCCGTGGCGGCGGCGCTGTGCTGGCAGGCGGCGAGAAACGGCCTGCAGGCCGCGCTCATGGCTCCGACAGAGCTTCTCGCGCGGCAGCACTTTGAGACGCTCTCCGCTCTCTTCGCGGGGACGGACGCGGAGCCCGTCCTCCTGACGGGCTCGACGCCGAAGCGCGAGCGCCGGGACATCCTCGCCGCGCTTGAGGACGGGACGGCGCTCGTGGCCGTCGGTACGCACGCGCTGCTCTCCGAGGAGGTGGAGTTTTCCCGCCTCGGCCTCGCCATCACCGACGAGCAGCACCGCTTCGGCGTGGCGCAGCGCGCCGCGCTCGCGGCGAAGGGCGGCGCGCCCCATCTCCTCGTGATGAGCGCCACGCCGATCCCGCGCACGCTCGCACTGATGATCTACGGCGATCTCGACCTCTCCGTCCTTGACGAGCTCCCGCCGGGGCGTACGCCGGTGCTCACCTACGCCATCCCCTCCAACAAGCGCGAGCGCGCCTTCGGCTTCCTGCGCCGCCACACTGCCGAGGGGAGGCAGTGCTACATCGTCTGCCCGATGATCGACGAAGGCGACGACGACCGCGCAAGCGTGACGCAGTACGCCGCGCGCCTGCGCGAGGACTCCCTGCGCGGCCTCTCGATCGGCGAGCTGCACGGCCGCATGAAGCCCGCGGAGAAGGAGGACGTCATGCGCCGCTTCGCCGCCGGGGAGATCGACGTGCTCGTCTCGACGACGGTGGTGGAGGTCGGCGTCGACGTGCCGAACGCGGCGGTGATGATGATCGAGAACGCCGAGCGGTACGGCCTCTCGCAGCTGCACCAGCTGCGCGGACGCGTCGGCCGCGGGAAGGCGCAGTCGTACTGCATTCTCGTGACGGACGCCCAGAACGACGAGGCGCTCGCCAGAATGAAGGTGCTCTGCGCGACGAACGACGGCTTCCGCATCGCCGACGAGGATCTGCGCCTGCGCGGCCCCGGAGATTTCTTCGGCAGCCGACAGCACGGTCTGCCGCAGCTGCGGATCGCCGATATGAACGGAAACATGACGCTCCTGCGCGAAGCGCAGGACGCGGCCCGCAGCATTCTCCGCCTCGACCCCACGCTCTCTTTGCCCTCGCACCGCGGACTGAAGGGGCAGATCCACCTGATGTTCCAGCACAGCGCGGCAAATTGATCGCGCGTTGAAACCCCAAGACGCCCCGGGATTTCTCCCGGGGCGTCTTGGGGTTTAGAGGAAGAATTTTATGAAAAAGAGTCTTGTAATCGAATAAGGGTTATTCGCCGGTCGATTCGGCGAGCGTGACCTCGACAGTGAAGGTCTGCTGGCTCAGGCCGTTGTAGACCTCGAGCGTGACGGTGTCTCCGGCCCTCTTCGAGACGAGGTACGAGGTGATGGCGCTCTGGCTGTCGACGGTAACGTCGTCAATCTTCGTGATCAGGCAGCCCTGCGTGATGCCCGCAGAGGAGACGGACGGGTTCGTGACGCTCGCGACGTACATACCGGCCGTCGGATAGCCGTAGAAGCGGGCCGTCATGCTGTCGATATACTGGCCGGTGATACCGAGCACCGCTCTGTCCTTCACATAGCCGTATTCCTTGAGGCTGCTGATGATGGGCTGAGCCGTGTCGATCGGGATGGCGAAGCCGAGGCCCTCATAGCCGGTGGCGGCAATCTTCGAGGAGTTGATGCCGACAACCTGGCCGTACATATTGACAAGCGCGCCGCCCGAATTGCCGGGGTTGATGGCGGCGTCAGTCTGGATGCATTCCATCGTGTAGCCGTCTTCCGTCGTAATCGGACGATTCAAAGCGGAGACGTAGCCAACGGTGACACTCGAGCTGAACTGGAGGCCGCCCGGGTTGCCGATGGCCATCACCTGGTCGGCGACCTCCAGATCCTCCGAGGAGCCGAAGGTGGCGGGCACAAGGTTGGTGGCTTCAATCTTGATGACGGCGAGGTCGGTCACGTTGTCGCTGCCGACAAGCGTCGCCTCGTACGTCGAGCCGTCGTACAGAACGACCTTCAGGGAATCCGCCCCGTCGACGACGTGGGCGTTCGTAATGATATAGCCGTCGGACGTCGCAATGATGCCGGAGCCCTCGCCGGCGTCCTCCTCCTCAGCCTCCGCATCCGGAATCTGGCCGAAGTAGTAGCCCTGATTTGTCTTCTGGTAATTCTGGACGCAGACGACGGAGGGAATGACCTTCTCGGCAATCTCGTTGAGGCTCAGCTCGCCGGTTGTAGTCGTCTGGCTTGCGGTCGACCCGTCTTCGTCATTGACCATCTTGTTGATGGTGAAAGCCGGCGTCGTGGAGCCGGTGTTGCTTACCGTGATATATCCGCCGTTGATGAGGGCGGCAAAGGCGGCGATCGATCCGCCGGAGACGAGCACGCACGCCAGAACGGCGGCGACGAGCTTGACGGCAAAGCGCTTGCCGCGGCCCATGGGCTTTTTCTCCTTCGGCTTTTTCGGCTTTGGCGGCTGCGGGGCCTGCTGGCTGTAGTGGTAGGTGCTGCCGTCCCAGACCGTCTGGCCGTTCGTCTGCCCGTTCTGCCAGACCTGCTGGCTGTAGGGATTCTGCTGGCCGTAGGGGCTCTGGCCGTAAGAGCTCTGCTGGCAGGGGTTCTGCTGGTTCCCGTACGGCGTCTGGTACTCGCTGCTGTAGTAAGCGCCGTAGCTCTGCGCGCTGTACGCGCCGGACTGGCTGTTCTGCTGTGGAGCGGCGCTCTGCGGCTCTGTGTTCTGCGAAGCGGTACTCTGCGGAGCGGTATACTGCTCGGAAGTCTCGTTCTCATGGAGCTCCCTGTTGTTTTCATTCATCTGGTCTGCCATATCTCTCATCCTTTCCCGGCTGCCGGCTTTTCTGACTCCGGCCTGCCGTTCTTGTCTTTGTTTGTTTTCCTTTTGTGATTCTTATTATGGGGGTGCAATGTGAAAACTATGTGATGAAGCGTGAACGGTTTGATGATTATTTTAAGAATAAAATATGAATCGGGGCTTTCGCTTTGAAACACTCTGCATTATAATAAGGAAAAAACGACGGGAGGCATTTTGGATGTCCTGTATTCACCTGTACTGCGGAGACGGCAAGGGAAAAACGACGGCGGCGCTCGGCCTCGGGCTTCGGATGTGCGGCTGCGGCGGCCGCGTCCTGCTCGCGCAGTTTCTCAAGTCTTCCTCCTCCTCGGAGCTTGCCGCCCTCTCGCGTCTCGACGGCTTCGACGTCCTCGAGGGGCCGCAGCTCGTCAAATTTACCTTCCAGATGACGGAGGAGGAAAAGCGCGAGGCCGCCGCCTTCTGGACGGACTTCTTCCGCCGCGCCGCCGGAGAGGCCGTCCGCGGCCGGTACGACCTTCTCCTTCTCGACGAGCTGATCGGAGCCGTCTCCCTCGGCATGGTTTCCGAGGAGGAGGTTGTCCGCTTCCTGCGCACGAGGCCGACGAATCTCGAGACCGTCCTCACAGGGCGCGATCCCTCCCCGGCTCTCACGGAGCTCGCGTCGTACGTCTCGGAAATCCGCGCCGTCAAGCATCCGTACTCGGAGGGACTTACCGCGCGCCGCGGCATTGAATTCTGAGCCGGAACGCAAAAAGCCGCCCCCTTTCCGCCAAAGCAGCGGGAAGGGGGCGGCTTTTTGCTGTCGTTCGCCGTTATTCCTTGAAGAAGCGGTCCCAGTCGAAGGGCTTATCGCCCTGCGGCTCCTCCGAGGGCGTCTGCGGCTCTGCGGGCGCAGCGGGCGACTCGGGCTCTGCGGGCGCTTCGGACTCCGCGTGAACGGCGGGCTCGGGATCGGTGGGCAGCTGCGTCTGGCGCGTGCCGCCGCTGCGGACAAGCTGCTCCGTCTCGTCGGACGAGAAGAGATCCTCCATCTCGTCAGGCGGCGTCTCCGGCTCCTCCGGCGTCAGCGAGGAAAGCTCGATCGTCTCCTGCGTGGCGGCGGCCTCGCGGGCAAGCGCCTCCTCCTTCGCGCGGGCGTACTCCGCGTACGGGTCGTCATCGACCGGGTACTCGCGGGAGGCCGCGCTGCTCACGTCGACATAGTCCTCCTCCTGCGGCTCCTCTGGCGCGTAGGAATCGTCCGCCGACGGGTCGATCCGTCCGCCCGTGGGCGGCACAGCGGCCCTGCGGCGCGGCTGGATGAACTGCAAATAGACAAACAGGCCGATACCGGCGGCGGCAAAAAGAATCAGCACGATGCCGGCAGGCAGCAGCCACGAGCTGCGGGTCGAGACGGCCGCACCGCCGGAGCCGCCGCCGTCCCCGTCGGTCGGGAGCAGGGCCCCGCCCGCAGACGTATCGGAATCGCCGGACTGCGCCGCACCGCCCTCGCCGCCGTCCGCCTGAGAGAGCAGAATGCTCCAGTCCTGGGAGGAAAGCGCCTCGGGATCGCTGTTGGCCTGCGCGGCCTGGGAGGCGAGCTGATCGATCAGGTTCTGATCGGTGTTCGGGTTCGTCACCGGCTTGGAATAAACGGGCTCAGGCTCCTCGTACACGGGAGCCTCCGGCTCTGACGAAACCGCTTCGGAGGAGACCGCCTCGGAGGCCGCCTCGGAGGCCGTCTCGCCGGACGACGCGTCATTCGAGGAGACGCCGCTTTCACTGCCGGAAGCAGTCTCACTGCCGGACACGGCGGAGGACGGATCGTCGGGCGTCGGCGTGATGCCGCCGGAGACGTCGCCGCCCGGCTCGCCGGAGACGACAGGCGAGCTCGACGCGGAAGAGACCGGCTCCATGGGCGGGAACGGATCCTCGGAGACCGGCGTCTCGGAGATGGACGGCAGCGGATCGCCGAGCGCAAACACGGCCGGCACAATCGGGGCGGAGAAGACGGCGATCGCGAACGCGGCGGATGCGGCGACGGCGCACGCCTGTTTTCTGGTAAAGTGCAGCATATCGAAAAAAGCCTCCTGTTTCAGCAGTAAAATGCGCACAAAAGCGGCAGGCCGCTCATAGCTTTCATGATAGCACATCCGCCCTCCTGAAAACAAGAGACAGACTGTAAACAGATGAAAAATTGTGGCGCATTTTGGCCGGCAAAATTGACACGCCCGCAAGATCTTACAGAAAAGCGTCTACTTTTGTCGAACGAATTGAATTTTATTGCAATACATGGTATACTGAACAAGATCACATCGGATCAGCCAAAGAGGAAGCGAGCGCGCCGCAAAGGCGCGGCTGATATGAGAAAGAGGAGGAAACAATGTGAGCAAGCCAGTGAAAATTGTGGCCGACAGCACCTGCGATCTGAACGAGGGGCTGCTCGAGCGCTTCGGCATTGAAACCATCGCCCTGCCCGTCAACCTGGGGGACAAGGCCTGCCTTGACGGCATAGACGTGCACACGCCCGATCTCTTTGAATACTACCGGCAGAGCGGAAAGCTCCCCACGACGAGCGCCCCGACGCCCGCGTACTACGAGGACTTCTACCGCAAATGGACGGACGAGGGCTATGAGGTCGTCCACCTGAGCATCAGCGGCGAGATGACCGTCACGCCGAACATCGCGAAGATGGCGGCGGAGAGCTTCCCGAACGTCTATCCCGTCGACTCGCGGAACGTCTCGAGCGGCATGGGGATGCTCGCCGTCTACGCCTGCGAGCTGCGCGACGAGGGCCTCTCCGCGGTGGAGATCGCCGGCCGCGTCCGCGAGCAGTCGAAGAAGGTGCGCACGGCCTTCGTCATCAGCACGCTGCTGTATATGTACAAGGGCGGCCGCTGCACCGGCGTGCAGATGCTCGGCGCGAACCTGCTCAACCTCAAGCCGTGCATCGAGGTCAACGACGGCAAGATGGGCGTCACGAAGAAGTACCGCGGAAAGCTCGAGACCGTCGTCTGCCAGATGATCGAGGACAAGCTCACCAACGGCGAGGAGATCGACCCGAAGCGTATCATGATCGCCCACTACGACGCGGGCGACAAGGTTGTCGAGGCCGCGAAGAAGAAGATCCGCGAGCTCGTCCCCTTCGAGTCCATCGAGGTCAACGGCACCGGCTGCTCCGTCTCCGTCCACTGCGGCCCCGGTACGCTCGGCATGATTTATATGGTGAAGTGAGCGGGCAGAAGGAGAGGTTGGGCGCGTACGGATAAGCGCGGGGCTTGGTGCGGGAAAGTACTTGAGTGCGCCGCCGTCCGGAAAAAGACGCTTCGCTGTATTTCCTGGCTTTTCTTGAGCTTCGCGAGCCTTTTCAAGGGGCTCTGCCCCCTTGACCCCTGCAAGCCTTTTGAAAAAGGCTTGCGCCAAAACTTCGCGGTTGCCCTTTTCCAGCTTTTTAACAGCCTAAAACACCCGCGGTTCGCCGGAACCGCGGGTGTTTTTATCTCCTTGCCTTCTTCGCCGCGGCCTTCGGC
>CASFAA010000110.1 GCA_949292505.1 uncultured Oscillospiraceae bacterium
AGAACCGCCGCGCGCCGCCGCGCGATAAGGACGCGCTCCGCGTTGCCGCGCATACGTATACCTCCTCTCACGGGTTCTATATACTTAGGTACGCCAGAGGGCGGAATATCTCAGCCCGGGACGAAAAAAAGCGAAAAAAATCCGGCCTCCCCGGAGGAAGGCCGGAAGCCCGGCTGAAATTATTCCCGCGGCCGCGCGGCGCGGAGCCATCGCGAGGCGAGCCCCGCGGCGAGCAGGGCCGTGGGCAGGGCGGAGGCGGCGTACTGCGCCCAGCCGCCGTAGGCCGCGAGCAGGTTGTATACGCCGTGGAAGACCACGGCCGTGCCCAGCAGCGCGCAGCTCCCCGCCGCGCGCAGGGCCCCGCGCGGCCAGACGTACACCATCCCCGCGCCGACGAGCGCGGCGCAGACGATGTGCATCGCCCCCGTCCCGAAGCCGCGTATGAGCAGGAAGCCCAGATCCTCCGCGCCGTTAGAGATGAGGTAGCAGACGTTCTCGAAGGTGGCGAAGCCCACCGCCGTTATGAGCAGGGCGGACTTAATCGAGTCCGCGTCCGGCTCGAAGACCAGGAGGTAGAACATGAGCGGGAGGAACTTCATTATCTCCTCGACCACCGGCGCAATCTCCGCCGTCGCGCCCAGGTCCGTCGCGCCCAGAATCGCGGCGAAGAAGGTGTTCACATAGGCCGAGAGCAGGCAGACGAGCATACCCGCGAGCGAGAAGACGAAAATGCGCAGATGCCGCCGCCCCGCGCACAGCGCCGCCACGACGAGCGGCGCGGCGATGCAGGCGAAGACGTTCTCGATATAGGTCACGCGCCCGCCCCCTTTCCCGCCGCGGGCAGGAGGGCTATGAGTATGCCCGTGAGGACGAAGTCAATCCAGAAATACGGGTTCGCGAGCGTGTCGCCGAGCCAGGTAATCGACGAGGCCCAGAGCGCGTATTCCGCGCAGACGAAGGCGAGCACCGCCGCGTGGAAGCGCCGCCTCGCGCCGAAGGCAAGGCCGCGTATCGCGTTCCAGGCGAGCGCGCTCATGACGCAGCAGCGCAGCAAATCCGCGGGGATATTGGGCGCGAAAACGCAGTAGAGCGCGAACATCGCCGCCCCGAGCGCCGGCGCGAGCCACATCGCGCCGCAGCGGTGCGCTCTCTCCGCCGGGCCCGCGAGCGTATATTGCAGCAGGTAGAGGAAGATGCAGCTCGATATCCAGACTATCTCCGAGACGTAGAAGGTGCCCGGCGTAGTCTCGTAGAGGACGAGGTAGAGCGTCCAGTACAGCAGCCCCAGCGCGAAGCAGCCGTAGAAGCACGCGAGCAGGAAGTGCTCCGCGCCCCGGCGCTTATAATAGAGCGCGGCCGATACGCCGCAGCAGGCGAGCGTCGAGACAAACTGCGCGGAGTTATCTATTATCTCTATCATCCCTGTCCTCCCCGCCGCGCCCGCCGGCCGAGCGCAGGTTAAAGCTCAGCACGGTGACGGCGGCGCCCAGCGCGAAGGCCAGGACGCCGACTATGATGTATCCCGCGGCGGCCGAGGCGAAAATCCCGCCCGCTCCCGCCGCGCCCTCTATCGCGGCGGAGAAGTCCGCCGCCGGCAGGGCG
>CASFAA010000111.1 GCA_949292505.1 uncultured Oscillospiraceae bacterium
AGCGGCAAGCGTGAAGCCGTTTGCGCAGAACAACTGTTCCAGCGCGCCTGTCTCGTTTTGATTGACCTTGCAGCCAAGCGTGTAGAAAGAAACTTTCACATTGTCCACCTCATTCATGATTATAGCGAAAGACGGATAAAACGTAAAGATTCCCCATACTATTTGATGTGAAGGAGGGAACTCACATGAAAAAAAGACTGGCCTTCTGCGCGCTTGCGCTTGCAATGCTTGTCTCGCCTGCACTGTGCATGGCGGAGCCGACGCAGAACACCGCGCGAATTGAACTGCCCGAGTTCGATGTCCCGTGCCGCAATGCGATTCTTGTGTGTGCCGATACAGGCGACGTGCTGTATGAAAAAGACGCCGACGCCGCCGTGCCAATCGCGTCCATCACCAAGGTGATGACGCTTTTGCTCGCGCTCGAAGCCGTGCAGAACGGCGCGGTCACGATGCAGGACATCGTTCCCATCAGCGAGCACGCCTACAGCATGGGCGGCAGCCAAATCTGGCTTGAGCCGGGCGAGCAGTTCACGCTCGACGAGCTCGTCAAGGCGATCTGCGTGTGCTCGGCCAACGACGCGGCCGTGGCCGTGGCGGAGTACGTCGGCGGGTCGGAGCCCGCCTTTGCCGATATGATGAACCGCCGCGCCGAGGAGCTCGGCATGACGAACACGCACTTTGTCAACGCCTGCGGCCTCGACGCCGAGGGACATCTCTCCAGCGCGCGCGACGTCGCGAAGATGTCCGCGGCGCTGCTCGCGCATCCGATCATCCTGGAATACTCCCAGATCTGGACGGATTCCCTGCGCGGCGGCGCGACGCAGCTGGTGAATACGAACAAACTGCTGAAGACGTATCCCGGAATCACCGGCCTCAAGACAGGCACGACGTCCAAAGCGGGCGTGTGCATTGCGGCGACGGCCGAGCGCGACGGGATGCACCTGATCGCCGTCGTGCTGGGCGCCGCCACTGGCGAGGAGCGGTTCGAGGCGGCGACGCAGCTTCTCGACTACGGATTCGCCACGTATGAGGAAGCGGAGTTCCCTCAGGCTGCCCAGCAGTTTGAAGCTCTGCCTGTCGAAGGCGGAGCGCAGCGCGAGGTGGAGCTCTCCTTCGAGACGCCGCCTTATGTCCTGGTGCGAAAAGGGGAGGCAGGAGGTCTGAGCGCACGTCAGGAGCTCCCGGCGACCGTTTCGGCGCCTGTTGAGGAAGGACAGCAGATCGGTTCCGTCACGCTGATGTCGGGGGAACAGGAACTTGCCGTCTATCCTGTGACAGCCGCTCAGAGCGTGGACAGAATGACATTTTCCAACGCATGGAGGCAGCTTTGCGCCGCGCTCTCCGCGATGTGACGGCCTTTACAGGTTCGGGAAAAAGTATTTACAAAATGCGCCGCTTGTGAGATAATACTGACAGAACCATCCGATACTGGTTTAGATTGGAGGCACTTGTTCATGAGTGTGAAGTTGAATGTCAGGCATCTTGCAAAATTTGTCCATGACGATGAGTTTACCGCGATCTTTCCGCAGGTAAAGACCGCGCACGAGACCCTGTGCGCGAAAAACGGCCCCGGCAATGATTTCCTCGGCTGGGTCGATCTTCCGGTCGACTATGACAAAGAGGAGTTTGCCCGCATTGAAAAGGCCGCGGAAAAGATCCGCTCGGATTCCGATGTGCTCGTCGTGATCGGTATCGGCGGCAGTTATCTAGGCGCGAGCGACGTCTTTGAGGAGGTCTAGGGACCCGTGCTCACTGCGGTGGTAAAGGATGCGCATGAAATCTATTTTGTCGGCAATTCCATCTCTCCGTCCTACCTGCGCGACGTCATCGATCTGTGCGAGGGCAAGGACGTTTCCGTCAACATCATCTCCAAATCCGGCACCACCACCGAGCCCGCCGTGGCGTTCCGCGTGTTCAAGGCGCTTCTGGAGAAAAAGTACGGCAAGGAGGGCGCGAAATCGCGCATCTACTCCACGACCGACCGCGCCCGCGGCACACTGAAGGAGCTCAGCGACGCGGAAGGGTATGAGACGTTCGTCGTTCCCGACGACGTCGGCGGCCGCTTCTCCGTGCTCACCGCCGTGGGCCTGCTGCCCATTGCCGCCGCCGGCTGCGACATCCGCGCGCTGATGGCGGGCGCCGCGAAAGCCCGTGAGGACTACGCCGAGTGTACGCCCGACAACGACTGCTACAAATACGCCGCGGCGCGCAACATTCTTTATCGCAAGGGTAAATCCGTCGAGCTGCTTGCCTGCTACGACCCGGCGTTCACGCTGATGAACGAGTGGTATAAGCAGCTGTACGGCGAGTCCGAGGGCAAGGACCAGAAGGGCATCTTCCCCGCGAGCGTCATCTTCTCCACCGACCTGCACTCGATGGGCCAGTTCGTGCAGGACGGCGCGCGCATCATGTTCGAGAC
>CASFAA010000112.1 GCA_949292505.1 uncultured Oscillospiraceae bacterium
GACGTCCTGCAGAACAGCATCAACGCGATGAGCGTCCAGCTCAAAACGCTGATCGAGGAGGGGTATCAGGCGGAGATTGCGCGCATGGAGCTCGAGAAGGAGACGAACCAGGCGAAGCTTCTGAGCCTGCAGGCGCAGGTAAACCCGCACTTCATGTTCAACGCCCTCGAGAGCATCCGCCTGCGCGCCCTTGCGAAGGGCGAGCGCGAAACGGCGGGCGTCATCAAATACATGGCGCGGATGTTCCGCAATCTGATCGAGTGGGACAGGAATGTCATCACCCTGCGCGAGGAGCTCAGCTTTCTCGACGAGTTTCTCTATATCCAGCGTTACCGCTTCGAGGACGAGTTCTCCTATGAGATTGACGTCTCGGGGGAGGCGTACGATTGCCTCCTGCCGAAGATGATCCTTCAGCCGCTCGTCGAGAACGCCTGCGTGCACGGCGTCCAGGCCGTGGCCGAGGACCGGTGGGTCGGCATCCGCGCGAAGACGGACGGGGAGGCGCTTGAGATCTGCGTCGAAGACAACGGCGGCGGGATGCCGCCGGAAAAGCTCGCGGAGCTGCGCTCGATGCTCAGCGGCGACGCCCAGGCCGGCCGCAGCGTCGGCGTCTGGAACGTCTACCGCCGTCTCGCGCTCTCCTACGGGGACGCGTTCAGCTTCCGCATTGACAGCACGCCGGGCCGCGGCACGGTGTGCGCCGTGAGAATCCCGATGAAAAAGGAGGACGCCTCATGTACACCGTGATGATTGTGGACGACGAGAAGGCCATCCGGAACAACCTGCCCCACGCTCTCGACTTCCGGAGCCTCGGGTTTCAGGTCAGCGCCGTGGCGAAGAACGGCAGGGACGCGCTCGAGCAGCTCGAAAAAACGCCCGCCGACCTGATTTTCCTCGACGTCTGTATGCCGGTGCTCGACGGCGTCGGCTTTCTGCGGGAGCTTTCCGCGTGGGAGGAGGAAAAACGCCCGTTTGTGGTGATGCTCTCCGGCTACAGCGAGTTCGAGTACGCCCGCGCTGCGATCCGGTACGGCGTGAAGGGCTATCTTCTCAAGCCCGTCGACGAGGACGAGGCGCAGCCGCTGCTGCTCGAGATCCGCCGCGAGCTCGACGAGCGCGCCCAAAGGCGGGCGGAGGCCGGCATCGGCGAGCGGGTCCGCCTTCTGCGCGAGCTGTACCACGGCGCGGACGCGGACAGGGAAAAGCTGCGCGGCAATTTCCTGCTCCACGCCGTCTGTCTCGACGGGACGGCGCAGGGTGGCGGCCTTCCGGCGGCGCGCGAGCTTCTCGAGGAGCTGCTGCCCGGCGGAGCCGAGGCCTTTTTCTGCAGCCAGGGCAGCGCCGCCTCGTATCTGCTGCCCGTCTCGGCGCTTGAGCAGTCGCAGGGCAGCGCGATGCTGTACGGGCGGCATCTCTCCCGTGTTTTGCGCCAGCGCGGCTGCGCCTGCGCCCTGCTGCTCGACGAGGAGGTCTTTGAGAATCCCGGGAGCGCCCTCCGCCTCGACTGCGAGGAGCACCTCTACCGCATGATGACGGAGCTCTTCTGGGGCGGGGACGCCGTCCTCTCGGCAGGCACGCCGCCGCGCTGCCTTACGCCGTTTTCGGAAAGGCCGCTGGAGCACGAGGAGGTTCTGCTCGGGGCGATCTCCTCGGCGGTACAGGAGACGGACGAGGAGGAGCTTCGCGCCGCGTTTGAAGAACTCATGCGCGCCGTGGAGGAGAGCCGCCTGCACTTTACCCTGCTGCAGGGAATCTGCTACCGCATCTATTACGCCCTCTCGGGAGTACTCCCGAGAGGCGAAACCGCCGGGCGGTTTCGCCCAATGGATTTGCGCGAGTCGCCCGTCTTTCTGCGCTATCCCGCGTGGCGGGAGGCGTTTTGGAGCTGGCTGCAGGAGGGATTCGTCCTCGCGGCCGGAGAGGGCAGGCAGCGCCAGAAGGGGATCGCCGGGCAGGCTGAGGCGTATGTGCGCGAGCACTTCCGCGAGCCCATTTCTCTCAA
>CASFAA010000113.1 GCA_949292505.1 uncultured Oscillospiraceae bacterium
AGCTGAAGCAGCGGATAAAACGACGCGAAATCAGGGCGGTAAAAGGCAAGGCGGCTCTCCGGAGCACGGCAGCTGAGCGCCAGGCGGTACCAATACGCGGCCCTGGTCCAGCTCTGCGAGCGCAGCAGAATATCGCCTGCCGCGCAGCATGCTTCCGCTCTGGGATCGTCAAAGACAAAGCTTCGGAACACGTCGGCAAGAGCCTCCTCCCGGTTTCCCAAGCGTTCCCGGCAAGCCGCCAGTTCCAGGCATGCGCCGATGTTATCTTCCACCCAGCCGCGTCCATCGTCAAGAAAGCGTGCAAACGCCGCGGCGGCTTCTTTGTCCCGTCCTGCCCCGACAAGTTCCCGCGCGTAATAGAGCTGCTGACGCGGCGTCAGTTTCCTCCCTTTTCGCAGAAGCCCTTCAAAAATACGCAAGTTGCGTCCCGGCTCCGACGGCTTGAGCTTGCGATGCTCCACCGGCAGCGGCAATTCCAGCCGGATACCGGCCGGAGCAATCACCTCGTGCACCTCGCCTTCCCAGCGAAACCCGGCCTCCCGGCGCATCAGACGCTCCCGGTAATATACAAATGTAGGGCGATCCGCGGCGTCAAAGGCCACATGATAAGGCAGCAGCACCATATCCACCCTGGGATCCAGCTTTTCCCGGAGCAGAATCAATCCCTGCCTCGTCTGTTCCGGAAGGACGTCGTCCGCATCCAGCCAGAGCAGATAATCGCAGGACGCCTTGGAAAAGGAGTAATTCCGTGCGGCGGCAAAATCATCCGTCCAGGCAAAATCGAAAACTTTCGCCCCGCACCGCCGGGCAATTTCTTTTGTTCCGTCCGTTGAGCCGGTGTCAACGACGATTGTTTCGTCCGCCACGCCCGCAGCGCTTGCCAAACAGCGCTCCAGCACCTCTTCTTCATTTTTGACAATCATGCACAGGCTGATGGTAATCATGGATCATTCCCCCCTTCTCCCCATCCTATGCGTTTTTCTTCCCCCCGTGCCTGCCTGAAAATTATTTTTGAAATTCCGAAAAAAGGTGTTGACAAACAGGAAGATTTTGATATAATAAATATCGTTGTCCGACAGCGACGACAGGAACTTTCAGATATTGCGGAATTGTGTAATGGTAGCACGGCAGACTCTGACTCTGTTTGTGAGGGTTCGAATCCTTCTTCCGCAGCCATTTCGAGGTGTGGCTCAGTTTGGTAGAGCGCTACGTTCGGGACGTAGAGGCCGCTGGTTCGAATCCAGTCACCTCGACCAGACTGAGTCTGGACGCCTTGGCGTCCGGACTCTTTCTTTTTGCCCATCCGCCCGGCAGCTTTCCGCTGCCGGGTTTTTTCATAGGACGAGGCCGTTCCTTTGGGCAGGAAGTGAACGCTTTTCCTCCGTTCCGGCGGAAAAACGAAGGAAGCGATTGCAGAAGAAGAAAAATTATGGTAATATTACGGTGATTTTGCTGCATTGGAGCGCCAAATTCCGCACACGCTCCGATACGGCCACTGCTCGGGGAGGTATGCAAGTGACCATTGAAAGCTTTGTAAAGGAGACGCTCGGTCTCACGGACGAAGCCGTCGTACAGTCCGTCCTGCCGGTGGCGGAAATTCAGACCGTCAGAAAAAATGAAATTATTCTCCGCGAGGGACAAACGCCCGAACGTCTCTCCTTTCTGTGGAGCGGCGCGTTTCGCGGCTACTTCCTCAGCCGTACCGGCAAGGATGCGACGGACTGCTTCTGCTGCCGCCCGGGCGATCCTCTCGTCGGAAGCATTCCCTTCCACGCTCCGGCGCAGATAACCATGCAGGCTATCAGAGCAAGCGAGATATTCTCGGTGCCCATGCAGACCGCCCTCGCGCTGATTGAGCACGCGCCCGCTGCGCAGCAGCTCCACGATCGGCTGATGTATCAATCCATGAACCTCCACGCGGAGGTAAGGCAGATTCTCGCCAGTATGGATGCTGCGGAAAAGTACAGATGGTTTGTCAGCCGATATCCGGAGCTTGACGAGGACGTACCTTTGCGGTTCATTGCTTCCTTCCTCGATGTCTCCGCCGTCACGCTCAGCCGGGTGCGCAGCGAGGTGCGCGCCGCTCGGGGAATACCGGTATAAGGAAAGGCCGCTGCCTCGCCGGCAGCGGCCTTTTGTCGTTACGCTTCGCGGACGAGAACCTTGACAATCTCCCCGACGAAGACGCGGTGGTAATCGTTCTGCGGATAGTTTTTCTCACGGATTTCCGCATCGAGGAACGACTCCGGCGTCATATCCTGGCGGTAGAGCTTGCGGCAGATGAGGACGACCTCGGCCTCCTCCGGATATGGGGCGAGATCGAAGGCGGGCGTCAGGCCGGTCTCCTTCCACTTGTCAAAATCGCGGCCGCTCTTCGTACCGCAGAAGTTCAGCGCGCTGCGGAAGCCGTCGCCGAAGAAGGCGAGGCTGTAGTATGCCTCGCGCTCGATAAACTCAAGCGTATAGCGCTGCGGGCGGATAAACGTGAACGCGACGGGCTTGTTCCACAGGAGGCCGACGCCTCCCCAGCTCGCCGTCATCGTGTTGCTCTTCTCCTGATTGCCGGCAGTCACGAGCATCCAGTCTGTCCCAATGCGGGTGAACGGGTTGTCGTTCCAGTCGTTCACTTTGATTTCTTTCCAGTTTGCCATACGGTGCTCCTCCTTTTGATAGACAAGAGAAAAAGTATTCCTTTTTATTGTATACAAATTCAAAGGAAAAAGAAAGGGGATCCGGCCGCCCGGGCGCAGTTTTTTCTCTCTTTTTTGAAATTTGCGAAAAAGCGATTCAGAACGTTCAGTTTTTCGCCTCGCGTCTTTCGGAATTTGTGTAAACTGGATAATTTGAATATTTATGCACGAAACACTTGATTTTTTGCAAGTCAGGTGTATAATGAAACACAGATGAAAACCGGCTGCAAGGCCGGAAAGCCGAATGCATGAATATAAAATCATAAAGGAGATACGGAACCATGGCTAAGGAAATCAAGAAGGTCGTACTGGCGTATTCCGGCGGACTCGACACGTCCATCATCATCCCGTGGCTGAAGGAAAACTACAACAACTGCGAGGTCGTCGCAGTGGCGGCCGACGTGGGACAGGGCAGCGAACTGACCGGTCTCGAAGAGAAGGCGAAGAAGACGGGCGCTTCCAAGCTCTACATCGCCGATCTGAAGGATTCCTTCGTCGAGGATTACATCTGGCCGACGCTGCAGGCCGGCGCTGTGTATGAGAACAGCTACCTGCTCGGCACGAGCTTTGCCCGCCCGCTGATCGCGAAGCGCCTTGTCGAGATCGCGAAGGCCGAGGGTGCCGACGCCATCTGCCACGGCTGCACCGGCAAGGGCAACGATCAGGTTCGCTTCGAGCTGGCCATCAAGGCGTTCGCGCCGGAGATGCCCATCATCGCTCCGTGGAGAATCTGGAGCATCAAGTCCCGCGACGAGGAGATCGATTACGCGGAGGCGCACAACGTCCCGCTCAAGATCACCCGCGAGACGAACTATTCCAAGGACAAGAACCTGTGGCACCTCTCGCATGAGGGCCTCGACCTCGAGGATCCGGCGAACGAGCCGCAGTATAACAAGCCCGGCTTCCTGGAGCTCGGCGTCTCCCCCGAGCAGGCTCCCGACAAGCCGACCTACATCACCTTGCACTTTGAGAAGGGCGTCCCCACGAAGCTCGACGGCAGAAAGCTCGGCGGCGTGGAGATGATCGAGGAGCTCAACCGCCTCGGCGGCGAGAACGGCATCGGCCTCGCCGACATCGTGGAGAACCGCCTCGTGGGCATGAAGTCCCGCGGCGTCTACGAGACTCCCGGCGGCACCATCCTCTACCACGCGCACAACAAGCTCGAGGAAATCTGCCTTGACAAGGCGACGTATCACTACAAGCAGCAGTTCGCCATCAAGTTCGCCGAGATGGTCTACAACGGCGAGTGGTTCACTCCCCTGCGCGAGGCGCTCAGCGCGTTCGTGACGAGCACGCAGCAGACCGTAACGGGCGATGTGAAGCTCAAGCTCTACAAGGGCAACATCATCGACGCCGGCGTGACCTCCGACTACTCGCTCTACGACGAGGAGATCGCGACCTTCAGCGAGGACGAGGTTTACAATCAGGCGGACTCCGCCGGGTTCATCAACCTGTTCGGCCTGCCGATCAAGGTGCAGGCGATGAAGCGCCAGAAGCTCGAGAAGGCCGGCAAGTAAGCTTTTTCGCAGAAGTGCAAAGCAAGCTTTGCGTAACTGAAAAAGCACGACTATTGAAAAACAGCGCGCGGCATCGCCGTGCGTTCGGAAACACCGAGGGGGATCGACCCATGCTCGATCCCCCGCTTTCCGTTTTTATCGACAGACAGAACGCGCCCCGCCGGGGCGTCCCAAAAAGGAGAATTTTCGCATGAAGCTCTGGACGGGACGGTTCCACAAGGAACTGGACAAGACGACGAACGATTTCAACTCCTCCATCTCCTTTGACAGCCGGATGGTGAAGGAGGACATTCAGGGCAGCATCGCCCACGCGACGATGCTGGGCGCCTGCGGCGTCCTCGACAAGGCGGAGTCGGAGAAAATCTGCGCCGGACTCGAGGGGATTCTTTCCGACATCGAGAGCGGCGCGCTCCCCATCGACATGAGCGCCGAGGACGTACACACCTTCATCGAGGCGGAGCTGACGGCCCGCCTCGGAGACTCCGGCAAGCGCCTGCACACGGCGCGCAGCCGCAACGATCAGGTCGCCCTCGACGACCGCCTCTACCTGCGCGGCCGCTGTGAGGAGCTGCGCGGTCAGCTGACGGAGCTGGTGCGCGTCCTTTGCCATAAGGCGGAGGAGCACGCCGGAGACGTCATGCCGGGCTACACGCATCTGCAGCGCGCGCAACCCATCACCTTCGGCCATCATCTGATGGCGTACGCGGAAATGTTCCTGCGCGATCTGTCCCGTCTGGAGGACGCGCAGCGGCGCATGAACGTCTGCCCGCTCGGCTCCGGCGCGCTGGCGGGGACGACGTACCCGCTCGACCGCGGGCTGACGGCTTCGCTCCTCGGCTTCGACGGGCCGACGCACAACAGCCTCGACGGCGTCTCCGACCGCGACTTCTGCATGGAGCTGGCGGCGGCGATCGCGATCTGCATGGTGCACCTCTCCCGCTTCTCGGAGGAGATCATCCTCTGGTGCTCGTGGGAATTCAAGTTTGTAGAGCTCGACGACGCGTTCTCGACCGGCTCGAGCATCATGCCCCAGAAGAAGAACCCCGACATTGCCGAGCTTGTGCGCGGCAAGACGGGCCGCGTCGTCGGCGACCTGACGACGCTCCTGACAATGATGAAGGGTCTCCCCCTCGCCTACAACAAGGATATGCAGGAGGACAAGGAGGCTGTCTTCGACGCGGTCGACACGCTGCATATGTGCCTGCTCGCCTTCGTGCCGATGCTCGACACGATGAAGGCGCTGCCGGAAAACATGAGAAAGGCCGCCGCGGGCGGCTTCATCAACGCGACGGACTGCGCCGACTACCTCGTGGGCAAGGGGCTGCCGTTCCGCGACGCGTACAAGGTGACGGGCGCGCTGGTTGCCTGGTGCATCGACCATCACGAAACGCTCGAGACGCTGCCGCTCGCGGAATACCGCGCGCACTGCGAGCTCTTCGGCGAGGACGTGTACGACGCCATCTCGCTCGAGCGCTGCGTCAACGGCCGCCGCGTGCTCGGCGGTCCCGCTCCGGAAAACGTGCGGCGCGAGGCGGCGCGCGTGCTGGCTATTCTCGACGAAAAGGAAGGGAAATGAACATGAAAATTCAAGCAGGCGTTGTGGGCGCCACGGGCTACGCAGGCGCGGAGCTCTGCCGGATCCTGACCGGCCATCCGGGCGCCGAGCTGGCCGCGGTCAGCTCCGTCAGCTTTGAGGGACAGAAGCTTTCCGACGTCTATCCCTCCTATTTTGGGATGTGCGACGCTGTCTGCGGCAACCAGCAGGAGGTCGTGGAAAAGAGCGACGTCATTTTCGCCGCCCTGCCGCACGGACTCTCCCAGGAGCTCGCCGCGGAGTGCGACGCGAAGGGCAAGGTCTTCATCGACCTCGGCGCGGATTTCCGCCTCGAGAGCGAGGACGAATACAAGGAGTGGTACGGCAACTCCTTCCTCGATCCCGCCCTGCACGAGAAGGCCGTCTACGGCCTGCCGGAATTCTTCCGCAATGAGATCCGCGGCAAGCGCCTCATTGCGAATCCCGGCTGCTACACGACCGCCGTGCCGATGGCCCTCTACCCCGCCCTCGAGGCCGGACTCATTGAAAAAGACGGCATCATCGCGGACTGCAAGTCCGGCGTGACGGGCGCGGGCCGCAAGATGACGCAGAACACGCACTATCCGGAGCTCAACGAGGCGTTCACCGCTTACAAGGTGGCGGCGCACCGCCACACCCCGGAGATGGAGCAGACGCTCTCGAAGGCCGCGGGCGCTCCCGTCAGGCTGACCTTCGTCCCCCATCTGCTCCCGGTCAACCGCGGCATCCTCGCGACGTGCTACGCCCGTCTCAAGGACGGCGTCACGATGGAGGAGCTCTCGCGCGTCTACCACGAGCGGTACGACGGCGAGTATTTCGTCCGCCTGCTGCCGAAGGGGCGCGTCGCGGACATCAAGAACGTGTGGTACTCGAACTTCTGCGACGTTTCGCTTCACATGGATCCGCGCACGAACACCTTCGTGGCGATCTCCGCCATCGACAACATGGTCAAGGGCGCGGCCGGTCAGGCGGTGCAGAACATGAACCTCGCGTTCGGCCTCGACGAGACGGAGGGGCTTCGCCTCCTCCCGCCTGCGTTCTGAGAAACCGTTCCGACAGTTTGAGATTGACAGCTTTCGCGGGCGCCGGACGCGTTCGCACTGAGTCTGGGGGAATAAAAAATGAAGATGATTGAGGGCGGCGTGACTGCCGCAAAGGGCTTTACCGCGGGCGGAATGTACTGCGGTATCCGCAAGAACAAGACGAAGCCGGATCTGGCGATGATTTACTCGTCCGCCCCGTGCGCGGCGGCGGGGATGTACACGAGCAACCTCGTGAAGGGCGCGCCGATTCTGGTGACGAAGCGCAATCTGGCAAACGGCGTGGCCAGAGCCGTCATCTGCAACTCCGGCAACGCGAACACCTGCAACGCCGACGGCGAGGAGAAGGCGTGGCGGATGTGCGAGATCGCCGGCGAGGCGCTCAACATCGACGCGTCCGACGTGATCGTCGCGTCCACGGGCGTCATCGGCCAGGTGCTGCCGATCGAGCCGATTGAGGAGACGGCTCCGCTGCTCGCCTCCTCCCTGAAGAAGGACGGCTCCCAGCTTGCGGCGAAGGCCATCATGACGACGGACACGGTCGTCAAGGAGGCCGCTGCGGAATTCACGGCCGGTGGGAAGACGGTGCGCCTCGGCGGCATCTGCAAGGGCTCCGGCATGATTCACCCGAATATGTGCACGATGCTGTGCTTTTTGACAACGGACGCGAAGATTGCCGCTCCCGTCCTCGACAAGGCGCTGCGCTCCGTGGTTGCGGAGTCGTTCAACATGGTCAGCATCGACGGCGACACCTCGACGAACGACACCATCACGGTGATGGCGAACGGCCTCGCCGAGAACCCGGAGATCCTCGACGGCACGCCGGACTATGAGGAGTTCGTCGGCGCGCTGCGCGCCATCTGCATCGACCTCGCCCGCAAGATGGCGAAGGACGGCGAGGGCGCGACGAAGCTGCTCGTCTGCAAGGTGACGGGCGCGGCGAATCTCGCGGACGCGCGCACGGTCGCGAAGAGCGTTATCTGCTCGAGCCTTCTCAAGGCCGCCATGTTCGGCGCGGACGCCAACTGGGGCCGCGTGCTCTGCGCCATCGGCTACGCGGGCACCGATACGGACATTCACCGCGTCGACGTCTCGTTCCGCTCGAAGGCAGGCACGATCGACGTGTGCAAAAACGGCGCGGGCATCCCCTTCAGCGAGGAGCTCGCAAAGGAGATCCTCACAGAGGACGAGATCGACATTCTCGTCGCGCTCGGCGACGGCGACGCCTGCGCCGAGGCGTACGGCTGCGATCTCACCTACGACTATGTGAAGATCAACGGCGACTACCGCACCTGATTTTTTGCAAGAGGACAAGGAGGGGAATCCCATGGAAATTACGAATGCGGACAGAGCAAAGGTACTGGTACAGGCGCTTCCCTACATCCGGCAGTATTACGGTCAGACGATCGTCATCAAATACGGCGGCAACGCGATGATCAACGAGGAGCTCAAGCAGGCGGTCATGAGCGACATCGTGCTCATGCAGCTCATCGGCGTCAACGTGGTGCTCGTCCACGGCGGCGGACCTGAGATCAGCGCGATGCTCAAGAAGATCGGCAAGGAGAGCCGCTTTGTCAACGGCCTGCGCTACACCGACGAGGAGACGATGGACGTCGTGCAGATGGTGCTCGCTGGCAAGGTCAACAAGGATCTCGTCCAGCTTCTGCAGCGCAACAGCGGCCGCGCTCTCGGCCTGTGCGGCATGGACGGCGGGATGCTCCGCGCCGAGAAGGCGACGGCCTCCGAGGATCTGGGCTACGTCGGCGAGATTGTCGACGTCAACGCACAGATCATCATCGACACGATGGACAAGGGGTACATTCCCGTCATCTCGACGGTGGCGGCGGGCGTCGACGGCCACGCCTACAACATCAACGCCGACATTGCCGCAGCGCACATTGCGGCGAAGCTCAACGCGAAGAAGCTTATTCTCATGACGGACATCCGCGGCCTGCTGCGCGACCGCAACGACGAGAGCACGCTGATCCCGGAGGTCAACGTCAGCTCCGTGCCGAAGCTCCAGCACGACGGCATCATCTCCGGCGGCATGATCCCGAAGATTCAGTGCTGCGTCGAGGCCGTGCGCCGCGGCGTCAGCCGCGCCCACATCATCGACGGGCGCATCGCCCACTCGATCCTCATCGAGCTGCTGACGAACGAAGGCATCGGCACCATGCTGTACTGAACGGAGGGAACAATTCATCATGTTATCGGAAGAGATCAAAAAGCTTGACGAAGAAAGCTTTATGCCCACCTACGGCCGCTTCGACGCCGTCCTGTGCAGCGGCAAAAACGCGACCGGCCACGACTGCGAGGGCAAGGAATACATCGATTTCGGCAGCGGCATCGGCGTGAACAGCCTCGGCTGGGCCGACGAGGGCTGGGTGGCCGCCGTGTCACGTCAGGCCGCGAGCCTGCAGCACGTCTCCAACCTCTACTACAATCCCGCCTCCGCTGAGTTTGCCGCGGAGCTGCTGGCCGTCTCCGGCTACGACGCCGTCTTCCTCGGAAATTCCGGCGCGGAGGCCAACGAGTGCGCCATCAAGCTCGCGAGAAAGTACAGCGTGGAGAAGTACGGCAAGGAGCGCTGCGAGATTCTGACGCTGCAGAACTCCTTCCACGGTCGCACCGTCACCACGCTCGCGGCGACCGGCCAGGACGTTTTTCACAACTACTTCTTCCCCTTCACCGAGGGCTTCGCGTACGCGGAGCCGAATATCGAGAGCGTGCGCGAGCATCTGACGGGAAACACCTGCGCCGTGATGATCGAGTTCATCCAGGGCGAGGGCGGCGTGCTGCCGCTCGACCGGGAGTTCGTCACCGAGCTCGCAGCCCTCTGTAAGGAAAAGAACCTCCTGCTCCTTGCCGACGAAGTGCAGACCGGCGTGGGGCGCACCGGCACCTTCTACTGCTGCGAGCAGTACGGCGTTCACCCGGACGTGCTCACGAGCGCAAAAGGACTCGGCGGCGGCCTGCCGATCGGCGCGTGCCTGTGCACGAAGGAACTGCGCGAGGTTATGGGGCGCAGCGCGCACGGCTCCACCTTCGGCGCGAACCCGGTCGTCTGCGCCGGCGCGCGCGAGGTGCTGCACCGCGTGGCACGGCCTGCTTTTCTCGCCGAGGTGCGCGAGAAGGGTGCGTACCTGCGCGAGCGCCTCGAGAAGATGGACGGCGTCGCAGAGGTACGCGGCATGGGCATGATGCTCGGCGTCGTTCCGGCGCGCGGAACGTCCGCCGCTATCGCCGCCGCGTGCGTCGAGAACGGCCTGCTTATCCTGACGGCGAAGGCGCTGCTCCGCCTGCTGCCTCCGCTCACCATCACCCGCGAGGAGATGGACAAGGGCCTCGAGATTCTGGAGAAGGTTCTGGCCGAGGCGAAATAAGCGCTTCCGGCTCGCGACACACCCCATCACACGCATAAGGAGGAAAATGAAATGAAGCATTTGCTCAAGCTGCTCGACCTCACGCCCGAGGAGATCATCGGCATTCTCGATCTGGCCGACCAGCTCAAATACGAAAAGAAGCATGGGATTCCCCATCCCCGCCTGGCGGGCAAGACGCTCGGCATGATCTTTGAGAAATCCTCGACCCGCACGCGCGTCTCGTTTGAGACCGGTATGTACCAGCTCGGCGGCCACGCGCTGTTCCTCTCCTCGCACGATCTGCAGATCGGCCGCGGCGAGGCGGTACAGGACACGGCCCGCGTGCTCTCGCGCTACCTTGACGGCATCATGATTCGCACCTTCGCCCAGGAGGAGGTCGAGTCGCTGGCCGAATACGGCAATATCCCGATCATCAACGGCCTGACGGACTTCTGCCATCCGTGCCAGATTCTCGCCGACCTGATGACGATCCGCGAGCATAAGGGCACCCTCGAGGGGCTGAAGATGTGCTTCATCGGCGACGGCAACAACATGATGAATTCCCTCATCGTCGGCTGCCTCAAGACGAAGATGAGCGTCAGCGTCGCCTGCCCGGAGGGCTACCGCCCGCCGCAGGAGATCCTGGACTTTGCCGCGCAGTATCCATGCTTTGAGCTGACGGACGATCCGAAGAAGGCCGCCGTCGGCGCGGACGTCGTCATCACCGACGTGTGGACGTCCATGGGTCAGGAGGAGGAGTCGGAGAAGCGCCGCAAGGCGTTCGACGGCTACCAGGTCAACGCGGAGCTGATGGCGCTCGCGAAGCCCGACGCGATGGTGCAGCACTGCCTGCCCGCCCATCGCGGCGAGGAGATCACCGCCGACGTCTTCGAGGCGCACGCGGACGAGATCTTTGACGAGGCCGAGAACCGCCTCCATGCCCAGAAGGCTGTGCTCGTTACGCTGCTCGAGGACAAGAACTGATTCCAAAATATTTCAAGCCTTTTGAAAAAGGCTTGCGCGAAAACTTTATCCGCCTCCGGCGCGAAAATAACCGCCTGCTGCTTTTTTTGCAGCAGGCGGTTTTTTCTCAGTCGATGCGGAAAAGAGCGGAGAGCACCGTCCAGCCCTGCGTGAAGGGCCGCGAGAGATTCCAGAAGCCGACGCCGCGCAAACCGAGCTGGGCGGCGAGGCGCAGCTTCGCGCGGAGGCTGCGCACGTCTTCGAACCAGACCTCCCGCTCCGCCCCGTTTTCCCGGTACCGGAACCACGGCGCCTGGGCGTCCTCGTCGTACTCGATGGCAGAGCCCGCCTGCCGCGCGAGGGAGACGGCCTCCTCGTTCGTGACAGAGCGGGCGCGCGTCTTCCCCGCCTCGTACGGCAGCGGCCAGTTGTAGCCGTAGTTCGGGATTCCCATGAGCAGTTTTTTCCGGTCGATGCGCGTCACGGCGTACTCGAGCGTCTTTCTGACCATCGGCAGCGGCGAGACGGCCATCGGCGGGCCGGAAACGTAGCCGTAATCGTACGTCATGACGAGAACGGCGGAGACCGCCTCGCCGATCGCCTTGTAGTCGAGTCCCGCCGTCAGGCGGGAGGAGGTGTTGTCCTCGTCCTTCGCGGAGACGGCGCAGTACACGGGAGTACCCTCCGGCTCGAGCGCGGCGGAAAGACGGCGCAGAAACGCCGGGTAACGCTCGCGGTCGGCGGCGAGGACGTACTCGAAATCGACGTCCACGCCGCAGTGGCCGCGCTCGTGAATCAGCGCCTGAATCTCCGCAATCAGGCGGCGCTGCGCTTCGTCGCTCATAAGGATCGCGTGCACCGTCTCGCCGTCGAAGCCGTCCGGTTCCCGCAGGTTCGACACGCTCAGCAGAGACGACGCGCCGCTCTCCTGCACAGCCTCGCGCATCGCCGCATCGTTCAGCTGCGACAGGCCGCCGAGGCGCGAAACCTCGTGCGTGAACGGGATCGCGTACCGCATGGACGGCAGGGAGGCAAGCAGAAGCTCCCTGCGCGTCGCGGGATAGGCGTAGCCTATCGTCTCGAAGCGCCCGAGCGTGTTCTGCCGCCATGAGACGACGATCCGCTCGCCGGGCTGCGGCCCGGCGGTGATCAGTCCCGGATTGCACTGCCAGAGCCGGCGCTCCGATACGCCGTACCGGCGCGCGATCGAAGCCGTCGTGTCTCCCCGGCGCGCGAGATGGACGCGCGCCGGATAGAGAATTGCGAGCGCCTGCCCGGCAACCGGCTCCTCCCCCGATGCGAGGCCGTTGTCCCGCGCCAGCCGCGCGGCGGAGACGGTATAGCGCCGCGCAATCGACTGCAGCGTCTCCCCTTCCCTTGTCACATGAATCAGCATCCGCTGTCCCTTCCCTTCTTCGCGGCGCTCCGCCCCTGCGGGCGAAGCGCTTTTTCAAAAGCGTATGCGGGAGGGCGCGATCATATGCAGAAGCGGCCCCGGACGAGCTGTCCGGGGCCGCTGGCTTCGCGAAATGCTTTTGGATGGGAAACAACGCCGCATAGGCTCAGTCCGCGAGGGTGAGCGTCAGAAGGAGGGCGTCCTCCTTCGGGTCGGAGTAGAAGCCCCTGCGCCGCCCCGCCTCGGAAAAGCCGAGCTTCCCGTACAGGCGGCGGGCCGGGACGTTGCTCTCCCTCACCTCGAGGGTGAGGAAGACACCGTTCTGCGCCCGCACGCGGCGGATCAGCTCCGTGAGGACGGCGGACGCGACGCCCTGCCCGCGGCAGCGCGGGTGGACGGCGACATTGTCAATGTAGCACTCGCCGCAGACGACGTGCGAGCCCACATAGCCGACGGCCTCCCCCGCCTCGTCCTCCGCGGCGAGGAACAGCGCCGTATCGCTCTCAAGCTCCGCGGCGAGTCCTTCTCGCGTCCACGGGTGGACAAAGCAGAGCCGCTCGAGCTCCGCGAGCGCGTCGAGATGGCGCTCCTGCATCGGGACGATCGTCATGCCGCCGCCTCCCTTCGCGGCAGAATCGCGGCGAGGTGGCGCACGACGAAACAGATCACGCCGAGCAGAATCACGCCGAGCAGCTCCACCGGGAAAAAGTCGGTGCCGAACAGGTTGTGGCACACGGCATAGGCGGAGCTCACGCAGACGGTAAACGCAATCCCCCACTTTTTCGGGAAGCGGAACGCAAAGACGACGCTCAGCAAATCCGCGAGGAAGTAATACCGCTCGTGCATATGCGGCAGGAGAAACGGCGTGAGCAGGGCAAAGAAAAGGCCAAGGCTCACGAGGCGGTCCAGCGTCAGCTCGAAGTCGAGCCGCCAGAGGAAGAAGACGGCGCAGAGCACGACGCCGCCGGCGAGCATCACGCCGGCACGGCTGATCTCCGCGGCCGTACTGTCGCCAAGCCAGGTATAGAGGTTCGGCAGGAACATGGCGAGGAGGTTATACTGCCCGGCCTGCGCAAAGTAGACGGTGAGCAGATCCCAAAGGCTCCGCCCCATGACGGCTGCGGGCAGGCAGGCGGCGAGGTAAACCGCCGGGAATACCCAGAGGCTGCGCCAGCGCACCCATCGCTTGAGCAGGAACAGCAGCAGAAGCGGCGCGAGAAACACGGCCTGCAGCTTGAAAACAAAAGAAATCGAATACGCCAGCACCGCCGCCGTGCTCCTCCCGCGCCGGACAGAATAGAGAAAAGCGAGCAGCGCCGAGACGTAAATCGCGTCGCACTGGCCCCACACGGCGGAATTCAGAAAGACGGAGGGCAGAAACAGGACGACGCAGTAGACGGCCATCCAGCGCCGCGACAGGCGGTTCCCGTCCGCCGCGAGGTTCGCCGCGCAGACGGCGAGCACAATGTCAACGAGGCTCGAGACGAGCTTGATGGCGAATATGTCGCGGATTGGGAGGTAAGTCAGGAGGGCGAGAAGGTAAAAGTAGGGCGGCATATAGTCGCCGATATCCATGCCGATGGCGAGGAGGCCGCCGTTTTCCCGCAGCGTCTCATACCACGGATGGAGAAACTGGATGTAATCTCCCGACTCGATCGGGAACAGGAAGGCACGCATCATCATCGCGATGACCGTCACGACGGCGAGAAACAGCACGTTCTCAAGGCGCTCCGACTCGCTCTTTGTCAGCGTCACGGCGTTTCCTCCCTTCTGTAGAGCAGGAAATCGAAGCCGATCTCCGTGCGCAGCGACGAGGCGGCGCGCAGCCGCGCACAGCCCGCCGGGGGCGTCTTCCAGTAGTAGGGCGTCATCGAGAACAGGGCCTCGATGAGCGCGGGGGAATCAAGCTGTATCTCGCCCGTGACCGCTTCCCGGCTCACGAGGGCGAAACCGGGATAGTCCGTCTCCCGGTACTCGTTCTCGTACGGCTCGTCGTAGAGAATTTCCTTCATCCCGTAGAGGTGGCGCGGCGTCGGCACGGCGAGCAGCAGAAAGCCTCCCGGACGGACAACGCGCCGCAGCTCGCCGGGGACGATGGGCGCGAAGACGTTGACGGCGAGGTCGGCGGACGCGTCCGCCGCGGGAAGCGAGAAGGCGCTCGCCACGGCGAAGGCAATCCCCTTGTGCCGCTTCGCCGCCGCGCGGACGGCGGATTTGCTCACGTCGACGCCGCAGACCTCGGGCTCCGTTCCCGCGCCGCGCAGGGCGTCGAGGAGGGCGGCGGTGTACCAGCCCTCCCCGCAGCCGACGTCGAGGACGGCGGGAGCCGGAAGGCCCGCGAGGGCCTCGCACGCCAGCCCGCAGAGGCGGCGGCGGAACGGCTCATAGTACCCCGCCTCAAGGAAGGCGCGGCGGGCGGCGACCATCTGCTTTGTGTCTCCGGGATCCTTCGAGTGCTTTTTGTTCGGCGGCAGCAGATACGCGTAGCCCTCGGCGGCCACGTCGAAGGAGTGGCCCTTTTTGCAGGCCCAGGCTTTCTCTCCCCGCTCGAGCGGACGGCCGCAGACGGGGCAGGCAAGCAGACCGCTCATGACTTCGCCTCATACCAGGTGCGGCCAATCTTCGCCTCGGCGACCATCGGCACGGACAGGTGCACGGCGTTTTCCATCTCCTCCGTCAGGAGGGCGGAGACGCGCTCCGCCTCCTCCTCGGGGCACTCGACGATCAGCTCGTCGTGCACCTGCAGGATGAGGCGCGCCCGCAGTCCCTCGCGGCGGAGGCGCTCGTCGACACGGATCATCGCAATCTTGATGATGTCTGCGGCGGCTCCCTGGATCGGCATATTGCGCGCGACGCGCTCGCCGAAGGAGCGCATATTGAAATTGCCGGAGGCCAGCTCAGGCAGGTAGCGGCGGCGGCCGAAGATCGTCTCGGCGTAGCCCTTTTCCTTCGCCTCCTCGACGGTGCGGCGCATATAGGCGTCGACGCCGGAAAAATGCGCGAGATAGTCGCTGATATACTGTTCGGCCTCCTTGCGCGTGACGCCGATGTCCTTGCTCAGGGAGAACGAGCCGATGCCGTACACGATGCCGAAGTTGACGGCCTTCGCGCGGCTGCGCATGAGAGGCGTCACCATGTCCTCCGGGAGGTGGAAAACCTGCGCGGCGGTGCGGCGGTGGATGTCGTCGTTGTCGAGGAAGGCCTGGATCATGTTCTTGTCGTCCGCGACGTGGGCGAGGACGCGCAGCTCAATCTGGGAGTAATCGGCGTCGACGAGCACCCAGCCGGGGCGGGCGAGGAAGAAGCGGCGCAGCTCCCGCCCGAGCTCCGTGCGCACCGGGATGTTCTGCAGGTTCGGCTCCGTTGAGCTGATGCGCCCCGTGCGCGTCTCCGTCTGGTTGAAGCTCGAATGGATGCGCCCGTCCGCGCCGACGACCTTGAGCAGGCCGTCGCAGTACGTCGACTTGAGCTTCGCGAGGGCGCGGTAGTTGAGCACCAGCTCGACGGCCGGATGCTCGTACCGCAGCCCCTCGAGGACCTCGGCGTTCGTGGAATAGCCCGTCTTCGTCTTTTTGCCGTGGGAAAGGCCGAGCTTGATGAACAGCGCGTCGCCGAGTTGCTTCGGCGAGTTGACGTTGAACTCATAGCCAACAGCTTCATAGATTTCCGCGAGGAGACGGTCAATCTCTCCCTCGAGCTTTTCGCCGTACGCGCGGATACCCTCGCTGTCGACGGCGAAGCCCTCGGTCTCCATATGGGCGAGCACGCGGGCAAGCGGAAGCTCAATCTCTTCGAGAAGCTTCTCCTGCCCCTTTTCCCGGATCTGCGCGGCGAGCGTCTCGCACAGGGCGGGCAGCGCGGCGCAGGCAGAGGCTTCCTCGTTTTCGAGCTGCGGCATGGGGACGCCGTACTCCTGCGCGAGGCGGGGCGTCTCGTACCCCTTCGCGGAGGGGTTGAGCAGGTACGCGGCGAGGGAGACGTCGAAGACGGGCCCCGCGAGCCGCGCGCCTCGCGGCTCGAGCGCCGCGTAGAGCTGCTTTGTGGACGGGACGAGCTTCGTCACGCCCTCGAGTCCGCAGAGGAACGCCATATCGTCCCACATAGAGAGTGGGAAAACGAGGCCCCCGCTCGCGGCGAGGAGGCCGGCGAGCGAGCCGTCCTTCTCATAGGACGGGCAGAGGGCAGCCGTCTCGCCGAGGAGCGCGCGCCAGTTTTCGGGCGCTTCCCCGCTCCACGTCCACGCAGGCGCGCCGCTCTCCTCCTGCGGGGCGGGCTGCACGTCCGCCGGCTCGATGCCCATCTTTTCCATCAGGGTAAAGAACTCGAGCTTTGCCATCAGGGCGCCGGCCTGCGGGTCGACCGGCTTGGGCGTATAGTCCGCGAGCACGGTGTCGACGGGGGCGTCGGTGCGGATCGTGCCGAGCCAGCGGCTCAGATAGGCGTTGTCGCGGGAATCGGCGAGCTTCTTCTTTTGCGCCGCCTTGATGTCGAGCTCGTCGAGATGATCGTAGATGTTGTCGAGGTCGTGGAAGCGCTGGATCAGCTCCCCCGCGCCCTTCGGGCCGATGCCCGCGACGCCGGGGATATTGTCGGACGTATCGCCCTGAATCGCCTTAATGTCGATGAGCTGGGCGGGCTCGACGCCGTACTCCTCGCGGATCTTCGCCTCGTCGTAGACCGTCACCTGGGGCTGGCCCATCTTTGTGGAGGCAAGACGCACGGTGACACCGCCGCCGACAAGCTGCAGGCTGTCGCGGTCGCCGGTGGCGATCACGCACTGCGCGCCCTCCTCCCGGCAGACGCGGGCAAAGGTGCCGAGGATGTCGTCGGCCTCGAAGCCGTCGCACTCGACGAGACGGTAGCCGAGAAGCTGCAGCAGCTCCTTGAGCGTGGGCAGCTGCTGGGCAAGCTCCTCCGGCATTCCCTTGCGGGTGGCCTTGTAGCCGTCGTACGCCTTGTGGCGGAAGGTCGGCGCCTTGCGGTCAAACGCGATGGCGACGGCGTCCGGCTCCGTCTCGCCCAGGAGGCGCTGGAGCATCGTGAGAAAGCCGTAAATGCCGTTCGTGTAGAGCCCGTCCTTCGTCGTCAGGATACGGATCCCATAGAAGGCGCGGTTGAGGATGCTGTTTCCATCCAATATCAGAAGCTTCATTGTTCACACTCCGTTTTCGCTTGCGTCCCCTGCCGAAACGGCAGGGGCTCGCTTATGTTTAGGATACCACACTCCGGGGAAAAAATGAAGCTTTTTCACGACGCAAAGCTTGCTTTATCACAGAAACGCAAGGCTTGCTTGGCGTGAATGAGAAAGCAAGCTTTATCACCGAAACGCTGAGCTTGCTTTGCGTGAATGAGAAAGCAAGGGCCCGTTGCAAAATGATCCAAAAAAAACGAGCGAGGTTTGGAGCCCGAAAGGGTTTCCAAACCTCGCTCGTTGCTATATTCTTAGTTTGTGAAGAAAAAGAATAAGCAAGACCAGTTTACCGTATTTGAGCGGAATG
>CASFAA010000114.1 GCA_949292505.1 uncultured Oscillospiraceae bacterium
ATCTGGTCGAGGTTCATGTTCGCGTGGGCGAGCGCCTTGCGGGTGGAGGCGGCGGGGCCGATGCCCATGATGGACGGATCGACGCCGGCGGAAGCGCCGACAACAAACTTCGCCATCGGCTTCACGCCGAGCTCCTTCGCCTTCTCCTCGCTCATCACGACGACAGCGGCGGCGCCGTCGTTGATGCCGGAGGCGTTGGCGGCGGTCACGGTGCCGTCGGGCTTGAAGGCCGGGCGGAGCTTCGCGATGCTCTCGGCGGTGACGCCGGCGCGCGGGCCCTCGTCCTTATCGACCATGACCATTTCCTTCTTGACCTTCACGGGAACGGGAACAATTTCGTCCTTGAAGCGGCCCTCGGCCTGCGCCTTCTCGCACTTCTGCTGGCTGGCGGCGGCGAACTCGTCCTGCATCTCGCGGGTGAGGCCGTACTTCTCAGCAAGGTTCTCGGCGGTGATGCCCATGTGGTAGTTGTTGAACGCGTCCCACAGAGCGTCGTTGACCATGGTGTCGATCATGGTGGCGTTGTTCATGCGGTAGCCGAAGCGGGCCTGGGGCAGCGCGTACGGAGCCATGGACATATTCTCCATGCCGCCCGCGACGATGATGTCCGCGTCGCCGGCAGCGATCATGGCGGCGGCCGTGTTGACGCACTTGAGGCCGGAGCCGCAGACGTTGTTGAGCGTCAGAGCGGGAACATCAATCGGCAGGCCGGCCTTGATGGCAGCCTGACGGGCGACGTTCTGCCCCTGCGCAGCCTGAAGCACGCAGCCCATGAGAACCTCGTCGACCTGATCCGCGGCGACGTTCGCGCGGGAGAGAGCCTCCTTGATAACAATGGAACCCAGGGTAGCGGCGGGCGTCGTGGAGAGAGCTCCACCCATCTTGCCGATCGCCGTACGGACAGCGCCTGCCAACACGATTGTTCTGGACATGTTTTGTTCCTCCATTCAAAATATTTTTTACATCTGAAACGGGACCTGATTGTCGGTTTTTCCCTCTTTTCCCCCTTTTGCACGCTGAAAAAGCAGGGAATCCGAACACCATGTGTTAAATATATCACAATCTCATTTCAAATGCAAGACGTTCCGCGCCAATTCAAAAAGGGATTTTGATTATTTACAATTATGATACTTTTCTGAGATTTTTTTGGAACATTTTTGTAAAAATAATGAAGCAGCGGTCAGAAAAGGGCAAACGGCGGGAGCAAGCGCCTTCTCCCCCGGGCTCAGACGGTGACGAGCTCGTACTCGTGGGTGCCGAGGCCCATCTTTTCGGCGTGGGAAATCATGCTGTGCCAGTCGGTGGTGGGATGGACGGCATGGAAATGGTCGTGGTCGTCGACGCCGTCGATGCGGCAGCCGGGCATGGCGGGCTGGGCGTTGCACAGGTCGGCGCAGGCGGCGTCGAGGGCGACGGGGTCGAAGGACGCGAGCATCCCGACGTCGGGGATAATCGGGACGTCGTTCTCGGCATGGCAGTCGCAGAAGGGCGAGACGTCGCAGATAAGGCTGATATGGAAGCTCGGCTTATTGCGGAGAATGGCGGCGGCGTACTCGATGATCTTCTTGTTGAGGATATCATTGACCTCGTCTCCCGCGGCCTGGACGGCGTCCTTCGGGCACGCGCCGATGCAGCGTCCGCAGCCGACGCACTTGTTGTGGTCGATGGACGCCTTGCGGTTCTCGATGGTGATGGCGCCATGGGCGCAGTTTTTGCGGCACATCCCGCAGCCGACGCAGGCGTCCTGATGGACGTAGGGCTTCCCGGCGCTGTGCATTTCCATTTTCCCTGCGCGGGAGCCGCAGCCCATGCCGATATTCTTGAACGTTCCGCCGAAGCCGGTGGCCTCATGGCACTTGAAATGCGTGAGGGTGATGAAATTATCGGCGTCCATGACGGCGCGGCCGATTTTGGCCTCCTTGACGTAATCGCCGCCCTCCACAGGGACGAGCGCCTCGTCTGTCCCCTTGAGGCCGTCTGCGATGATGATATGGCAGCCGGTGGTGAAGGGGTTATATCCGTTCACATAAGCGGAATCGAGGTGGTCGAGTGCGTTTTTGCGTCCGCCGACATAGAGGGTATTGCAGTCGGTGAGGAAGACCTTGCCGCCGTTTTCCTTCACGATATCGACGATGACCTTGGCGTAATTCGGGCGCAGGTACGCGAGGTTGCCGGGCTCGCCGAAATGGATCTTGATAGCGGTATAGCGGTCGGCAAAATCGAGGGAATCGATTCCGGCGCGCTTGACGAGAAGGCGAAGCTTCTGGAGAAGATTTCTCTCCGGCGTTGCGTGAAAATCAGTAAAATAGACCTTGGATTTTTCCATTTTCAATAGTTCCCCCTTTTCGATGAACAGCGACAGTGTTCAATGCCTATATATTGTACTACAGATGGAGGAGGATGACAAGGGGTGGAAGCGGAGAGCTGACATACTGTTTGTGCAACACCGCCCTGGGGCGGTGCTGCACAAACAGACGCAGCGTCTTTCCCCGGACGACCAGAACTTACCCAAAAAGATTCTGGAAGCTGACGGCTTTTTCTTCCGACCAGCACTCAGCATATCAAAAAAACCGGCTGTCCTCCAAGCTATCCGCTTGGAGAACAACCGGTTATTGCGTATCATTGGCTGAATTATCTTTATTTATTGATAAGAAGCTATCCTGTCCGCAATATCGCTGCGAGCGAATCGTTTTTCGGAGAAAATCGCTGCGCTCTTTTCCCCGCCGCTTCGCGCGTCCGAAGCTTGCGTGCGCTGCGAGGCATGGGGATGGTGCGGGTCGTCCGGGGAAAGACGCTGCGCTCTTTCCCCTCGCTTTTTCTGAGGGGGCTGCGCCCCCTGCGGGGTACGGGAGTACGCGTTCTCCGCTCCCGCTCCGGTCGGTGCCTTGATTGTGTGCCACTGGCACACGGCACCCTTTTGAAAAAGGCCGGCGAAAACTTCACTCGCCTACGGCGCGAAATCCTCAGCCTACTTCTCCCACGACACCGCCAGCGCGTCTTCCCCGATATGAATACTCAGCACCGGGCCAATCTCCCTCAGCAATATCTGCGGCACATTCATCCTCTGCTTCAGCTCCGCGGCCAGCTGCACCGCTTCCTTCTTCTTCTCATAATACTGCACCACCAGCCGCTCAGCCCCCTGCGGAATCTCTCCGCAAAGCCGCTCCATCCGCTCCTGCCAGCCTCTTGCGAGTCCACGGCTCACGATGCCGCCCTTTTCCAGCAGCAGCACCGGCCTCTTATTCAGAATGGCGTTCACCGACTGCCGCACTACGCCGATTCTTCGGCTCTTTCTCAGCGCTTCCATGTTTTCCACGGAGAACGCGACTCCTATCCTGCCCCGCAGGCTTGTGCATTCCTCCGCCGCCTCGGACAAGGTCAGCTGCCGCCGGTCGATTTCCCCGCGCAGCCGCGCAATCAGCAGGTACAGTCCCCCTGCCGTGAGCTGCGAGTCGACCACGGCCACGCCGCCGACGCGCTGCGCCGCTGTCGCCGCCGCGGAGTATGCCCCGCTCAGCCGCGAGGAGAGGACGGTGCACAGCACCTCCATCCCCTGCCTGCGCAGGTTCTGGAACAGGTGGAAGAACCGCTCCTCGGACGCCTGCAGCGACGCCCGTTCCCGGCTGCGCCGGATGGCGGCGGCGTACGCGCCGTTCTCCCCCTCGTACGTCTCCGTGTAGAGGTTCCCGTCGAGGCGGTACTCGTGCGGGACGACGCTAACGTTCCAGCTCCTCGCCTCGGCCTGCGTCAGGCACGCCGTGCTGTCTGTCACGATCGCTATCATTCGCCGAACACCCCCAGCCTCCTGAAACGGCGGTACCGCCGCTCGCACCGCTCCTCCGGCGAGAGCGCCGAGAGCTCGCGGAACGTCATGTCAATCTGCGCCTTGAGCGTCTCGCAGATCGTCTCGGGCTGCGTCTCCGGGATGATTTTCTCGATGACGCCCATATCGAGCAGGTCCTCTGCCGTCATTTTCAGGCACGCGCACGCTTCTTTGACCTTGGAAGCGTCCTTCCACAGGATGCTCGCGCAGCCCTCGGGGCTGATGACGGAATACACAGCGTTTTCGAGCATCCACACCTCGTCCGCGACGGCCAGCGCGAGCGCGCCGCCGCTGCCTCCCTCGCCGACGAACACCGAGACGATAGGCGTCTTGAGCGTCATCATCTCCATCAGGTTTTCCGCGATGGCCTGCCCCTGTCCGCGCTCCTCGGCGCCCATTCCGGCGAACGCGCCGGCGGTGTCGACGATGCACAGCACCGGACGGTGAAACTTTTCGGCGAGCTTCATCTGGCGCAGCGCCTTCCGGTAGCCCTCCGGGTTCGCGGAGCCGAAGTTGCGGTGCGCCTTGTCGCGGATGTCTCCGCCCTTCTCGTGCGCAATCACCGTCACCGGATGGCCGCACAGAAGGCCCACGCCCGCCATGATGGCCGGGTCGTCGCCGAAGCGGCGGTCGCCGTGGAGCTCCACAAAGTCGGTGAGCAGGTTTTCAATGTAGTACCGCCCGCTGGGACGGCCGTTCTTTCTCGCGAGCTGCAAGCGCTTATACGGATCCATAAGAGCTGCCTCCTTTGTGCAGGCGCAGAATGGTGGTGAGCGTCTCCTTCATCTCGGAGCGGGGCACGACGCCGTCGAGGAAGCCCTTCTCCATCAGGAATTCCGCGCTCTGGAAGCCCTTCGGGAGCTTCTGGCGCATCGTCTGCTCGATGACGCGCGGCCCCGCAAAGCCGACGAGCGCGCCCGGCTCCGCGAGGATGATGTCGCCCTCCATCGCGAAGCTGGCCGTGACGCCGCCCGTCGTCGGGTTCGTCAGCACGGTGACGTAGAGCAGTCCCGCGTCGCTGTGGCGCTTGACCGCGCCGCTCGTCTTCGCCATCTGCATCAGCGAGAGGATGCCCTCCTGCATCCGCGCGCCGCCCGACACCGTAAAGCCGATGACGGGAAGCCCGCGCTCTGCGGCGCGCTCAAACACGCGCGTCACCTTCTCGCCCACGACGGAGCCCATGCTGCCCATCATGAACTGCCCCTCCATCGCGAAGAACGCGCAGTCCATCCCGGCGAGCTTTCCCTCGCCCGTCACGACGGCGGAGTTCTCCCTCGTCTTGAGGCGGCTGCCCTTCACCTTCGCGGCGTAGCCGGGGAAGCTCAGCGGGTCCTTGCTGAAGAGGCCCGCGTCCCATTCCTGAAACGTGCCCTCGTCGCACAGCGCGAGCAGACGGCTGCGCGCCGGAATCCGGATGTGATACCCGCATTTCGGGCAGACGAGCTCGTTCTCCGCGAGCTCGGCCGTCAGCGTCGTCCTCCCGCATTCGGGACATTTCGTGAAAAGAGCGTCCGGCACGCTCGGAGCCGACGTCTCCAGCGCCTGGTTGTAGCCCTCAAGCTGATTTCTGTTTTTCTTGAAATTCATCTTATTGAGCATGGCTTACCCTCTTTTCTGCATGAAGTCCGTCGTGTAGGTTCCGCTGCGGAATTCGGGCGTCTCGAGCAGGTCGAGGTGCAAGTCGGCGGTATGCGTCACGCCCTCGATGACGAGCTCGCACAGGGCCGCGCGCATCTTCCGGATGGCTTCCTCCCGCGTCTGCGCGCAGACAATCAGCTTGCCGAGCAGAGAGTCGTAAAACGGCGGGACGAGATAGTCCTGATACAGCGCCGTGTCGAAGCGCACCCACGGCCCACCCGGCGTATGGAGCAGACTGATTCTCCCGCAGCTCGGGGCGAAGTTGTTCGCCGGGTCCTCCGCGTTGATGCGGCACTCGATCGAGTGGCCGTTGAGTTGCACGTCCTCCTGCGTGAACGGCAGCTCCAGCCCCGCCGCGACGCGGATCTGCCATTTCACGAGGTCAATCCCCGTGACGAGCTCCGTGACGGGATGCTCCACCTGCAGCCGCGTGTTCATCTCCATGAAGTAGAAGTTCCGGTCGCGGTCGACGAGAAACTCGATGGTGCCGACGCTGTCGTACCCGACGGCGCCCGCCGCGCGGACGGCGGCGTCCATCATCTTCTCCCGCAGCTCCGGCGTCACGAACGGCGACGGGCTCTCCTCGAGCAGCTTCTGGTTCTTTCTCTGGATGGAGCAGTCGCGCTCGCCGAGGCAGACCGTGTGGCCGTGCCTGTCGCAGAGGATCTGCATCTCGATGTGCTGGACGGGCTTTAAGAAGCGCTCCATATAGCACGCGCCGTCGCCGAACGCGTTCTGCGCCTCCGTGGACGACGCGAGGAACGCGCTCTCGACCTCCCCGGGCTCGTTCACGAGCCGGATGCCGCGCCCGCCGCCGCCCGCTCTCGCCTTCACGAGGAGCGGGAAGCCGATCTTTTCGGCCTCGCGCTTCGCCGTCTCAACGTCGGGGACGAGGTCGCATCCCGGCACGACGGGCACGCCCGCGTCCCGCATGGTGCGCTTCGCCTGATCCTTGTCGCCGAGCAGCGAAATCAGCCGGGCCGACGGGCCGATGAAGGTGACGCCGCACTTCTCGCAGAGCTCCGCGAAGCGCGCGTTTTCGCTCAGCAGGCCGTAGCCGGGATGAATCGCCTGCGACTTCGTCTCCACCGCTGCGGACAGGATGGCCGTCATATTCAGATAGCTGTCCTGCACGCGCGCGGGGCCGATGCAGATGCTCTCGTCCGCAAGGCTGACGTGCAGGGCGTCCCTGTCCGCCTCGCTGAACACGGCGACGGTTCCGATCCCCATCTCCTTGCACGCGCGGATGATGCGCACCGCAATCTCTCCGCGGTTGGCTATCAGAATTTTAGAGAACACAGAGCGTCCCCCTTCCCTGTTTTGTTATTTGACGAGCGCGAAGCTCAGCTCTCCGCTCGCGCAGAGCTTGTCGCCCACATACGCCTCGCACTCCGTAAAGTAGAACGTGCGCAGCGAGCGCTTGATGCGGCAGTGCATCTCGATGGTGTCGCCCGGCACGACGGAATTGCGGAACTTGACCTTGTCGATCCCCGTGAAGTACGGCGTAGTGCCGACAATCTTGTCGGCGAGCAGAACGCAGCACGTCTGCCCCATCATCTCGCACAGGACGACGCCCGGCACGACCGGATTGCCTGGGAAATGTCCCTGCACGAACCACTCGTCGCCGCGCACCGTGTAGTGGCCGATCGCCACTTCGTCCTCCGTCACTCTCGCGTCGTCGACGAGGAGCATCGGCTCGCGGTGGGGAATCAGCTTTTTGATGTCTTCACGATTCATGTTCTTCTCTCCCAATCAATACAGCTTAAAGAGGCACTGGCCGTACTCGACCAGCTCCCCGTCTCCGATGCAGACGTCGACGATCTCGCCGTCCTGCGGGGCGGTGTACTCGTTCATCAGCTTCATCGCCTCGATGATGCAGAGCACCTGACCCTTCTTCACCTTGTCGCCCACCTTGACGTACGGCTCCGCGCCGGGCGTCGGCGACACATAGACGGTGCCGACCATCGGGCTCTTGAGCTCCGTGACGTTGTTGAAGTCGACGACGCTGTTCTCCTGCGCCGCGGGCGTCTCCGCCGGAACGGCCGCCGCCGGGACGGGGACGGTCACGGCCGCCGGAGCTGCCGGAGCCGCCGCCGCGGCAGGGATCGTCTGACCGCGCTCGAGGCGCACCTCCAGCCCGACGCCCTTGACCTCGAGGGAGGTCAGGCCGTTCGCCGTCATCAGGTCTGCAAGGAATTTGACCGCGCTGAGATTCTCGTTGTTCATGCCGTTATGCCTCCTCCAGTTTGCGGAATACGAGGCAGGCGTTGTGCCCGCCGAAGCCGAGCGAGGTGGACATCGCCGTCCGCACGTCGAGGCGCTTCGCCGCGCCGGGCGTGTAGTCGAGGTCGCAGTCCGGGTCGGCCTCCTGCAGGCCGATGGTGGGCGGAATAATGCCCGTCTCAATCGCCTTGAGGCACGCAATCGCCTCCACCGCGCCCGCCGCGCCGAGCATATGGCCCGTCATGCTCTTCGTGCTGCTGATGGAAACCGCGCGCGCCGCCTCGCCGAACGCCTTGTGGAAGGCGAGCGACTCGCTCTTGTCGTTGAGCGGCGTGCTCGTGCCGTGCGCGTTGACGTAGGTGTGCCCGTCCGCCTCGACGCCGGCCTCCTCCATCGCGAGCCGGATGGCGCGCGTGATGCCGCCGGCCTCCGGGTCGGGAGCCGTGACGTGGTACGCGTCGGACGCGTTGCCGTAGCCGCAGACCTCGCCGTAAATCTTCGCCCCGCGGGCGACGGCGTGCTCATACTCCTCGAGGATGACGGCGCCCGCGCCCTCGCCCATGACGAAGCCGTCGCGGTTTTTGTCGAACGGGCGGCAGGCCGTCTTCGGGTCGTTGTTCGAGGTGAGCGCCATGCAGCTCGTGAAGCCCGCGAGCGTCAGCTCGCAGACGGCGGCCTCGCTGCCGCCCGCGATGATCGCGTCCGCGTAGCCGTGGCGGATGGCGCGGTACGCCTCGCCGATGGCGTGGCTCGAGGTGGCGCAGGCCGTCACGATGGGAAGCGTCGGGCCCTTCGCCGCGAAGCGGATGGACACCGTCCCGGCGGCCATGTTGGAAATCATCATCGGCACCATGAACGGGGAGACGCGCTTCGCGCCCTGGCAGAGCTTGTCGCTGTTCTCCGTCGTCGTCAGGATGCCGCCGATGCCGCTGCCGATGTACACGCCGAGCCGCTCCGGCTCGACCGTCCCGGCGATTTTGCTGTCCTGCATGGCCTGCGTCGCCGCGGCGACGGCGTACTGCACGAACAGGTCGTTCTTGCGCAGCTCGCTCTTTTCAAAGTATTCCAGCGGGTCGAAGCCCTTGACCTCGGCCGCGACCTTGACCTTCTTCTCGGAGGCGTCGAAGCGCGTGATGAAATCCACGCCGCAGACGCCGCTGACAAGGGAGCTCCAATATTCCTCCAGATGGTTGCCGACAGGCGTGACGGCTCCCATACCGGTTACGACTACTCTTCTCATGTCGTCCTTCCTTTCTCGCCCCGCGGGGGATTACATGGCCATGCCGCCGTCGACGCGGATGACCTCTCCGGTGATGTAGGAAGCGGCGGGGCCCGCGAGGAAGACGGCGAGGTTCGCCACGTCCTGCGGCAGGCCGGTGTGCTTCATCGGAATCTGGGAGACGATGGCCTCCTTCGCCTTCTCGGGCAGGGCGTCCGTCATGTCGGACTGGATGTAGCCCGGCGCGATGGCGTTGCAGGTGACGCCGCGGCTCGCGAGCTCCTTCGCGGTGCTCTTCGTCAGGCCGATGAGGCCGGCCTTCGCGGCGGCGTAGTTCGCCTGCGCGGCGTTGCCCATCAGCCCCACGACGGAGCTGATGTTGATGATGCTGCCGGATTTTCTGCGCATCATGTGCGAATACAGCTGGCGGATCATGTGGTACGCGCCCTTGAGGTTCGTGTTCAGGACGGCGTCGAAATCCTCCTCCTTCATGCGCAGGAGCAGGGTGTCGCGGACGATGCCCGCGTTGTTGACGAGGATGTCGACCCCGCCGAAATCGTCGAGGATCTGCTTCACGACGGCCTCCGTCTCCCCGGCGCTCGCGACGTCGCACTGATAGACGCGCGCCTGCACGCCCTTTTCGGCGATTTCCGCCGCCGTCTTCTCGGCGGCCTCGCGGTTCCCGGCGAAGACGACGGCGATGTTCGCGCCCTCCTCCGCCATAGCCAGCGCGATGGCGCGGCCGATGCCTCTCGAGCCGCCGGTCACGAGGGCGGTCTTGTTTTCCAGAGACTTCATTCCTGTCCTCCTGTCTCGCGCAGCGCGCGGAGCGTTTCCTCGAGCGTCTTTTCGTCCTCCACGCGGTACACCGCCGCGTCGGGGAGGATGCGCCTCACCAGCCCGGAGAGCGTCTTCCCCGGCCCGACCTCGATGAAGGTATCGACGCCGTCCGCGGCCATGCGCTCTACGGTCTTCGTCCACAGCACGGGATTTCTCATCTGCTCGGCGAGCGTCGCCTCGCGCTCCTCGCCGTACGGGGCCGCGGTGCGGTTGCCGTATACGGGGATGCGCGGCTCCTTCACGCCGACGGCGTCGAGCTCCGCGCGGAAGGCCGCGGCGGCCTCGTTCATGAACGGCGAGTGGAAGCCGCCGCCGACGGCGAGCTTCTTCGCCCTGCCACCCGCGCCCGCCGCGAGGTCGCAGAAGCGGGCAAGGTTCTCCTCCCCGCCCGCGACGACGAGCTGGCCGGGGCAGTTATAGTTGACGGGGAACACATCCGGGAACGGCGCGCACAGATCCTCGACCGCCTTGTCGGACAGCTTGAGGACGGCGGCCATCGCGCCGGGATGCTTCTCCGAGGCGTCCTGCATGAGCGCGCCGCGGCGGCAGACGAGCGTGAAGCCCTCCCGCTCGGAGAAGGCTCCGGCGAACGTCAGCGCGGCCATCTCGCCGAGGGAGAACCCGGCGGCGGCGTCCGCGCGCACGCCGGCCTCCTCGAGCGCGTACGCCGCGGCGAGGTCGACGGCGAAGACGCACGGCTGCGTGTTCTTCGTCTCGGTGAGCTCGGCGGCGTCTCCCTCGAAGCACTGGCGGGACGTCCCCGGGCGCACCTCGTCGGCGAGCGCGAAGAGCGCCTTCGCCTTCGGGCTGCGCTCCGTCAGCGCCTTGCCCATGCCGGGATACTGCGCGCCCTGTCCGGCGAACAGAAAGGCTATCTTACCCATTTTGCGGCTCCTTTCAGCAGCTCCTCCGCGCCGTCGCACAGGTCGCGGATGATCTCGGCGGCGGGCTGCTCCTTTGTGACGAGGCCGGCGATCTGTCCGGCGAGGAAGCAGCCCTCGGCCTCGTTGCCGTCGACGGCGGCCTTGCGCAGCGCGCCGACGCCCATGGCCTCGAGCGCCTCGGCGGTGACGTTCACGTCGAACTCGGCCTTCTGGTACTCGCGGCTGAAGCGCGTCTTGAGACTGCGCACGGGATGGCCGAGCCGTCTGCCGGTGGCGACGGTGTCGATGTCCTTCGCCTTGAGGACTCTGTCCTTGTAATTCTGGTGGACGCCGCACTCCTCGGCCACGAGGAAGCGGGTGCCGACCTGCACGCCGCACGCGCCGAGCATAAACGCCGCCGCGACGCCGCGGCCGTCCGCGATGCCGCCCGCCGCGATGACGGGAATGTTCACCGCGCTGCACACCTGCGGGACGAGCGTCATCGTGGTGAGCTCGCCGATGTGTCCGCCGCTCTCCGTGCCCTCAGCCACGACGGCGGACGCGCCCGCGCGCTCCATCATCCTGGCGAGGCCGACGCTCGCGACGACCGGAATCACGCGGATGCCGGCTTCCTTCCACGCGGCCATGTACTTGCCGGGGTTGCCCGCGCCGGTCGTGACGACCTTCACGCCCTCCTCGGCGACGACCTTCGCGACCTCGTCGGCAAAGGGACTCATGAGCATGATGTTCACGCCGAACGGCTTGTCGGTCAGCTCCTTCGCGGCGCGGATCTGGCCTCTGAGCCAGTCGGCGTTCGCGTTCATCGCGGAGATGATGCCGAGGCCGCCGCCGTTGCTCACCGCTGCGGCGAGCTTCGCGTCGGCAATCCAGGCCATGCCGCCCTGGAAGACGGGATACTCAATCCCAAGCAGCTCACAGATAGGAGAACGCAGCATCTTATTCCGCCTCCGCTTCTTCAATGACCTTCAAAAGGTCGCCGACGGTCTTGAGCTCCTGCTCCTCGCCGATGGTCACGCCGAACTCGTCCTCGCACGCCATGATGAGGTCGACAACGTCGAGGGAATCGAAGTTGAGCTCCTCGAAGGTGGTCTCCTCGGTGAGGGCGCCGGGCTCGAGGTCGTCCTTGTACTCCGCGAAAATTTTCTCAAGTCTCTCCAGATTCGTCATGACAGTCATTCTCCTTTAATTTAGTAAAATATAATGTTTTTTCAGAATACGCAGCAGGAAAGCGGACGGGCTTATTTCGTCCAGTCGATGGCGGCGGTGCCCGTCGTGAGGCCCGCGCCGAAGGCGCACATCACAAGGTGCTGGCCGGGGTGCAGCCTCCCGGCGCGGTTCCACTCGTCGAGCAGGAGCGGGATGCTCACCGCCGAGGTGTTGCCGTATTTCTCGATGTTCACGGGGAACTTCTCCTGCGGCAGGCCGAGCTTCTTTCTCGCCGTCTCGATGATGCGCAGGTTCGCCTGATGGAGGAAGAAGTAATCCGTCTCCTCGGGGGCGATGCCCGTCGCGGCGGCGGCCTTCTCGATGCCGGAGGCGATGGAGCCGACGGCGAAGGTGTAGACCTCGCGGCTCTTCATGAGGAGGCCGGGCTTTCTCGTGTCCGGCTCCGTGTACGGGCAGCTCCCGTTCCCGAGCGGCGACGCGAGGCAGAGGTTGCCCTTTGCCGTGACCTCGAGGAAGCGCAGCGCGTCGCCCTCGCCGAGGACGACGGCGGCCGCGGCGTCTCCGAAGAGGACGCAGGTGCTGCGGTCCGTCCAGTCGAGGATGCGGCTCAGGCGCTCCGCCGCGAGGACGAGCACATACTTCGCCTTCCCCCGCGCGAAGACGCCCTCCGCGTAGTCGAGGCCGTAGAGGAAGCCGCTGCACGCGCCGTTGACGTCGACCGCCGGGCACGACGCGCCGAGCTCCATCTGCACGACGCACGCGAGGCTCGGCGTCATGTAATCGCCCGCGAGCGTCGGGCAGATGATGAAGTCGAGGTCGGCGGCGGTGATCCCGCTGTTCTCAAGCGCGTTCTTCGCGGCGGCGACGGCAATCTGAGTCACCGTCTCGGTGGTGAGGATGCGGCGCTCCCGGATGCCGGTGCGCGTGACAATCCACTCGTCGCTGGTATCGACCAGCTGCGAGAGGTCGTCGTTCGTCTTCCTGCAGGCAGGCAGCGCGCTGCCCGTTCCCAAAATCTGAAAGCTCATGTTTCCCCCTCATTCCTGTTGATATTTTGGTTGAAAAAAAGGTTCAGCTTCTGCATTCCCTTGACCATGGCGGACTGCTCCTCCGGGGTGAGATCGTTCGCGATGGCGCGCACCATGCGCGTGTGGAAGTAGCGGTGCGCCGTGTTGGCCCTGCGGCCCTCGCGCGTCAGCTTGATGTGAACGACCCTGCCGTCGACCTGGCTCCGGTTCTTCTCGACATAGCCCTTTTTGACGAGCTTGTTGATCGCCGCCGTGACAGACGGCAGACTGATGCCGAGCTTCTCCGAGACGGCGCTGACCGTCGGCCCCTCCTCCGGCGCGCCGTCGTCGCCGACGGCCTCGAGCAGGTGGATTTCGCTGATCGACAGGTTCATGTGCTTCGAGGCGCAGACCATCTGCTCCTCCATCAGCTCGATGGAGCGGTAGGCCTGCACCAGAAGATCATTGAGCTCCTTTTCAAAAAGGTTCATCTCCGATCTTTCCTTTCCGGGGTTCCCTTTGAGTGTGATAATTAGTTTGACTAACAAATTATATGCCCGCGCCGGGAAGTTGTCAATAGCTGAATCGGACAAACCGCGGCCATCAAACCCACGAAATTCCCGGCGAATCTTTACATTTTGCACAGGAAAGCGTATGATGGGAATGAAATTCTTGCTTCGCAAGGGTGAAATCGTTCGCTGCGCTCACGGTTTTACGGAGTCCCGTTCTCTCGTCCGCCGCAGCGGATTTCATCGCGCAGCGATTTCATCCCGCGCAAGCGGGATTTCACCCGCCCGAAGGACGGATTTCACCTCACAGCGATACACCGGAAGGAGCATTCCTATGACAAAGATTTTCGCGCACAGAGGATTTTCCGGGGTGTACCCGGAGAACACGCTGCTCTCGTTCCGCAAGGCGCTCGAGGCGGGATGCGACGGCATCGAGCTGGACGTCCATCTCACGAGGGAC
>CASFAA010000115.1 GCA_949292505.1 uncultured Oscillospiraceae bacterium
ACCGGCCAGCAGGCCGCGCGGCGGACGGCGCTCGAGGGCGACGCGGCCCTCCGCGTCGGCGAGGACGAGCACCGTCTTCTCCTCGACCCTTCTCTCCTTCTTCTTCGCCTTGACGGGAAGCTGCGCCGCCGTGCCGCGCGCAAAGCCGAGGCAGAACGCGGAGAGCGGGCAGTCCGCGCAGCGCGGCGCGCCGTTCGGCAGGCAGACCGACGCGCCGAGGTCCATCAGGGCCTGATTGAAGTCGCCCGGCCTGTCGTGCGGAAGGATGGACGCCGCCGCCCGCTCCGTCTCGCGGCGGACGGCCGGGGCGAGGACGTCCTCGTGCGAGTCCGTCAGCCGCGCGAAGACGCGCAGGACGTTCCCGTCGACGGCGGGGACGGGCCGCGAGAAGGCGATCGACGCGACCGCGCCCGCCGTGTACGCGCCGATCCCCGGCAGCTTCATCAGCTCCCGCTCGTCGCCCGGCAGGCCGCCGTACCGCGCGAGCGCCTCGCGCGCCGCCTTCTGCAGGTTCCGCGCGCGCGAATAGTAGCCGAGCCCCTCCCACAGCTTCAGAAGCTTCTCCTCCGGCGCGGCGGCGAGGGCCTCGAGCGTCGGCAGCGCCTCGAGGAAACGCCTGTAGTACGGCAGCACCGCCTCCACGCGCGTCTGCTGGAGCATGATCTCCGAAAGCCAGATGCGGTACGGATCGCGGCTCTCGCGCCACGGCAGCGCGCGCGCCTCCCTGTCGTACCATGCGAGCAGCGCGTCCGGCACGCGCGAAAGCAGCTCTGTGCTGTCCATCCCGATTCCTCCCGTCTCTCAATAATCCGCTTTATTATCCCATAAAGCGGTGGGAATTGCAATGGGAAGCTCTGGGTGACAGATTTCGTTCAAAATATTTGAATTATTTTGAATATTTTTTGAAGAAATTTGAAAGTCGCTATTGTCTTTCTGAAAAGCGATTGGTATAATGAACATAAATTGGGGATTGGGAGGGAAGAAAAATGAAAGAACAGGGCGCATTTCGGCGCCTGCTGGGATTTATCCGGCCGTACCGGCTGCTGTTCGGGGCGCGTATCGCCCTCACGGTGCTCAACGCCGTGATGGGCGTGGTGTCGAGCTACGGCGGCGCGGTGCTCGTCCGCGCGGCGGTGGAGCGGAACGCTTCGCTGCTGTGGCAGGGCACGGCGATTCTGGCGGTGTCGCTCGCGGTGGAGGCGGCCTCCACCATCCTCAGCGCGATGCTGATGTCGCGGGTGAGCTTCCGCAGCATGGCGGACGTCAAGGAGCTCATCTTTTCGCATCTGCAGCGCCTGCCGGAGCGCTTTTTCAGCCTGCACCACTCGGGGGACGCCGTCTCGCGCATGACGAACGATCTCTCCTCGGTGCAGCGGTTCGTCAGCACGCGGCTGACGGTGTACGCGTACTATCCGGTGCGCTTTCTCGCGGCGTTCTGCTTCATGCTGACCATCAGCTGGGAGCTGCTGCTCGCGTGCTGCATCGTCATCCCGCTGGCAATCTATGTGCCGCAGCTCGTCTCCAGGCGGATTGAGGCGCGGGCCAGAAAGCTCTCGGAGGATCTGGGCGGCGTGAACGCCGCGATCTCCGACGCGCTCGCCGGGGTAGACGTGGTGAAATCCTTCGGGATGACGGAAATTCTCTCCGGGAAATTTGAGAACGGCAACCGCCGCGCGCTGGAAAACTCCATCGCGCTGGCGCGGCTGCGGCTGCTCATGGGAATCGTTTATCGCATCGCGCGCGACCTGCCGACCATCGTGTGCATCGTGTTCGGCGTGTTTCTGGCCTTTCAGGGCAGGCTGCGCATCGACGAGCTGACCTTCTTTATGATGAGCATCGACTATCTCGCGCAGCCGGTGGCAAACCTGCCGATGATGCTCGAGGCGTGGAAGCGCACGAAGGGCAGCGCGGACCGCGTCTTTGAACTGCTCGACGAACCGGCGGAGAAAAACGGCCCGGAGACGGAGCCCGCCCCCTGCGCCGCGCCGGTCGAGGCGGACGGGGTGACGTTCACCTACGGCGCGGAGCCGGTGCTGCGCGGCCTCACGTTCCAGGCGGAGCAGGGCGGCGTGACGGCCCTCGTCGGCGCGAGCGGCGGCGGCAAGTCGACGGTGCTGCAGCTCCTGTGCGGCTTTTACACGGAGTACGGCGGCAGCCTGCGCATCCTCGGCCGCGAGCTGCGCGACTGGGATCTGCCGAGCCTGCGCCGGCACGTCGCCTATGTGACGCAGGACGCGTTTCTCTTTCCCGGCAGCGTGTATGAGAACATCGCGATGGGAAGGAAGGGCGCGTCCCGGGAGGACGTGGAGCGCGCCGCGAAGCAGGCGAACGCCCACGACTTCATTCTGCAGCTGCCGCAGGGCTATGACACGCAGGTCGGCGAGCGCGGCGTGCGCCTCTCCGGCGGGCAGCGGCAGCGCATCACCATCGCCCGCGCCATTTTGAAGGACGCGCCGCTCCTCCTGCTCGACGAGCCGACGTCGGCGCTCGACGTCCACGCGGAGGCGCTTGTGCAGGAGGCGATCGAGTCGATGCTGGCCGGGCGCACCGTGCTGGTCGTCGCCCACCGCATGAGCACCATCAAGAACGCCGGACGCGTCATTGTCCTCGACCGCGGCGCGGCGGCGGACTGCGGCACGCACGGGGAGCTCATGGAGCGCTCGGCGCTGTACCGCGCGCTGTACCAGAAGGAAATGAAGCTCCTGAGAGGGGAGGCGGAGGAATGAAGCGGAATTCCATCGCCGGGCGGCTGCAGTCGTCCGAGATCGTGCGGCTGTGCGGACTGATGCGCACAGGCTTTCCGAAATACGCCGCTCTGCTCGTCGTTTCGGCGCTGTTCGGCTCGGCGAACTGGCTGCTCGTCTCGTTCGCGACGGGCGCGGCGGCGTCCGCCATCGAGGAGGGGGATGCGTCCCGCGCGTATCTGGCGGCGCTGCTGCTCGCGGCGTCGCTGCTCGCCGGTATCGTCGACCTCCTGTTCAGCTTCGGCCGGGACTGCTGCGTCGCGCGCTTTCTCGCCGACCTGCGGGAACGCGCCTTTCAGAAAATTGACAAAATCCCGGACGCATACTATGTGAAGAACCTCTCCGGCGACCTCATCAGCCGCGTGACGAACGACATGGGCACGTTCGAGACGCTGTTCCGCGAGCAGCTGCCCGACGCCGTGTTCTTCGTCATCTTCGGCGTGTGCTCCATCAGCTGCGCGCTTGTGGTGGATTGGCGGTTCGGGCTGCTGTTTACCGTGATGAGCTTCGGCTTCAAGCTGCTCAACGACCATTTCGTCAAGGCCGTCAAGCGGCTGAGCCGGGAGTCCTATGAAAAAAACGCCGTCCTCGTGCAGGAGCTGACAAGCCTGCTCGCAGGACGGGCGGTGATGAAAATATTCGGCCTTGAGCAGAAGCTCTACGAGCGCTACCGCAGCCGGAACCGTGATTACACCGACACCTCAATTCACCTCGAGTTCCGCAAGGCGCTGCAGAACACGACGAACGCCCTCATGACGAGCGCGGCCACCGACCTCGCCCTCATCCTCGGCGCGGCGTTCGTGCTCGGCGGGTGGATCGACGTCGCGACGCTCGTCGTCGTGAGCCAGCTCGCAGGCTGCGTGACCATGATGTTCCGCTGGACGGGCCAGATTCTGAGCGAGGCGGCCTCCACCGCCGTGGCGGGCGGGCGCATCCGCGAGCTGCTCGAGACAGAGGAGGAGCCGGAGGGCTTTTCCCTCCCCGCCGCGGCGGACGTGCCGCACGAGATCGCATTTCAGAACGTGACCTTCTCCTACGACGAGAAGGAAACCCCGGCGCTCGAGAACCTCAGCTTCACGGCGGAGCGCGGGCAGAAGATCGCCTTCGTCGGCGAGAGCGGCGGCGGCAAAAGCACCATTCTCAAGCTCCTGCTCGGCTTCTACGACGCGCAGGCGGGAAACATCTGGGTACGCGGGAAATGCCTCTCCTCCTACTCGCGGCGGGAGCTGCGCGCGCTGACGGCGTACGTCGCGCAGGACAGCGTGCTCTTTGACGCGACGATCGGGGAAAACATCCGCTGCGGAAAGCCGAACGCCTCGCAGGAGGAGGTCGAGCGCGCCGCAAAGCTCGCCTGCGCGCACGACTTCATTCTCGAGCAGGAGGGCGGCTACGGCGCGCGCGTCGGCGAGCGGGCGGGCCGTCTCTCCGGCGGACAGCGGCAGCGGCTCGCCATCGCACGGGCGCTGCTCAAGGACGCGCCCATCCTCCTGCTCGACGAGGCGACCTCCGCCCTCGACGCGCAGTCGCAGGAGGTCGTCGGCGAGGCGCTGCGGGCGCTCATGCGCGGGCGCACGACGCTCGTCGTCGCCCACCGCCTTTCGACCATTGAGGACGCGGACCGCATTTATGTCGTCAACGGCGGGCGCGTCACCGAGAGCGGCACACACCGGGAGCTGCTCGAAAAGCGCGGTGATTACTGGAAGCTCTACCGGATGCAGTTCGCGCACGGAGCCGGGGAAGCGGAGAGCTGACGACGCCCTGTCCTCCTTCTTTTCCCCACCCGCCACACAAAAAACGGGATCGCCATTTCTCAGGCGATCCCGTTTTTGCGTTCTGTCTCCGTCCGCCTCAGCGCTTGAACGGCTTGTCCGAGAGCGGCTGGTCCTGCGGCTTCTTCCGCGCGGAGGACGAGGGCTGGAAGCGCGGCGCGGACGGCGGGCTGCCCCAGTCGGGCGTGTAGGTGACGATGTCGTCCTTGAGACGCGTGTTGTCCTTGTACTCGTACTTCTTCGGATGGCGGTGCGAGGGCTTCACGTTCATCTGCTCGGAATACTGGCGCGGCGCGGGCTCCGGCTGCTTCCCGCCGTGCTGCTTCTGCTCCCTGCGCGGGGCGCTGTTCTGCTGCGGGTTTTGCTTTTTCTGTTCCCGCTTCGGGGCGTTCTGCTGCGGCACATTCTGCGAGGGCTGCTTTGCCTGCGCGTCCTGCGGCTTTGCGCCCTTCTTCTTTTTCTTCTTTTGGCGGTTCTCCTGCGGCGCATCGGTCTTTTCTGCCTTCTGCTGCGGCTGCGCTTCAGCCTTTGGCGCGGGAGCCGACTTTTCCGCCTCCTTCGCGGCGGCGCGCTCCCTGCGGCGCTCGTCCTTGCGCAGACGCGCCTCCCGGGCGGCAAGGCGGCGCTCCTCCTTGAGGCGCTGCAGTTCCTCCTTCGGCGTCGGCTCCGTCTGCTGCTGCGGGAAGGGATGATCCTCCACCGTCTTGATCTTCGCCTTCGTCAGGCGCAGGATGTTGTCGAAGTCGGCGCGCTCGTCCGCCGTGCAGAACGAGATGGCAGTCCCCTCGAGACCGGCGCGGCCCGTCCGCCCGATGCGGTGGACGTACGTCTCCGGCACCTCGGGAATATCGAAATTGACGACGTGCGACAGCTCCTCGATGTCAATCCCGCGCGCGGCGATGTCCGTCGCGACGAGGACGCGGCAGCGCCCCTCCTTGAAGGCGGTCAGCGCCGCCTGGCGGGCGTTCTGCGATTTGTCGCCGTGGATCGACTGCGCGGAGAAGCCGGCGCGCGTCAGGTCGCGCGCCACGCGGTCAGCGCCGTGCTTCGTCCGCGTGAAGACGAGCACGGAGATCATCTCCGGATTTTCCAGCAGCCACGCGAGGAGGCGGCGCTTGTTCTCGCGGTCGACGAAATAGACGAACTGGCGGATAGCCTCCACCGTCGTCGCGGGCGGCGCGACCTGCACGACCGCCATGTCATGGAGCAGTCGGTCGGCGATCTCCTGAATCTCCGGCGGCATCGTGGCCGAGAACAGGAGTGTCTGCTTCTTCTCCGGCGTTTTGTCGATGACGCGCCGCACGTCGTGGATGAAGCCCATGTCGAGCATCCGGTCGGCCTCGTCGAGGACGAAAATCTCGAGCGAGTCGAGGCTCACAAAGCCCTGCCCGATGAGATCGTTGAGCCGCCCCGGCGTCGCGACGAGGACGTCCACGCCGTTTTCGAGCGCGGACACCTGCGGCGCCTGTCCCACGCCGCCGAAAATCACGGCGGCGCGCAGTCCGAGGTTTCTGCCGTACAGCTCGAAATTCTCATAGTTCTGCAGGGCAAGCTCGCGCGTCGGCGTCAGAACGAGCGCACGGATCGGCCGCTTCCCGCCGGGCACGCCGCGCCCCGCGAGCAGCTGCAGAATCGGCACGGCAAACGCCGCCGTCTTGCCCGTCCCCGTCTGGGCGCAGCCGAGCAGATCCCGCCCCTGCAGCACCGGAGGAATCGCGGCTTCCTGAATCGGCGTCGGCTGCTCGTAGCCCGCCTCGCGCAGCGCCCGAAGAATCGGAGAAATAATGTGGAGCTCTTCAAACGTCATACCATACATCCTAACTTCATCGTAGTGTGGAGCCCAAGGCTCATTCTCTTAATATTTTGCTTCATTTTATGTGAAACATCCGCAATATCCATAAACGCCGCGCGTACGGCGGCGCAAAAGCCATAAATTTCTTTTATTATCTCACAAATCCGGCTGTTTTTCAACTCCCCGGCTTTCTTTCGGAAAACGCAAAAAAGCGCCGGCCCAACCGAATAACGATCGGACCGGCGCAGAAAGCACCGCCTTTTCAGTTTTCCGTCTTCTCCCCGCTTTTTTCTCGGAGAAGAAGAAACGCGTTTTTCAGAGCCTCCGGCAGCGGCAGGCCCATCACGCCGAGGTTTTCGACAACGCTCAGCCCCTCGTTCGCGAGAAAAAACAGAATCACCGTCCCGCGGATGTAGCCCTCGCTGCCGAACAGCGGGTCGAGCCGCGCGGCCACAAGGACGCACAGCAGAATCCCGCATTTGCGGAACAGGCCCTTCACGCTCGCACGGCTCTCGAAGCTGCCGTCGGGCGACTTGTTTGACCGCTTCCACACGAGGGCAAGCACCACGCCGAGGGCGTAATCGATGAGCATCAGCGTCACGAGCACCTGCAGCATGGCGTCCCAGCCGCCGAGCGCCTGCGCGAGCACAGACCCCGCCGCGGAGAGCGCGCCGAGCGCTGAATAAAAAACAGCCTGCGGCTTCGTCATGCGTCCTCCCCTCCAATCCTCGCCACAAAGATCCGCTCCCCGCCGCCCTTGGGATAGATCCCGGCCTCCTGCCCCGGCTCTCCCACAGGGACGACGTGCCACAGCGTACTGTCGCCCTCCCGGCGGCAGCGGACGAGCCGGAACGCGGCGGGCCTGCCGCCCGACTCCCCGCAGACGAGGCCAACGTCCTCGCCGGTGATCTTCACCGTGTAGTGCGCGTCCGGGGCGATGACGACGGGGTTGTCTGCGCCGTTCGTCGTGTCGGACGTCCAGGCTGCGGTGCAAGACCCGCCGCACGCTTCCTTCTCGTACCCGTTCCAGCCGTTTTCCCGCGTGAGGGAGGGGTAATCGAGGAACGACTCGTCCGTGTCCACATTGCCGGAAACGCCGTCCACTTTGCCGGTTGAGCCCGTCTGCTGCATCCCGCAGGAGACGTCCGGCCCGCCGGTGTAGTCGGCGAGCCACAGCTCCCACGCGGCGAGGCGGGACAGGTCGAGCCGGTTTCTGATGTAGTCGAGGTTCGTATAGATCCCGGCACGCCAGCCGAGACGCTCAAGCTCCGCGCAGAAGGCGACGGCAAGCTGCGTGCGAAGCTCCCTGTCCGGCGCGACGCCGTGCTCCGCGCTGTACCGCTCGCTGTCGTACTCGTAGTCGAAGTAAATCGGAAAGCTCAGCCGTCTCCGGTACGGCTCAATCGTTTTCGCGCAGAGCTGCGCCTCGGCGCGGGCGTCGTCCGGCGTCAGGGCGTACGAAAACCAGTACGCGCCGCATTCGAGCCCGGCGGCGAGCGCGCTCTCCGCGTTCGCCGCGAAGGTCTCGTCCGTCTGGTTTTCATACTTCCCGAACCCGGCGCGCAGAATCGCGAACTCCACGCCCGCCCTCCGCACGCGCTCCCAGCCGACGGAGCCGTTGTGGCTCGAAACGTCGATCCCTCTCATCCTTACCCCTCCGCCGTGCCGCCGTACTCGGCGGGGACGAGCTCGGGCAGGCCGCTCTCGAGGAGAATCTCGGCGCAGCCGGGCTTGAGGGCCTTCGGCACCTCGTCGAACGTGTTCTTGCCGAGGATCACTCTCTGTGCGAAAAACATTGCCATCATCAAAACCATCCTTTCAATATAAAACATGATTTTCCTGAAAAGCCGCTGTGCTGCGGCTCTCATTCGGCGTACAACACCATCGCCATCTC
>CASFAA010000116.1 GCA_949292505.1 uncultured Oscillospiraceae bacterium
GTGCGGCTCGCCGCCCAGTGCACCGACGCGCGCGTCAATGTCGTGGTACAGGAGCTGTACGCGCATTTTCCCTCGGTGGACGCGCTGGCAAACGCCTCCGAGGACGACGTCGAGCGCATTGTTCGCCCATGCGGACTCGGCCGGAGCAAGGCGCGCGACATCTGCGCCTGCATGAAGATGCTCCGCGACGAGTACGGCGGCAGGGTGCCGGACGACTTCGACAAGCTTTTGCAGCTGCCCGGCGTCGGCAGAAAGAGCGCCAATCTCATCATGGGGGACGTCTTCGGCAAGCCTGCCATCGTGACGGATACGCACTGCATCCGCATCGTGAACCGCATCGGCCTCGTGGACGGCGTCAAGGACCCGAAGCGCGTCGAGATGGCGCTGTGGAAGCTCATCCCGCCCGAGGAGGGAAGCGATTTCTGCCACCGCCTCGTCGAGCACGGCAGGGACGTCTGCACCGCCCGCACGGCGCCGCACTGCGAGCGCTGCTGCCTGGCGGAAATCTGCGAAAAGCACGGCGTATAAGCGCAAAAAGCCCCCGGACGCAGCAGCGCCGGGGGCTTTGCCCGTCAGCGGACGAGCAGATATTTGTCGAAGAAGTCGTGAATCACGCGGTACGGCTCGTCGCCCTGGAAAAAGCCGTGGCCCTGCCCGTCGACGGCATAAAACTCGGCGGGGCAGCCCATCTCCTGCAGGCGGCGGAACAGCTCCTCGCTCTGCGCGAACGGGACGAGCTCGTCGGCGTTGCCGTGCATCACGAGGAAGGGCGGCATCCCGGGATGGAGATACGTCACGGGGCTCGCGAGGCGGAGCGCCTCGGGGAGCTTGTCGGGCGCGGGGTTGCCCACGAGGAGATTGACGGTGCCGTCGTCCTGCGCGATGGCGGTGCCGGTCAGGTCGGCGGGCGAGTACCAGGTGCACACGGCGCTGACGCGGCTCGAATAGCCCTGCCAGCCGCCGTTCCCCTCAAACTCGGGGACGTCCTCCGCCGCGCCGAGCAGGTCAACAAGATGGCCGCCCGCGGACTCGCCCCAGACGCCGATGCGGTCCGGGTCGAGGTTCCACTTTTCCGCGTTCGCGCGCAGATAGCGGATGGCGCATTTGCAGTCCTGAATCTGCGCCGGGAAGGGCACCTGATCCGAGAGGCGGTAGTCGATGCTCGCGGCGATGTACCCGCGGGAGACGAAGCGAAGCAGCTCCAGCTCCGGGCGGTAGTTGCGGTCGAGGTCGTGGTTGCACCACGCGCCGCCGTGCACCCAGACGATTACGGGCGAGGGCTCGCGGCGCGGCTCCCGGCTGACGAGCAGGTCAAGCTTAAGCGCCGTGCCGTCCGCGTTGCCGAAGACGATGTCCTTGTGCAGGCGCACGCCGTACTGCAGATATTCCTCTACAAACTGTTCCTTCATGCGATTTCCTCCCAAGTCTCTCCGCTTTCGGAAAGATTTATTTTTCTTTCCCCGCGCAGCGCGGGCATTTGCCGTAGATGGTCAGGCTGTGGCTCTCGATCGAGAAGCCCGTCTCGCGGGCGAGTCCCTCCTCGAGCGAGGAGAGCGGGCAGTCGTCGATGCGCACGCGCGCGTCGCAGCCGGTGCAGATCAGATAGTGGCCGTGCCGCCTCGCCGGGGAATAGCGGACGACGCCGTCGCCGAAATCGTCGCGGGCGAGGAGGTTTTCGGAGCAGAAGCGCTCGAGATTGCGGTAGACGGTCGAGAGCGCCATGGCGGGCTCCGTCTCCCGCAGACGCGTGAAGACCTCCTCCGCGCTGAGCGGTTCGGCGGACTCGTCGAGCACGCGCAGGATGGCGGCGCGCTGGCGTGTGTTTTTCATCGTCCTTCCCCCTTTCCCGGCACAGGCAGCTTCGCTTCTTCCATTATACCCGCTTTTGCCGGTTTTGCAAATCCTTTGTGAAGTTCCATCCTTCGTTGCCGTTTTGCCCCGTGTTGTGGTATAATAATCAGGTGAATACCTGAGCGCGGGCCGCTCAGCGCCCGAAAGCACGCAGCCCGGCGCCCGCAGAGAGCGTGCGCGGAGTCCCGCCGTGTTTGTTTTCTGACGAACGCACAAATCCCCAGCCGCGGGCAGCCCGGCGAAAATTCTCCATCAATCCCGGCGACCGGAGGGAGCGTGCGCGAATTGCCCGCCGCAGGCGCGACCGGAGGGAGCGTGCGCGAATTGCCCGCCGCAGGCGTGACCGGAGGGAGCGTGCGCGAATTGCCCGCCGCAGGCGCGCCGCAGGTGGGGAAGGGAAATAAAGAAGGGAAAAGACCATGGAATGGATTTATCTTGACAATTCAGCCACCACGAAGCCGTGCGCGGCGGCGGTGGAAAAAATAACGGAGCTGCTCACCGAACGGTGGGGAAACCCCTCGTCGCTGCACGGCCTCGGCTTTGCCGCCGAGGAGGCGCTCTCCGAGGCGCGGCGCGCGGCGGCGAGGTCGCTGTCCTGTACGCCGGAGGAGGTGTATTTCACCTCCGGCGGGACGGAGAGCGACAACCTCGCGATCTTCGGCGCGGCGTATGCGCGGCAGAAGCGCGGGCGTCATCTCGTCACGACGCAGATTGAGCATCCCGCCGTGCTCAATACGATGCGGGAGCTTGAGCGCGAGGGCTTCGAGGTGACGTACCTCGCGCCGGACGGCGAGGGCCATGTCTCCCCCGAGAGCATCCGGGACGCCGTGCGCCCCGATACGATCCTCGTCAGCCTGATGGCGGTGAATAACGAGGTCGGCACGATTTTGCCGGTGGAGGCGGCGCGGGACGCCATTCGGGAGAAGAACGCCCCCGCCCTGCTCCACGTCGACGCTGTCCAGGCGTACGGCAAGCTTCCGCTCGCGCCGGGGCGGCAGGGGGTGGATCTCATGACCGTCAGCGGCCATAAGATCCACGGCCCGAAGGGCGTGGGCGCGCTGTATGTGAAAAAGGGCGTGTACCTCGCCCCGCGCGTCTTCGGCGGCGGACAGGAGCGGAACCTCCGCCCCGGCACCGAGGGACTGCCGCTCATCGCGGGCTTCGGCGCGGCTGTCGCGGCGCTGCCCGACCTCGCCGCGGAGGAGGAGCGCATCCGCGGGCTGAATCTGCGGCTGCGCGAACGCCTCGCCGCGATTGCGGGCGTGACCGTCCACTCGCCGCAGGACGCTCTGCCGTACATCCTCAGCTTCTCGGCGTGTCCCGTGCGGGCCGAGACGATGCTGCATTTTCTCTCGGAGCGCAGGATCTGCGTGTCCTCCGGGTCGGCGTGCGCGAAGGGTAAGGCCAGCCATGTGCTGACGGCCATGCGCCTGCCGAAGGAGCAGATCGAGTCAAGCCTGCGCGTGAGCTTCTCGCGCGATAACACCGAGGCCGACGTCGACGCCCTCGCCGATGCGCTCGCCGAGGGGCTTTCCACCCTGGCTGCCCGCGGGGGACTGCGCGGCCGGCTCAGAAAATCATAACGGAGAAGGAGAACCACCGATGAAGGAAGTCATTCTGCTCAAGCTCGGCGAGATGGTGCTCAAGGGCCTCAACCGGAACACCTTCGAGAACGCGCTGATCAA
>CASFAA010000117.1 GCA_949292505.1 uncultured Oscillospiraceae bacterium
CCGCCGCTGCGGCGGCGCACACCTTCCCCCGAAAGGAGAGATTTCCCATGTCACAATCCACCATCGCGGCGATATCCACCGCGCAGGCGCCGGGCGGGATCGGCCTGATCCGCGTCTCCGGGCCGGACGCGCAGAGCATCGCCGACAAGGTCTTCACCGCGAAAAGCGGGAAGCCTCTCTCCTCGGCGAAGGGGTACACGGTTCACTATGGCCGCGTGCACGACGGCGAGGGGGACATCGACGAGGCGATTGCCATCAATTACCGCGCGCCCGCCAGCTTCACGGGCGAGAACGTCGCCGAGCTCTCGATCCACGGCGGGCTGTACCTGCTGCGGCGGACGCTCCGCGCGCTGTACGACGCCGGAGCGCGTCCCGCGCAGCCCGGCGAATTCACGCGCCGCGCCTTCCTCAACGGCAAGCTCGGCCTGACGGAGGCGGAATCCGTCATGGAGCTCATCTCCGCGCGGGGCGAACAGGCCGCCCGCGCCGCCCTCGCCGGTCACGACGGCGCGCTCGAGCGCCGCATTGCGTCCGTGAAGGATGCGCTCGTCTCCGCCGCCGCCCATCTCGAGGCGTGGGCGGACTATCCCGAGGAGGACATTCCGGAGCTCGGGGCAGACGAGCTGCGGCGCGTCTTCTTTGAGGCAAACCGCGAGCTCGAGCACCTGCTCGACGCCTTCGACGCCGGGCGCGCGCTGCGCGAGGGCGTCGACACCGTCATCGCCGGAAAGCCGAACGCCGGAAAATCGACGCTGATGAACCTCCTCGCGGGCTGCGAGCGCTCCATTGTCACCGACGTCGCGGGGACGACGCGCGACATTGTCGAGGAGACGGTGCTCGTCGGCGGAGTGCCGCTGCGGCTCGCCGATACCGCCGGTCTGCGGGAGACGGACGACGCCGTCGAAAAAATCGGCGTGGAGCGCGCCCGGTCGCGTCTGAAGACGGCGCAGCTCGTCCTTGCGGTGTTTGACTCGTCCCGCCGCCTCGGGGAGGAGGACAAGCGGCTCGCGCACGCGTGCCGCGACGTGCCCGCGATTGCGGTTGTGAACAAGAGCGATCTCGAGTCAAAGCTTGACTATTCGTATATTGAAAAGCATTTTCAACAGGTTGTATTTATTTCCGCCCGCAGCGGAGAGGGCTTGGAAGCCCTGTCGCGGGCGATAGGGGAGACGCTGCGCACGTCACAGATCGACCCGAATGAGGGCCTGCTGTTCACAGAGCGGCAGCGCGACGCGGCCCGCCGCGCGAAGGAGTCCGTCGAGGAGGCCGCCCGCGCCCTGCGGATCGGAATGACGCTCGACGCTGTCACCGTCTCGCTCGAAGGAGCCGTCGCCGCCCTGCTCGAACTGACAGGGGAGAGAGTGACGGAGGCCGTCGTGGATGAGGTGTTTTCGCGGTTTTGTGTGGGGAAATGATGAACCAACGTCCGTTGGTTCATCACTGGTTCGCGGGGCTTTTGAGACAGAGGGAAGCGCGGCGGGGGTCGTCCGGTGGAAGACGCTGCGTCTGTTCCTGCTTCATCCGGAAGTATCCGGATGAAGCGTCTGAATTTCAATTTGCCGGGTAGCGTCCCGGCAAATTGAAATTCAGCAATTAGTATATTCTTATTTATACTATACCATTTGTAAAGGATTGATCCCATGAAATACATTGCGGATAGCTGGGACGTCGCCGTGATCGGCGCCGGTCACGCCGGTATCGAGGCCGGTCTCGCCGCCGCTCGCCTCGGCTGCCGGACCGCTGTCTTCACCATCAACCTCGACGCCGTCGGAAACTGCCCCTGCAATCCCTCTATCGGCGGCACCGCCAAGGGACACCTCGTCCGCGAAATCGACGCCCTCGGCGGCGAAATGGGACGCGCCGCCGACGCCGCAACCATCCAGAGCCGTATGCTTAACCTCGGCAAGGGGCCTGCCGTCCATTCCCTCCGCGCGCAGATCGATCGCCGCGAGTATGCGAAGATCATGAAGCATACCCTCGAGCGGCAGAAAAATCTTTCTCTCAAGCAGGCCGAGATCGTCTCCCTCGAGAGGGGAGAGGAGGGCTGGCTCCTCACGACGCGCATGGAGGCCGTCCATACGGCGAAGGCCGTCGTCCTCGCGACGGGAACCTTCCTCGCCGGAAAGATTTACGTCGGCGACGTGTCCTATGAGAGCGGGCCGGACGGTCTGTTCCCGGCGGCGTTCCTCAGCGAATCCCTCCGGTCGCTCGGATTGTCGCTGCGCCGCTTCAAGACCGGCACGCCCGCGCGCGTCCTCCGGTCGAGCATTGAGTTCACCGGTCTCGAGGTGCAGCAGGGCGACGAGCCGCCGGAGCCGTTCTCCTATGAGACGGAGCCGGGAACGGTAAGAAATCGGACAGTCTGTCATGTTTCGTGGACGAACGCGGAGACGAAGCGCGTCATTCTGGATAATATCCACCGTTCTCCGTTGTACGGTGGAAAGATCGAGGGCGTCGGGCCGCGCTATTGCCCGAGCATTGAGGACAAGGTGGTCCGGTTCGCGGACAAGGAGCGTCATCAGCTGTTCATTGAGCCGTGCGGCCTCGACACGGAGGAAATGTATCTGCAGGGGATGAGCAGCAGTCTGCCGGAGGACGTGCAGATCGCCTTCTATCACACCATCCCCGGCCTCGAGCACGTCGAAATCATGCGGTCGGCGTACGCGATTGAGTATGACTGCGTCGACCCGCAGCAGCTGGACGCGTCGCTCGCCTTCCGTGACCTGCCCGGCCTCTACGGTGCGGGACAGTTTAACGGCAGCTCCGGCTATGAGGAGGCGGCGGCGCAGGGGCTTGTCGCCGGAATCAACGCCGCCCGCTTCGCGCAGGGCATGGAGCCGTTCGTGCTGGATCGCGCGAGCTCCTATATCGGGACGCTCATTGACGACCTCGTGACGAAGGGCGTCAGCGATCCGTACCGCATGATGACGTCGCGCAGCGAGTACCGCCTGATTCTGCGGCAGGACAACGCGGACGAGCGCCTCACGCCGAAGGGACGTGAGCTCGGCCTCATTTCCGACGCGCGGTGGGAGCGTTTTCTCGAAAAGGAGGAGCAGAAGCGTCTCGAGCGCGGCCGCGCCGAGCGCACCGTCCTGCCGCCGAGCGAGGAGGTCAACGCCGCGCTCGCGGCGTGCGGCTCGTCGCCGCTGACCACCGGCGCGCGTCTTTCGGAGCTGCTGCGCCGTCCCGAACTGAGCTATGCGCGTCTCAAAAACGTCGACCCGACGCGGCCCGATTTGCCGCGCGCCGTCTTTGAGAACGTCGAGATTGAACTCAAATACGAGGGCTACATCAAGCGCCAGCAGGCCGACGTCGCCGAGATGCGGCGGCTCGAGGCGAAAAAGCTTCCGCCGGACGCCGATTACCAGTCCATCCAGGGGCTGCGCATGGAGGCGCGGGAAAAGCTCGCGAAGGTGAGGCCGTCGTCCGTGGGACAGGCGTCGCGCATCAGCGGCGTCAGTCCGGCGGATATTTCCGTGCTGCTCATTTGGCTCGCGCAGCGCGGGGGAGAGGGGGAGGACGCGCAATGACCCCGTTTCAGGAACAGCTCCGCGCTCTCTTTGCGGCGCAGGAGATCGCCGTCACGGCGGAGCAGGCCGCCGCGCTCGAGCAGTACGCGCGCCTTCTGCAGGAGTGGAACGAGAAAATGAACCTCACCGCCATCACGGACGACGAGGGGATTCTCGTCAAGCATTTCCTCGACAGCGCTCTCGCGCTGCGGCTCGCCCGCCCCACGGGAAGCGTGATTGACGTCGGTACCGGCGCGGGCTTCCCCGGCGTCGTGTGGAAGCTCCTTTGTCCCGACCTGCGGCTGACGCTCCTCGACAGCCTGCAAAAGCGCCTGACCTTCCTCGAGACGGTCTGCGCCGCGCTCGGAATCGAGGCCGCGCTTGTCCACGCCCGCGCGGAGGACGGCGGACGCGACCCGGCGCTCCGCGAACGCTTTGACTGCGCGACGGCCCGCGCCGTCGCCGGGATGAACGTCCTCTCGGAGTATTGCCTCCCGTTTGTGAGGACGGGCGGCGTCTTCGCCGCGTTCAAAGGCCCGCAGATGGAGGAGGAGCTTCCCCTCGCGCGGAAAGCAATCAGCGTCCTCGGCGGCAAGGTCGAGCGCGTCGAGACCTACGCCCTCCCCGGCGGCGACCGCCGCGCCCTCGCCCTCGTCCGCAAATCCCGCCCCACGCCGAAGGCTTACCCGCGGCAGGGAGGGAAGATCAAAAAAAGCCCGCTCTGAGAGCGGGAGGCATGTAGGAAAACCGCGGTCCCGGCTATTTGCCGGGGCAGCGTTTTTTTAAAATGTTTCATGTGAAACTGTGCCGCAGCGCCGTGGGCGCTGCGGCGTCTGAAACATCAATTTGCGGTGCGCGGCACCGGAAATTGACGTTTCAGCGGCCCGGTGCGGAGCTGTGGCGCACCGGAGGATCGCTCTTTTTTTCCCTCGGTGGAAGCAGGTTCCATGCTCGCAGCGAGCCAAATTGCCTCCCTCAGTTCGAGAGAGCCGCTGCGAGCTGACGCGAAAACATAACTTCTTTACAAAGCAGCATCCACAGACTTCGGAAGCCAAACGTCTTCTTTCCTTCTCGGTTCCTCTTATTCGACAAATGACGGGACGCAACCGTCATTTGTCGGAGAAGGTAAGAGGGGGCCACGCAGCTGACCTTCTGCTCTCGCCAACATGGATCCGGTCAGGAAGACTTCCCCCGCACTCATGAGACGTATCTGTCCGGCCGCGAACATAACTTTCGGAGGAAGCACCAGGCGGCTTTTCCTTGCCGCCTCAACAAGGCGACTAAGTACGCTTCCCTGGGGAACTGCGCGCTGGGAAAGGCGGACGTATACGTCGACCTCCAAATCTGCGCGTGACAGATTCGAGTCAGCTGGTGAAGCGTTCATTGGCGGGCCGCTGCCCGGCAATGAATGCTTCACGCCGTTGAAT
>CASFAA010000118.1 GCA_949292505.1 uncultured Oscillospiraceae bacterium
CGGAATTCCCGGTTGAAGCTCGACGGCGAGGAGTAGCCGACCTGTTCGCAGATCTCGAGGACGGTCTTGTTCTCCGAGCGCAGCATGGCGGACGCCGCCTCCACGCGGATGCGGTGCAGGTATTCCAGCGGCGCGCAGCCCACCGCCTGCCGGAATTTGCGCCGGAGCGTCGCCTCGCTGAAGCCGCACAGCCGGGCGAGCAGCGCGACGCTGCACGGCTCCGCGTAGTGGTTGGCAAGGTACGAGACGGCGGGGGAGATCTCCGCGATGCGCCAGGACGAGCCGGGCGCGCCGCCGCCGAGGCGGGCATGGCGGCACAGCATGGCCTGCACAAGCCCCTGCGCACAGCGCCCGGCGTCCGGCGCGCCGCCGCGCAGCTCTTCGACGAGCAGCTCCGCGAGCGCCGCGAGCTCCTGCCCGCCCGGCTCGTCCGCCGCAATCACGGGCGCGGCCGTATGGCCGGGGAAGTCCCCGAGGCCGAGCGCGCGCGCGTCCGTGTTGACAAAGTACCACTGCGCGCCCTCGCCGGGGCTGCTCTGCGCAATGTGGATCTGCCCGCCGTAGATGAGGGAAACGCACGGCGCGCGGAAGGGGATGACCTTTTCCTCCACGAAAAAGACGCCGCTTCCGCTGACGCACCAGCCGATCTCCAGCTCGTTGTGGTAGTGCAGGTAGGCCGCCTTCTCCCGCAGCTCGCCCGGGCGGCCGGTGGGCCAGAGCACGAACGGGAAATCGGGAGGAAAGTGGGTGGGTTCAAAGACAACCTCCAGGGGCTGAGACAATGCGATTGATTGAAACTGCATACTTTTCACCTGAAATCGGGTAGATTTTTTGCATTTCTCATTCTATTGTAGAGGAAAGAGAGGCGAAATGCAAGCCGGCTTTTTCCCATCAGAAAGGAGAGGACAACATGAACAGCGTGGTACAGTATCCTGATTTTTCCGAACTGGAGGCCATGCGTCTGGAGCTGTGCGAATATGCGCGGCTCAAATGCGAGCAGGGTGCGCCGGACCAGGCGGCGGCCCGTATCCGGGAGCTGACCGCCCAGGTGCGCGCAGCCATCCGCGATCTGCAGAATATCCCCGACGACCCCGAGCTTCTGCGAAACGAGCCGGACGATCTCGCGCAGATCCGCGCGCTGCGCACGGAAGGGCCGCGCCGCCTGTGGGACGCGCTGCCGCCGGAGGATGTGCTGCTCGACAAGCTCGAGGGCGCTCTGATTGCGCGCACCGCGGGCTGCCTGCTGGGCGTCCCGGTTGAGGGGGCGACCGTAGAAAGCATGCGCGAGTGGTGCGCGTACACGGGCAAGCAGTTCCCGCCGGTCGACTACTGGGAGCAGGCGCAGATGCCCGAGGTGAAGAATTTCTACGGGGCGTACCGCCATTCGTACCAGAAGCATGAGATGCACAGCGCCCCGGTCGACGACGATCTGACGTACACGCAGCTGGCCCTGCTGATTCTCGAGGAGTACGGGCCTGATTTCACGACGGAGGACGTGGGGCGCGCGTGGGTGAAATACCTGCCCTTCGCGTGCACGGCCGAGGAGATTGCGCTCAACAACCTGCGCGCGGGCGTCCCGGCGCTCGAAGCCGCCGAGAAGGACAACCCGTTCCGCCAGTGGATCGGCGCGGCCATCCGCTCCGACGGCTTCGGCTGGGCGGCGGCGGGCGACCCGGAGCGCGCCGCTTCCATGGCGTGGCGCGACGCGCGGCTGAGCCACCGCCGCAACGGCATTTACGGCGAAATGTTCCTCGCCGCGGCCCAGAGCGCCGCCTTTGCCGTCAGCGATCCGCTCGACGCCGTGCGGATTGCGCTCACGGAGATTCCGAAGGATTGCCTGCTGCACCGTGACGTGGAGTGGGCGCTGTCGCACTGCGGGGAGGTGCGCGACTGCTACGACGCGCGCCGCCTGGTCGACGAGCGCTTCCCGGGGATGCACATTGTGCACACGAACAACAACCTGTGCCTTGTGGTGTTCGGCCTGGCGCTTGCGCGCGGGGATCTCGTGCGCGGCCTGTCGCAGACGGTCGCGATGGGACTCGACAGCGACTGCACGGCGGCTTCCGCCGGCAGCATCCTCGGCGCTGTTCTTGGGAAAAAGGCGAT
>CASFAA010000119.1 GCA_949292505.1 uncultured Oscillospiraceae bacterium
GGAGGCCGGGGAGGCGGCGGAGGGCCCGCGGCGCGCCGGCGCGTCCCTCCTCGCGGTGCTCGTCCTCTGCGCGCTCCTCGGCGGGATGCGCCTCACCCTTGCCGAGCGCCAGCTCGGGCAGGCGGCGGGCCTCGCCGGGACGCTGTGCGCGGCGGCGCTCGCCGTGCGGCCCGTCGCCGCGTGCGTCGAGTACGCCGGGAACGTCGTGAAGGCCGCCTCCGATTTTCAGCTCGCCACCGTGCCTGTCATGGCCGGGGTGCTCCTCGCGGGCGGGGAGCCGGCGAAGGCCGCGTCCTGGGAGACGCTCACAGCCGCCGCCGGGAACGCCGTGTCGCTCCTCTCGGCCTATGTGCTCGTCCCGCTGCTGCGCTGCTTCCTCGCCCTCTCGATGGTCGCCGCGGTCTGTCCGGCGGTGCGCCTTGGGCCGCTCTGCGAGCTGTTCGCGAAGGCGGTGAAATGGCTCCTCGGCCTCGGGATGACGCTCTATACCGGCGTCCTGACGGTGCACAGCATCGTCGCGGCCTCGGCGGACACGGCGGCCTCGCGGGCGGTCAAGTTCGCCGTCTCGAGCTTCGTGCCCGTCGTCGGCGGAGCGCTCGGCGACGCGCTGCGCACCGTGAGCGGCTGCGTCGGCGTGCTCAAGTCGGGCGTGACGGCCTTCCTCCTCCTCGCGGAGGGCGTGCTGTTTCTCCCCGCCGTGCTGCAGTGCCTGTTCTGGCAGCTCGTGATGCTTGGCTGCGCCGCGGCGGGGGAGGCGCTCGGACAGAAGGAGCTTGCCGCCGTCCTCACGGCGGCGGGGAAGGCCGCGGGGCTGCTCCTCTCGATTCTGCTCTGCTCCATGCTGATGATGACGGTCTCGTCCGTCGCGATTGTTCTTCTGGGAGGTGGGAGCGCATGAGCGCCGTGCAGCAGTGGACAGCCTGCGTCTGCCTCGCCGTGCTCGCCGTCTCGCTTCTGCAGCACTTCCTCCCGGAGGGCGCGCTGCGGCGGATGGCGGAGCTCACGGCGGGCGCGTTTCTCCTGGCGTCGTTCCTCACGCCGCTTTTCGAGGCCGCGCCGGATTTTTCGTTCCTCTTTCCGGCGGCGGAGCAGCAGGAGGAAAGCACGGCGCTCGAGGAAACGGTGCGGCGCCAGGAGGAGGAGGCCGTCGCGCAGAGCGTCCGCTCGCTCGTGGCGGCAGAGCTCGCGCGGGAGGGAATTCCCGCCGGGCAGGTCGAGGTCGTTGTGAATACGGGGGAGGGGGGCAGCATATGTATAAGCAAGGTCGCAGTGACGCTTCCCGCGGACTGTGCCTCGCTGTGCGGCCGCGCCGCCGGCGTCCTCTCCGGGACGCTGGGACTTCAAGCGGAGGTGACTGCGGATGACACAGCATAGGGAAAGCGCGGAACGCGGGGAAGGAGGCTTTTTCGGGCAGCTTCTGGAGAATCCGCGGGCGCGGCGGTGGATTCTCCTCGCGGGAGTCCTCGGCATCCTCCTGATTTTCCTCTCCGGCTTCTTTTCCGGCGGAGGGAAGGAGGAGGCCGCGGAGAATACCGGGGAGGAGGCGGCGCAGACGTCCGCGGCGTACGCCGCCGGGCTCGAGGAGAGCCTCGCGGCGCTCATCTCCTCGATGGAGGGCGCGGGGGACGCGCAGGTGCTCGTCACCCTCGACCGCTCCAGCGAACAGATCTATGCCACGGAGGAGCGCAGCTCCAACCGTGTCCAGAGCGAGGCGGAGGACGGCGAGAATGAGACGACGTACTTTTCCGTGCGCGGCTCGGACGGCTCCGAGCAGGCGCTGCCGCTTCTGGAGCTGCAGCCCGTCGTGCGGGGCGTCGTCGTCGTGTGCCCGGGAGGCGGCGACCCCGCCGTCCGGGAGCGGATTACCCAGGCGGTGACGACCGCGCTCGACGTCTCGTCGGCGCGCGTGTGCGTCCTGCCATCGAAATCATAGAGGAAACGGGAGGATGAAGCAGCATGGCATTTGGAAAACGGCAGTTGGTGTTGGCGGCGCTCGTGGTGGCGCTCGGCGCGGCGGTGTACCTGAACTGGCAGTTCACGGGGGAGAACCAGCTCGTCTCCGCCGGGACGGGCGCGTCTGAAAAATCGGTCGGGGAGGCGCAGCTGGTCAACGCGTCGGCGGAGTCCTCCCGGCCCGCGTCCTCCGCCTCGAGCGGCGCGGCGAGCGAAGCGGCGGACAGCGCGGAGCCGAAATCCGCCGGGGAATACTTCTCCGAGACGCGCCTTGCCCGCCAGCAGGCCAGAGACGAGGCGATAGAGCTCCTCGAGGACGTGCTGCAGGACGCGAAGGCCAGCGAGGAGGCGAAGAAGGAGGCCGTCTCGCAGGCGGCGGTCATCGCGCAGACCGTCCTGCAGGAGAACAACATCGAGAACCTCGTGAAGGCGAAGGGCTTCGCGGACTGCGTGGCCTTCCTGCAGAACGGGGAGTGCACCGTCGTCGTGCAGACGAGCGAGTCGAACCAGAGCAACGCCATCGTCATCAAGGACATCGTCGCGGGGCAGTCGGGCGTGAGCTACGACAGGATAAAAATCGTCGAATGTGCCTGAACCTGCGGCGGAACGCGGCGCGGATTGTGCGGAATACGGCGTTGCAACAAAGCGCGAATCATGCTATAATGGGAGGCGTGGAAGCTTGACAATCCATTTCCGCCCGCGCACGCGTACCGACGAAAGGATGAAATGCCCTCCACAAGACGTGGGGGGCATTTTTCTGCGTCCCGGCGGGAAGAATGACTGATACTTGAGAAGGAACGGGGGAACCACTATGAAACGAAGGGAAGCGCGGCAGCAGGCGTTCATCCTGCTGTTCGAGCAAAGCTTCAGCCGCGACACGATGGAGCAGATCATCGACGTCGCGGAGGCGGTGACGGAAAAGCCGCTCGACGAATTTGCCGTGCGGCTGGCGATCGGCGCGGAGGCGCATCTGCCCGAGCTCGACGAACGAATCTCCAAGAACAGCCGCGGCTGGAAGCTGCACCGCCTGTCGAAGGTCTCCCTCGCCGTGCTGCGCCTCGCCATTTACGAGCTCCTCTTTGAGAAGGACATCCCGGTGAGCGTGTCGATCAACGAGGCCGTTGAGCTCGCGAAGAAGTACGGCGGGGAGGAGGACGCCCCGTTCGTGAACGGCGTCCTCGGCTCCGTCGCCCGCGAATGCGCGGACAAGCCGAAGACAGACGCCGCGGACCCGGCAGACGCCGCCCCGGAGGACGGGACCGCCGATGCGTAGGGTTCTCGGCGTCGACACGAGCAACTACACGACCTCCTGCTCGCTGTGGGAGGACGGGCGCGTCGTCCAGAAAAAACGGCTCCTGCCGGTGCGGGAGGGGCAGCTCGGCCTGCGCCAGAGCGACGCCGTCTTCCATCACACGCAGCAGCTGCCCCCGCTGCTCGAGGAACTCTTTGCGGAGAGCCCCGGCCCGGTGGAGGCCGTGGGCGTGTCCGCGAGGCCGCGCTCGCAGGAGGGCTCGTATATGCCGTGCTTCACGGTCGGCCTCGGGACGGCGCGATCGATTGCGGCGGCGCTCGGCGTGCCGTGCCGGACGTTCTCGCATCAGGACGGCCACGTCGCGGCGGCGCTTTATTCCGCCGGGCAGCTGCCGCTGTTCGGGCGGCGGTTTCTCGCGTTTCACGTCTCGGGCGGGACGACGGAGGCGCTGCTCTCCGAGCCGGACGGCGCGGGCGGCTTTTCGCTGACGCTCGCGGCCTCCTCGCTCGACCTCAAGGCGGGGCAGGCGGTCGACCGGGTCGGCGGGCTGCTCGGCCTGCCGTTTCCCGCGGGGCGCGAGCTCGAGCGGCTGGCGCTCGGGTCGAAGGCGAATTTTCGCGTCCGCCCGTCGATGAAGGGGGCGGACTGCTCGCTTTCCGGCGTGCAGAACCGGTGCGAGGCGATGGTGAGAAGCGGCGCGCCGAAGGAGGACGTCGCGCTCTACTGCCTCACGGCGATTGAGGCGGCGCTCGACGCGATGGCGGCGGCGCTGCTCGAGCGGTACGGGGAGCTGCCCGTCCTGTTCGCGGGAGGCGTGATGAGCAATTCGATTCTGAAAGATCGCCTCGGGAGAAAGTACGGGGCGTATTTCGCCGACCCGGCCTTCTCCGCGGACAACGCGGCAGGCGTCGCGGTGCTCGCCGCGCACGGGGAGGGAACGCCATGGTGACAGGACTGCGCGCTCTGACCGTCGGCCAGCTGACGGCGTACCTCAAAGCAAAGCTGGAGGAGGACCCGCGCCTCTCGCAGGTGCTGGTGACGGGCGAAATCTCCAACTTCACGAACCACTACAAATCCGGCCACCTGTACTTCTCGCTCAAGGACGAGCGGGCGGTGCTGCGCGCCGTGATGTTTTCGAGAAACGCGTCCCGCCTGCGCTTCTCGCCCGAGGACGGGATGAAGGTGCTCGCCCGCGGGCGGGTGAGTTTGTACGAGCCGTCCGGCCAGTACCAGCTCTACGTCGAGGAGCTGCAGCCCGACGGCGTCGGCGCGCTGACGCTCGCGTTCGAGCAGCTCAAGCAGCGATTGCAGAAGGAAGGGCTGTTCGACGCGGCGAGAAAGCGCCCGCTGCCGCCGTACCCGGAGCGCGTGGGCGTCATCACGTCGCCGACGGGCGCGGCCGTGCACGATATGGTGAACATCCTCTCGCGCCGGTGGCCGCTGGCGAAAATCGTCTTTGCGCCCGTGCAGGTGCAGGGCGAGGCGGCGGCGCCGCAGCTCGCGGCGGCAGTGCGGCGGATGAACGAGCAGGACGCGGCGGACGTCATCCTGATTGGCCGCGGCGGCGGCTCGATGGAGGACCTCTGGGCGTTCAACGAGGAGATCGTCGCGCGGGCGGTCGCGGCCTCGCGGATTCCGGTGATTTCCGCCGTCGGCCACGAGACGGACTTCACCATCTGCGATTTCGCGGCGGACCTCAGAGCCCCGACGCCCTCGGCGGCGGCGGAGCTCGCCGTGCCGGACCGGGCGGAGACGGCTGCGGCGCTTTCCTATCAGCGGGACAGGCTTTCGTCGCTGCTGCGGGCGAGGCTCAGCGCATGGACGCAGCGCATCGACGCGCTGACGGCCTGCCGCGCGCTGCGCGACCCGCTCTCCCTGACGGAAACGCGAAGGACGCAGCTCGACGGGCTCCGGGAGCGGCTCCTGCGGGCGCAGGGAGGCCGTACCGAGGCGGAAAAAGCGCGTCTCGCGGCGCTTTGCGGCAGACTGGACGCGCTCAGCCCGCTCTCGGTGCTCGCGCGCGGATACGCGATAGCCTCGCGCGGAGGGGAGGTCGTCTCCTCGGCGGCAGCCCTCGCGCCGGGGGAGGCGTTTTCGCTCCGGTTTGCGGACGGAAGCGTTCGCTGCCGGGCGGAGGCAACAGAGACAGAAGCGAAAGGAGAATCCGGCGATGGCGGAAAATAAGATGTCGTTTGAGGACTCGATGAACCGGCTTGCGGAGATTGTGGCGAAGCTCGAGGCGGGGAAGGAGCCGCTCGAGGAGTCTATCAAGCTCTTCGAGGAGGGCACGGCGCTCGCCGGGCGCTGCTATGAAGCGCTGCGGCAGGCGGAGACGAAAATTGAGGAGCTTGCGCCGGAGGAGGATGCCGTATGAACGGATGGCAGGAGGACTACAGAAGCCGGGTGGAGCAGGAGCTCGAGCGGCTGCTTCCGCCGGTGGGCGGCGAGCTGTACGCCGGCGTGGTGGACGCGATGCGGTACAGCCTTCTGGGCGGGGGAAAGCGGATTCGTCCGCTGCTCCTGATGGAGTTCTGCCGTCTGTGCGGCGGGGACCCGTACGGCGTGCTGCCGTGGGCGTGCGCGCTCGAGATGATCCACACCTATTCGCTGATTCACGACGACCTCCCGTGCATGGACGACGACGACATGAGACGCGGCCGCGCGTCGTGCCACAGGGTCTACGGCGAAGCGACGGCCCTCCTCGCGGGGGACGCGCTGCTCACGATGGCGTTCGAGACGGCGGCGAACCCGGAATACGCGGCGGTCGTCGGCGCGCAGCGGGCGCTCTCGGCGTCCTGGGAGCTCGCGAAGGCGGCGGGCGCGCACGGCATGGTGGGCGGCCAGCAGATTGACCTGAGCAGCGAGGGGAGAGGCGTCTCGCTGGACGAGCTGAGAAAAATGGACGAATGCAAGACCGGCGCGCTCATCCGGGCGGCGGCGCGCATGGGCTGCATCCTCGGCGGCTGCACGCCGGAGCGCCTTGCCGCCGCGACGGAATACGCGGGCGCGATTGGCCTCGCGTTCCAGATTGTGGACGACATTCTCGACGTGACGGGCACAGCGGAAGCGCTCGGCAAACCGGTGCGCAGCGATATGGAGAGAGATAAGGCGACGTACGTCTCGCTGCTCGGCGTCGGGGAAGCGGAGAGAGAAGCGAACCGGTTGACGGAGAAGGCCGTCGCCGCGCTGGAGGTGTTCGGCGGGGAAGCGGGCGGGCTGCGGGAGCTGGCGCAGCAGCTGGCAGGAAGAAAGAGCTAACGACTGGGAAAGTGAAGTTTTCGCCAGGCCTTTTTCAAAAGGCCGCGTACCCCTTCGTACCCCCGCAGGGCGCAGCCCTGAAAAAGCTGAGGGAAAACAGCGAAGCGTCTTTTCCCGAACGATTCACACAGCAGTAAATTCCTGCAATCAAAGCCCCCGATTCAAAAGCCAACGACTCACACCCAGCCCCACCACCTCCGAAAAACCATCCGATTCTCTGTGATACCCAAAACAGCCAAAAACGAGCGCCGCGGGAAGCATCCCGCGGCGCTCGCCGTATTTATTCATCCTGCCGCACCGGCGTTGTCTTCAGCCGGTCGTTTCCTCCTCGGAGAGCCACTTGAGCACGGTTTCCTCGCCGCGCTCCACAGACTGCGCAATCAGCTCCAACGGCATCCCCATTTTCCGAAGCCTGCGCGCCGTGGCCTTCTTCTCCAGCTCCTGGCCTTCCTCGAGTCCTTCCTCGCGCCCGATGGCAATTCCGCTGTCCTTGATGCCCTTGCTCAGGTTACACATAAGCGACACCTCCTCCGCACATCGCCGGTCACTCACACTCCCACACCAGCCCCGACACGCACGCCTCCTCCAGACTCTCAAAATACCCCCTGCAAATCCGTTCCATTTCGTCCCGGCTGCCCGCGGAATGGCGGTCGTAGACGCCGAAGGGCGTGCAGCCTGCCGCGGCGGCGCTTTTCGCCGCGGGACAGGCGTCCTCGAAGACCGCGCAGCGCTCCGGAGAAAGACCGAGCCGCTCTGCCGTGAGGACGAACACGTCCGGCGAATTCTTGCCGCAGCCCGCGTCCTCCGTCGTGACGAGCGCGTCGAACAGAGAAAGCACCCCGCAGCGCGCGAGACACGGCTCGAAGTGCTCCCGGCGGGAGGCCGTCGCCGCCGCGAGACGAACCCCGGACGCCTTGAGCTTCTCGAGGAGCGCGCGCGCCCCCGGCTTGAGCGGGACGCGGCAGGCGTATTCCTCGCGCGCCATGTCGAGCCAGCGCTGCATCAGCTCCTCGGGACGGGCGGGCAGCGAGAACCGCGCGATGGTGTACTCCGCCGTCTCGCGGAAGCTCAGCGCTCCGCACGCCGCCATGTAGTCGGGCGGGACGGCTATCCCGTAGTCGGCCAGAAATTCCTCGTCGATGCGGCTCCAGACGTCCATCGAGTCGAGGAGCGTGCCGTCGAGGTCGAAGATGACGCCCGCAAAGCGGCAGACGTCCCCGGAGGCGGGAAGAGGGTGGTTCATGCGCGCAGTTCGCTCCCTTCTTTGCGGTCTTGCGTTCGCTTTCCGCTTTCCGGCGGAAGGCGGTTTTCCTCATGATACGGCGCGAAGGGCGCTTTGTCAAGCGGCGGGGAGGACGGCTCCTGGAACTCCGTCATGTTTTCCCAATAGCGTTTCGGCATATGCGACATCCGGCAGCGGGGATTGTACCGGCTCTCTATCGCAATCGTGTCGTAGAAGCGCTTCCACAGGGCGCGGCACTCTGCTTCCGCCGCGTCGGGAGGCGGCAGCTCGAGGCGCTCGAGCGGGAAGAAGGAGAGGCGGCGCTCCCGCCAGGAGACCGCCTCGCGGTGCGTCTTGTCCCAGATGAGGAAGGTCTCGTCCGGCATCCGGGAGACGAAATGGCGCGCGAGAAACGGCAGGACGAGATTCTTCGGCGTGACGACGGAGACGAGCTCGCCCCCGTAGTCGGAAAACCGCGCGAAGCCCGTGAGCAGATGGGCCTCGCTGCGCAGATGACCCACCGCCTTCGTGAGGAGGGCGACGTCGCGGTCGGCAAGGGCGGACAGGACGCGTCCTCCCGAGAAAAACCCCTCCTGCAGGACGCGCAGGAGCGGCAGCTCCTTCCCGCACAGGCACGTCAGGAAGACGTCGCGCGAAAGCTCCGCCGCCTCCCGCGAGACGCGCACGGGCAGCGCGCGCCAGACCCGCCCCGCGCGGGCGTCGTCCGTCTCGACGCTCTTTTCCGGGTAGAGGCTGTACGGCCCGTCCTCGGGGAGGATGGCCGCGGGCGTCTCCTTTTTGAGAAAGCTCTCGAAGACGCAGCAGAGAAAGCCGCCGAACGTGCCGTCGTAGCGGTACGCCTTAGGCGAGGCGGGGAAGCGCGGCTGCATGGAATTCCTCCTTTCCGGGCAGGCGCGCGGCGGGCGCGCCGAAAAACGAGAGCTGCTCCGGCGTCTCCTCGAGGAGGCGAAGCCCCTCCGGCTCCGCGAGGGCCCGCAGCGCGCTCTCCGGCGTGACGCGCAGGCCGGGCGTCATTTTGCCGCCGCACGTCAGAAAATACTGCGCCCGCTTGAGGACGACGCCGAGCGTTTTGAGCGCCGCGAAGTCGAGCGTCCCCGCGCGCCGCGCCCGCACGATGCGCCGCGCGCTCTTGACCCCGACGCCCGGCACGCGCAGCAGCAGCTCGTACGGGGCCTTGTTCGCCTCCACCGGGAACAGCTCCATGTGCCGGAGCGCCCAGCCGCATTTCGGGTCGACGAGCGGGTTCAGGTCGGGATGCTCCCCGTCGAGAAGCTCGTCCGCCGAAAAGCCGTAGTACCGCAGCAGCCAGTCCGCCTGATACAGCCTGTGCTCCCGCAGGAGGGGCGGCTTCGTCCCCGGCGGGGGGAGGAGCGCGTTCTCCGTGACGGGCAGATACGCCGAGTAAAAGACGCGCTTGAGCCCGTACCGGCGATACAGCCCCTCCGCGAGGGAGAGAATGTGCCGGTCGTTCTCCGGCGTCGCCCCGACAATCATCTGCGTGCTCTGCCCCGCCGGGGCGAAGCGCGGCGCGTGGCGGTACACCGCGAGGTCGTGCTTCGATTCCGCAATCCGCCCGGAGATGTAGCCCATCGGCGTGAGAATCGAGGTCTTGCTTTTGTCCGGCGCGAGGAGGCGCAGGCTCTCCTGCGAGGGCAGCTCGATGTTGACGCTCATGCGGTCGGCGAGGAGGCCGAGGCGCTCAATGAGCCGCGGGTCCGCGCCGGGAATCGCCTTCGCGTGGATGTACCCGCCGAAGCGGTACCGCACGCGCAGCAGCTCGAGCGTGCGGATCATCTGCTCGCAGGTGTAGTCGGGATTGCGCAGCACGCCGCTGCTCAGGAAAAGCCCCTCGATGTAGTTGCGCCGGTAAAAGCTTATCGTCAGCTCCGCAAGCTCCTCCGGCGTGAACGTCGCGCGCGGCGTGTCCCGCGAGACGCGGTTGACGCAGTATTGGCAGTCGAACACGCAGCTGTTCGAGAGCAGCACCTTTAACAGCGTGATGCACCGCCCGTCCGCCGCGAAGCTGTGGCAGATGCCGCACGCCGTCGCGTTCCCAATCGTCCCCGCCCGCGCGCTCCTGTCCAGCCCGCTCGACGTGCACGCCGCGTCATACTTCGCCGCGTCCGTCAATATGCTCAGCTTCTCCATCACCGTCATCAATACCCTCACCCCAGAAACGTATGTTCTGGTATTATGATACATCTGTTCGAGTGAATTGTCAATGAGGAGAGGGAGGAAATTTGTGGGGAGAAGATCAGCTGCCGTGTTTGACCCTCTTTTTTGGTGGAAGGGGGGTGGCGCGAAGCGCCAGGGGGATGCTTCCGAAGGCTCACGGTTGGCGCGGCGCGAAGCGGCGTCTCGGCAGTCCTTGGCTTCCCCCACGAGGGACGGAAGCTTACAATTGACCACACGGTGGTCAATTGTCTGATGAGGGTTGCTGCCCTCTTACTGCGCGGGAAAAACAGAGGCTCGCAGCTCCCGTGAGCGCCGTTCTTTAAACCTCCCTCGTTCTGAGGGAGGTTTCCCAACTCGCAGAAAACCGGGAGTTATTCTTCCTCACCGTCAAAACCCCCGCAGCACCCTCTCCGTCTCCTCCCTCGCACACTCCTCATCCGCATACCACCTCAGCGGGGTGTCCCACGGGATGGAAAACGGCGAAGGATTCCTCGAAAGCAGCTCCC
>CASFAA010000120.1 GCA_949292505.1 uncultured Oscillospiraceae bacterium
AGCAGCAAAGCACAGAGGAAAAAGAGCGGCGCAAAGAGATGCATCCCGATGAGCCATCCAAAAATGGCGGCTGCATATCGTATGGGCTTCCCCGGTTTGTAGGCCATCCAGATTCTTTCCGCTCTCATTTCCGGTCCCTCCGTCGTCAAATTTCTTGCGGTATATGGTTTTCCGTTCCTTTTATTCTACTCCTTTCGCGGGGAAATGGCAAGGAAGGGCGGTTATTTCCCGCCCATCCCCTCGCGCTTGCGCCGCAGAAGTTCCTGAAATTCCTGCTCCAGAGCCTCCTTGTCGGGACAGTTCGGGAGGGAGAGGCGGGAGATCACCTCCGCGAGGCGAAGTTCCAGCAGCTGGCGGTTCACCGGCGCGGCGGGCGTTTTCGGCGCGGCCTTCGCGCGATCGACGGCGGAGGGGCCGCCCTCGTACCGCACGAGCTTTTTGTCCTCGAAGGCAAATGTCTCGTACGCGAGGGCGTCGGCAAAGCGGCGGTCGTGCGTCACGAGCAGGAACGCGCCTTCGTACTGCTCGAGGGTTTCCCGCAGGGCGTCGAGGGAGTCCATGTCGAGGTAGTTGGTCGGCTCGTCGAGCAGGAGAAAGTTCACAGGGGAGACGAGCAGGCACGCGAAGGAGAGCTTGACGCGTTCCCCGCCGCTGAGCACCGCCACCGGGCGGAAAACGTCCTCCCGCCGGAACAGCAGCCGCGCGAGCAGGGAGCGCACCGCCGCCTCGCTCTGCACCGCCTCGCGCATGGCGTTTTCCAGCACCGTCTTTTCCGGGTCAAGATTTTGGAGGGACTGGCGGAAATATCCGGCACGCAGCTTCGGCGCGGCGAAGATCCGCGGGTCTCCCGCTTCGATCGCACGGGCCAGAGCGTCCATGAGCGTCGTCTTGCCGCAGCCGTTCGGGCCGAGCAGCAGCGCGTGCGTCCCTCTTTTCAGCTCGAGGGTCGCGTCCTCGAGGAGGACCTTGCCTCCGGCGGAGAGCGAGAGGTGCTCCGCGCGCAGAATCACCTTGTTTTCCGGCGGGTTCGTCAGCGAAAAATCGAAGTGGACGGCTTCCGGATCGCGCGGCGCTTCCTTTTTCTCGAGACGCGCGAGCCGTGATTCGATGGCCTTGCGCCCCTGGGCGAGCTTTCCCTGCGTGTCCGTCTCGCTGCGCTTGTGCAGGCGCGTCTCCGAGTTTCCCATGCGCGAGGGCGCGCGCCGGACGGCGGCCTGCTTTTCCCGCAGCGACTGCATGGAGCGCTCGAGGCGGGCCTTTTCCTTCTCGTACGCAGCCGCCTCAAAGCGGCGGCGGGAAAGCTCCTCCTCCTTCTGGCGCTCGAAGGCCGTGAAGCCGCCCTCGAAGCGAAACAGCTTTCCCTCGCGCAGCTCCCAGATCTGCGTGCAGAGGCGGTCGAGGACGGCGCGGTCGTGGCTCACAAGGACGAACGTGTCCTGCCGCTCCATCTGGCGGCAGAACAGCTCCACGCCCTCAAAATCGAGGTTCGAGGTCGGCTCGTCGGCAAAGAGCAGCGGCGCTTTCCGTCCGAGGGACGCCGCCAGCTTGCGGCGGGACTGCTCCCCGCCGCTCATGCACGGCGCGGGCGCCGTGACGCCGCGCAGGCCGAAGCGGCTGAGCGATTCGGCGTCGGGGGAGCCGCCCTCCGCGCCGAGCTGGACAAAAAAGGCGATGGGGCAGCGGGCGCGCACCGTGCCCTCGTCGGGGCGAAGGCGTCCCGAGAGGATGGAGAGGAGCGTCGACTTGCCGCTCCCGTTCGGGCCGACGAGGCCGATGCGGTCGCCTTCGTAGATCGTCAGCGGCTCCGTCTGAAACAGAAGCCGTTCCCCCGCGTACTGCGTGAGAGCCGTGGTTTCAAGGTAAATGGGCATAAAAAATCCCTCCGTTTCAGCGGGAGGGTTTTGTGCGGCGGGCAGCGGAGGACAGACCGTCCCCTATAGCAAAACAGGGAAAGACGGCCCGCGATCGCGCGCATCCCGAACGGCAACACAAAACAGAGCGCAAAGAGCGCCCTCCCGAAGCAAAAATCAGGTGTTGTGCGTTTTCGTTCAGATGTTGCGCATAATCGACGGTTCCCTTTCCCTTTCCTTCGTATTTGGCGCGCCAATGCTCCGGCGGCGCTGCCTTTATTCTAGCAGATTTCCCCGCGCCTGTAAAGTGCTTCTTGACAGCAGGGCGGGGAAGTGGTATCCTATCCATACCATTAGCAATACTAAATAGTGAAGCAAAGGAGGAGGCTATGGATCCGCGCTATGTGCAGCAATTCAAGAAGGGATCGCTGGAAATGATCCTGCTCTGCCTCATCGGCAGGGGGGAGACGTACGGCTACGCCATTCTGGAGGAACTGAACCGCCGCAGCGCCGTGCTGGGCTGGGCGAAGGAGGGGACGGTCTATCCCATTCTGTACCGCCTGCAGGGGGCGGGGCTGATTCAATGCCGCCTTGCCCCGGCCGCCGCGAACGGCGGGGCAAAAAAGCTGTATGCGCTCACGGAGCAGGGAAGGGAGACGCTCCGGGAGCTGCTGCAGTTCTGGGACGCGTACAGCGCCTGTGTGGGAGAGTTCGTCTCCGCTTTCCGGGAAAAGGAGGAGTCCGTATGAACGAGTATCTTCGTCAGACAGAGAGGGCGCTTCGCCTGCCGCGCCGCCAGAAGCGGGAGGTGCTGCGCGATCTGCGAGAAATTTTTGAGTCCGCGCGCGAGCACGGCGAGAGCGAGGAGGCCGTGGCGGAGCGCCTCGGCCCGCCCGCCGACTATGCCGCTGCCGTCTGCGCGACGCTGCGGGGAAAGAAGCGCTCCGGCTGGGCGCTGCCGTCCGGCCTGCTGGCGCTGGCAGCCGTGTGCTTTGCCGTGGTTCTGGCCGCGCAGACGAGCCGGCTGCCCGGGAACGTCATCGGGCAGGCGGACGTGATGACGCAGATCCGCGTCGCGGGAGGCATGGACCCCATGCCGCTGCTGCTCGCCGCCGGCGCGCTTGCCGCCGCCGGCGCAGCCGTGCTGTTCGCGCTGCGCCTGTCCCGTGGAAGAAAGGAGAAATCATGAAAAGACGGATGCTGAGCCTGCTTGCCGCCTGCCTGCTGTTGTGTTCCTCCTGCGGCGCGGAGCCGGAGCAGGCGGAAAGCGCCGCGCTTTCCGGGACGGGCCTCGCCGCCGCGTCCTGGACGCCCGCGGAGG
>CASFAA010000121.1 GCA_949292505.1 uncultured Oscillospiraceae bacterium
CGTGCTGGGCGCTGCGCCTCCTGACGTGCGCGGCGCTCGTCCTGGGCGTTTTCCTCCCCGCGCCGTACGGGACGGCGGCGCTCGCCGCGTTCAGCGCGCTGTTCGTCGTCCAGATCGCCGTGTGGGGCGTCACGTTCCCGCGCGTGCGGCCCTTCCTCGCGTCGACGGCGGCGGCCTCCCGGCGCGTGAGCGCGTGCGCCGCGCCGGTGGAGAAGGCGGCGCGGGAGCCGTTTGAATGCGAAAAGCTGCGCGAGCTGTCCGGCACGCTTGGCGGCGCGATCGAGCCGCTGCGCGGCCTCTCCAAAATCGCGCGGCGCGTCGGCCTCGGAAACGGCTCGATTCTCGGCTTCGTCCTCAACGGCCTGTTTTTGTGGGATCTGTGGAACGCCGCCGCCCTCGACCGGTGGAAGCGGCGCTGGGGCGCGCAGTCGCCCGCGTGGTTTGAGGCGCTCGGCGAGCTCGAAAGCCTGCTCTCGCTCGCGAACCTGCCGCGCTGCTGCACGGGCGTCTGCCTGCCGTCGATCGCGCCGGGGACGGGCGTCTTTTGCGCCGAGGCGCTCGGCCACCCGCTCCTCCCGAACGACGCGCGCGTGTGCAGCGGCTTCGACCTCGCGGGCGGCATCCACATCGTCTCGGGCTCCAACATGGCGGGCAAGACGACCTTCCTGCGCACCGTAGGCGTCAACATGGTGCTCGCGCGCGCCGGCGGCTTTGTCTGCGCGCGGTCGCTCGCTGTCTCGCCGATGCGCGTGATGACGTCCATGCGCCTGACCGACGACCTCTCCGGGCGGATCTCGACCTTTTACGCGGAGCTGCAGCGCGTCAAGTCCATCCTCGACGCGGCGCAGCGGGACAAGACCGTCCTCTTTCTCATCGACGAGATTTTCCGCGGCACGAACTCCGTCGACCGCCTCGTCGGGGCGCAGGCCGTCCTGCGGCGGCTCGAAGCGCTCGGCGTGAGCGGGATGATCACGACGCACGACCTCGAGATCTGCCGTCTTGCGGAGGAGACCCCGCGCGTCGTCAACTCGTGCTTCTGCGAGACGTATCACGGGGACGAGATCGAGTTCGACTACAAGCGCCGCGACGGCGTTGCGAAGACGACGAACGGCCAGTTCCTGCTGCGGAAAATCGGCATCCTCGAGCCGTAACCCGTCAGCCGTACTGGACGCCGTACTCCGCCATCGCGGCCTCGTGCTCCTCGAGCGTCGTGCTGTAATGGTTCTCGTTGTCGTTTCCGAAGAAGAAATAATAGTAGTCCGTGTCCGCCGGATTCCGTGCGGCGTTCATCGCGCGCGTGCCGGGGCAGCAGATCGGCCCGGCGGGCAGGGCCTCGCATTTATAGGTATTATAGAGCGCGGCGAAGCGCTCCGTGTCCGAGAGGTACGGAGAATCCGTCACCGAGGCGTTCACATACTCGCGCGTCGAGTCCATCTGCAGCATCATCCCGGCCTCGAGGCGGTTCCAGACGACAGAAGCAACCAGCGCGGCGTTCTCCGCGCTGCGCGACTCGCGTTCCACGATGGAGGCGACGATCAGCTCTTCGTCGGTGAGATCGCCCGCGTTCGCGCGGTAGGCGTTGAGCATCGCGATGAGGACGTCCGTCGGGTCGCTCCCGGCCTCGAACTCGTACGTCGCCGGAAAGAGGTAGCCCTCCATTTTGTAGGCGCGGTCGGGGTTGTCCGGGATTGTGAACGAGCGCGGCTCGTACGACTGCGACACCTCGAAGAACGCTTCGCCGGAGCAGATCCCGTTCGCCTCGAGGCGCTCGCAAATCTGCAGCACCGTGAAGCCCTCCGGGATGGTGACGCGCACCGTCTCCGGCTCGTCCTGCGGCTCGCCGGAGGACGCCGCGG
>CASFAA010000122.1 GCA_949292505.1 uncultured Oscillospiraceae bacterium
GTTGGCCAGCGCGGCAAGCTCGAAATCGTTCACGCAGCGCACCTGCCCCTCCAGTTTTGAGAGGGCGGAGGCGTTCATGTCGACCCCGTTGACCTGAAGCTGCGCGAGAAGCTCCTTCTGCTTCATGCCAAGCTCCTTGCGAGCCTGTTCAACGCGGGCTCCGATCAGATTCCGGTTGCCCAAGGCCTGCTTGCGTAACCTCAAATTGCATCACTCCCCAGAATTGTACTCGTACCGATGAGCGAAAGCATCCCGTTCTCCGGCTGCACCGGAAATATCCGCGTCCTACAGCGCGCGGAAAAACCGGCTTCCCCCTCTATTATGCTTATTATACTGTTTTTTCAGAAAAAACTCAAGAAAACAGGGAGATTTTTTATGACGGTGCGGGGAAAGGCCGGAAAAGCCGGAGAAAAAAGTTTGTGCTTCGCGCGGTGATTTGATATAATAATAAGAAACCAGGAGCGCGGTCGGCGTCGGGGCGCCGCGGCTCACTCTACTTGCTTGGAGATGCGATCTATGACAGAAAAGAAGCTTGACGGCAAAAACCTGACGATGCTGACCGATTTCTACGAGATGACCATGGCCAACGGTTATCTCGCGAACGGGTACAAGGACACGATCGCCTACTTCGACATGTTCTTCCGCCGTGTGCCGAACGGCGGCGGCTTCGCCATCATGGCCGGCGTGCAGCAGCTCGTCGACTACCTCAACGATCTTACGTTTACGCAGGAGGACATCGATTACCTGCGCTCGACGGGGATCTTTAACGAGGGCTTCCTCGAGTATCTCGCGAACTTCCAATTCAGCTGCGACATCTGGGCGATACCGGAGGGCACGCCGATCTTCCCCGGCGAGCCGATCGTCACCGTGCGCGGGCCCGTTATTCAGGCGCAGCTCATCGAGACAATGCTTCTTCTGGCGATCAATCATCAGAGTCTCGTCGCAACGAAGGCGAACCGCATCGTCCGCGCCGCGCAGGGCCGCGCGGTGATGGAATTCGGCTCGCGCCGCGCGCAGGGGCCTGACGGCGCGATCTACGGCGCGCGGGCCGCCTTCATCGGCGGCTGCTGCGGCACGGCCTGCACCATCTGCGACCGTGATTTCGGCATCCCGGCGCTCGGCACGATGGCGCACTCGTGGGTGCAGCTGTTCGACGACGAGCTCTCCGCCTTCCGCGCGTACGCGGAGCAGTATCCTTCGTCGTGCACCCTCCTCGTCGACACCTACAATGTGCTTAAGTCGGGCGTCCCCAACGCCATCAAGGTGTTCAACGAGGTCGTCGTCCCGCGCGGGTACCGTCCGGCGGGCATCCGCATCGACAGCGGCGACATCACTTACCTGTCCCGCAAAGCGAGAAAGATGCTCGACGAGGCCGGCTTCCCGGACTGCAAGATCTGCGCCTCGAACTCCCTTGATGAAACCATTATACGCGATATGCTGGTACAAGGTGCGTGCGTCGACAGCTTCGGCGTGGGCGAGCGCCTGATCACCGCCGCGCCCGAGCCGGTCTTCGGCGGCGTGTACAAGCTCAGCGGCGTCGAGAATCCCGACGGCACCATCACCCCGAAGATCAAGGTCAGCGAGAACGTCGCGAAGATTACCACGCCGTGCTTCAAGGGTCTGTGGCGTCTCTTTGACCGCGAGACGGGCAAGGCTCTCGCCGACGTCATCACCCTCCACGGGGAGGTCATCGAAGACACGCAGCCGTACGAGATCTTCGATCCCGACCACGTCTGGAAGCGCAAGACGCTCACGAATTTCCGCGCCGTGCGCCTGCAGCAGAAGATCTTCGAGGGAGGCCGCTGCCTCGCGCCGCCGCGCGATCTGCGCGAGATCCAGTCGTACTGCGCGGAGCAGGTGGAGACGCTGTGGGACGAGGTCAAGCGTTTCGAGAATCCCCATCAGTATTACGTCGACCTCTCGCTCGATCTGTGGAAAATCAAGAACGAGCTGCTCGAGCAGCACACCGCGAATTGACAAGCGGCGGGAAATCGGCTAAAATAGAGAATGTGAGCAGCCCAAACGGCCGCGGGCGAAGCCCGAAAGGGCCCGTCTGAGGAAAGTCCGAGCTCCACAGGGCAAGAATAACGGCTAACGGCCGCCGGGGGCGACCCCAGGGAAAGTGCAACAGAGAGATACCGCCGCATATGCGGTAAGGGTGGAAAGGCGAGGTAAGAGCTCACCAGCGCGCGGGGAACCGCGCGGCTCTGCAAACCCTATTCGGAGCAACACCGCGGAGGGACAGTATGCGCCGGCCCGGCGCGTCCCGTGGAGGTGGCAGGAACCGGCGCGGCAACGCACGGTCAAGATAGATGGTCGTTCAAGACAGAACTCGGCTTACAGGGCTGGTCA
>CASFAA010000123.1 GCA_949292505.1 uncultured Oscillospiraceae bacterium
TCTGTTCCGATTTCCATCATCCACCCGTCACAGAACGCCGGTATACTGATCCTGTACCTCAAAGATGGATGCGAGAAACAACAGATATGAACTTACTGCCCGAAGGACCCGGAGATTGGACGGAATACCGGCCCGGGACACCCGGCAGACCAAAAGCAATCCTCCCCGCGGGAGGTTTCTCATACAGGCGGAACGCCGAAGGCCGGAAGGCCTGGACGTTCCGTTTTTTTACGCCTTGACAAGCCCGCGGCGGTGTGATACGCTCAAACGGAACAGGCGGCGGCGTCCGCCGGGAAAGGCAGGAATCACCCAATGGAGCAGAAAAAAATCGATCGCATCAACGAGCTTGCCCGGCTGGCCAGGGAGAGGGAGCTCACGTCCGAGGAGACAAAGGAGCGCGCCGCGCTGCGCATGGAGTACGTCAAGGCGTTCCGCGAGAGCCTGCGCGCGCAGCTCGACGGCATCACTGTAGTCGAGAAGGACGGCACGAGCCACCCTCTCGGCAGGAGGTGAGCGCATGAACATCCAGATCTTCGGCAAAAACAAGTGCTTCGACACGAAAAAGGCGGAGCGCTATTTCAAGGAGCGCGGCGTCCGCTTCCAGCGGATCGATCTTGAGCAGAAGGGCATGAGCCGCGGCGAGCTGCAGAGCGTGCGCGCAGCCGTCGGCGGGCTTGAGCCGCTCATCGACCCGAATGCGAAGGGGGAGCAGGCGCTCCTGCTGCGCTATCTCGGCTCAGACGAGGAGAAAACGGAAAAGCTCCTCGAGCATCCCGCGCTGCTGCGCAGCCCGATTGTCCGCAACGGCCGTCTTGCGACGGTCGGCTACTGCCCCGAGGTCTGGAAGACCTGGGAATGAGAAAGGAGCGATACACGATGGCTTCGTTTGTCTGCTACCCGAAGTGCTCGACCTGCCGCAAGGCGGAAGCGTGGCTCAAAGAGCACGGCGTCCCCTATACCGTTCGCCATATCGCAGAGGATAATCCCACTGCCGCGGAGCTCGCGGAGTGGCAGAAAAGAAGCGGGCTTCCGCTTCGCCGTTTCTTCAACACGAGCGGCCAGCTGTACCGCTCCCTTGGTCTGAAGGAGCGCCTCCCCGCTATGGGGGAGGAGGAGCAGCTTGCGCTCCTCGCGTCAAATGGGATGCTGGTAAAGCGTCCCCTTCTCGTGCTCTCTGACCGCGTCCTCGTCGGCTTCTCGGCTGAGGCATGGGAGGCGGCGCTCACGGAATAATTCCCATGCACCAATTTCCCCTTGGCCGGAATAGAATACGGTACAAGGGGGAATTTCTGTGGACGAATTTCTGCGTGCCGTTTTTCCGGCTTTGCTGCTTGCCTTGGCCTCGTCGGTCGACGCCTTCGCCGCCAGCTTTTCGTACGGCATGGCGCACATCGCCGTGCCGCGCGCCTCGCTGCTCGCCGTGAGCGCTATCTGCGCCGCGACGCTCGCCCTGTCGCACCTGCTCGGCGGCCTGCTCGCGCCTATGCTTCCCGAGACGGTCACGCGCTCGCTCGGTGTGCTGATTCTCGCGGCAATCGGCCTGTGCAAGCTCTTTGACAGCTCGCTCAAGCGGTGGATCCGGCTGCACGGCGGAGGACAGCGGGAGATCCGCTTCTCCGCGCTGCGGCTGCACTTCATTCTTCAGATTTACGCCGACCCTGAGGAGGCGGACGCGGACGACTCGCGGGTGCTCTCTCTTCGGGAGGCAGCCGCCCTCGCCGCGGCCCTCTCGCTCGACGGGCTCGCTGCGGGCTTTGGCTCCGGCCTGACAGGCGGCGGGACGGCGCTGCTGCTTGTTCTCTCCTTCGCCGCGACGGCGGGGGCCGTGTCCCTCGGCTGCCGCACGGGAGCCCGTCTCGCCCGCGGGACGCGCCGCGATCTTTCCTGGGCAGGCGGAGCGCTTCTCCTGCTGCTTGCCGCTGTCCGCGGGGCATGACAACGAAAAACACGGCGTCTCCCTAAACCGGGGGACGCCGTGTTCACAAAGAGCTGCCGCCGTGTGCGGCAAAAGAATAGGCCGGGCTCAGCCTGGCCGGAAGGGAAGAGGATAGATGGAAATTGTGAAAACAGCGCGCCTGACGCTCCGGGAGCTCACGGAGGATGACGCCCCGCTCCTGCTCCGCTTTATGGGGAAGGAGAGCGTCATGTACGCATGGGAATACGCGTTTACGAAGGAGCAGGTGCTCGAGTGGATTGGGAGAAACCGCGGACGGTATGCGCGCGGCGAGGGCGGGTATTACCTTGCCGTCCGCCGGGACGGCGTCTGCGTCGGACAGGCCGCGCTGATCCATGGCGAAATGGCCGGCCATGACGTGTGGGAGCTCGGCTGGATCTTCGATGACGCTTACTGGGGGAACGGCTACGCGACGGAGGCCGCCCTCGGCCTCGCGCACGCTGCGTTCTCTCGCCCGGAGATCGACGCCCTGTGGGCGGATATCCGGCCCGAAAATGCCCGCTCCATCGCCGTCGCCCGCCGTATCGGCATGACGACGACCGGCGAGCGCTTTGTGAAACTCGTCAACGGGAAGGAGATGCCGCACGACGTCTACCGCGTCAGCCGGGACGCGTTTCTCTCAGCCCAGCGCGACGTCGAGCAGCATCATCAGTAAAAAGCCGGCCATGACGCTGATAGTGCCCGCATTCGAGTGATCGCCGAGGTGCGCCTCCGGGATCAGCTCCTCCACGACGACATAAAGCATCGCGCCCGCCGCGAAGCTCAGCAGCAGCGGCATGGCGGGCTGCAGGATCGGCGCCGCCAGGACGACGAGCACGCCGAAGATTGGCTCGACAATTCCAGACGCCGCGCCGAACAGGAACGCCCGCCCGGGGCGCATTCCCTCCTGCCGCAGCGGCAGAGAGACGGCGGCTCCCTCCGGGAAGTTCTGCAGGCCGATGCCAACGGCGAGCGCCGCCGCGGCGGTGAAGCTTGCCGCCTCCTGCTGCGCCGCCAGGGCGAACGTCAGCCCTACCGCCATCCCCTCCGGGATGTTGTGCAGCGTGACGGCGGAGAACATCAGCGTCGAGCGCTTCCAGGAGGACGAGCGCCCCTCCGCCTCCGTCGCGCCGGGGTGCAGGTGGGGGAGCAGACCGTCCATCGCGAGCAGGAATACAACGCCGAGGAGAAACCCGCCCGACGTCGGAATCCATCCGGGAATTCCGGCTTCCTCAGCCTGCTCCATTGCCGGAATCAGCAGGCTGAAAACGGACGCGGCGATCATTACCCCGGCGGCAAAGCCGAGAAAAATGCGCTGGATCTGCGGGCGAATCGCGCCGCGGAAAAAGAAAACAAGGGCCGCGCCAAGCGCTGTCATTGCAAACGTGAAGGCCGTTGCGCCGGCGGCCCAGAGAAGGGAAAGCTGCATGGAGAACCTCCGTTTCGCTCAAAGTTAGTTCATTTTAACCGCTGCTTGATCGTACCACACCGGCGGGATCCTGTCAAGAGAAGCCGCCCTGCCGCGTGCTGCGGCGGAATTCTCCCGGCGTCATGCCGGTCAGGCGCTTGAACTGCCGCATAAAATGCGCCTCACAGCGGTAGCCGCTTGCTTCCGCCACTGACGCAATGGGCGTCTCACTGTTTGCCAGGAGGTATTTCGCGCGGTCGATGCGTCCGCGGATGATGTCCTCCCCGATGGCCGTGCCGAACTCAGCCTTGTACAGCGCCTGCAGATACGAGCCGCTCAGTCCGATGCGCGAGGCGAGCGATTCCACCGTGGTTCCCGCAGAGGGATTGCTGAACAGGCTCGTCCGGAGCTGCGTCAGCTCGGCGGCATACCGCCGCCCGGACGAATGGGGCGGATCGAGCGGCGGCGTCCTGCTCAGTTCGTCGAAAAGGCACATCAGGTGAGCCTGCGCGAGAGCCGCGCCGATCGGATTTTGCCGCATCTGCAAATCCTGAATCTTCCAGATTGCGTTTTCGATAAAATCGGAATCCGAAGACAGCACAGGCTCTCCCAGCGGAAAATGCAGCTCCCGAAGCACCGCCGCGCCGTCTTCCCCGGCGGTGAAGTGTACCCAGTCGTCCTCGTACGGCAGGGAGGTGGAGCGGTAATGCTGCGCCGCGCCGGGCGGAAAGAGAATCCACCGCCCCTGTACCGGGACGCTGCGGCCGCCGATATCCGCCTCCGCCTTGCCGCGAAAGTAGACGAAAACATAGAAGGGAAGACCGGAACGGTCGATGCGCAGCGGCTCGCGATGCCGGAAGCGATAGCCTGCCTGCAGTACGAAAAACATCGCTCTTCTCCTTTCCAAACCGTGCGTGGCTTTTTCATGATCGTAGGATAAGTCAATAGATCCTTATTATAAATCATTGCCCCGGACTCCGCAAGGGTCTATACTGAATTCATAAAAATACGCCGTTCGGCGGCGTCTCTCTGTGAAAAAAAGGAGGAAACTGTATTGGCTAAGCTGTTTGTCAACACCGAAAAGAAGGGCGCGAAGATCAACCGCAATATTTACGGTCATTTTTCCGAGCACCTTGGCCGCTGCATTTACAACGGCCTTTTCGTCGGAAAGGACAGTCCGATCCCGAACGTCAACGGGATGCGTACCGACGTGGTCGATGCGCTGCGCAAAATTCGCGTGCCCGTGCTGCGCTGGCCGGGCGGCTGCTTTGCCGACGAGTACCACTGGAAGGACGGCATCGGCCCCAAGGAATCCAGAAAGCGCATGATCAACACCCATTGGGGCGGCGTTGTGGAGGATAACTCCTTCGGCACGCATGAGTTCATGGAATTCTGCCGTCAGGTCGGCTGTGAGCCGTACGTCAACGGCAATGTCGGCAGCGGCACCGTGCAGGAGATGAGCGAGTGGGTTGAGTACATGACGTTCGACGGCATCTCCCCGATGGCCGAGCTGAGAAAGCAGAATGGCCATGAGGAGCCCTGGAAGCTCAAGTACTTCGGCGTCGGCAACGAGAACTGGGGCTGCGGCGGCAATATGCGCCCCGAGTTCTACGCCGACCAGTTCCGCCGCTACGCGACGTATGTGAGAAACTACGGCGACAACAAGATCTTTAAGATCGCCTGCGGCCCGAATGCCGCCGACTATGAGTGGACGGAAAAAGTCATGGCGATTGCCGGCAAGTACGCCGACGCCCTGACGCTCCACTACTACACCGCGCCGTACGGCGATTGGAAAAAGAGAGGGTGCGCGACCGGCTTTAACGAGGAGTCCTACTACAGCACGCTGCGGTACGGTCTGAAGATGGAGGAGCTCGTCAGCAACCATCTGAAGATTATGCGCCGCCACGATCCAGAGGGACGGGTCGGCCTCATCGTCGACGAGTGGGGCGCATGGTACGACGTCGAGCCCGGCACGAACCCCGGCTTCCTCTACCAGCAGAACACGATGCGCGACGCGATGCTCGCCGCCGTCACGCTGAACATCTTCAACCATCACGCCGACGGCGTCGTCATGGCGAACATCGCGCAGATGGTCAACGTTCTGCAGGCCGTCGTCCTCACGAAGGGCGAGAAGATGCTCCTGACCCCGACGTACCACGTCTTTGACCTGTACAAGGAGCATCAGGACGCGACGCTGCTCGACAGCTGGGTCGAAGCGCACGAGATCGGCGTCGGCGAGGAGAAAGTGCCGAACCTGCACCAGTCCGCGTCTGTCGACGCCGCGGGCCGCGTCCATGTCACCGTCGCGAACCTCTCCGTCTCCGAGAGCCAGGAGATCGATCTCACCGCCGCCGGGATGGAGGGAGCTTCCGTTTCCATCCGTCTCCTTGCGGGCAAAATGGACGCGCACAACACGTTCGACGCCCCCGAGACCGTCAAGGTCGAGGCGCTGACCGCCTTCACCCGCCGCGACGGCGGCGTGCAGTTTACTCTGCCGCCGTGCAGCGTCGCCGCTGTGGAGCTCGCATAAGATGGCGGAGCCGAATACCGGAACGGCGGGGCGCGTCTGCCGCCGCTGCCTGCTGGAGGAGCTCGGTCAGGGCGATTATCTCGAGAGCGTCCGCCGCTACCGCGCACGCCTTCCAGAGAAGGAGCGCACGCCGGACGACGTTTATGAGAGCCGTCTCGCTTCGTGCAGGGAGTGCGGGGAGCTCGTCAACGCGACGTGCAATCTCTGCGGCTGCTACGTCGAGATCCGCGCCGCGCGCCGCTCCTCCGCCTGCCCCGCGACGCCGCCCAGATGGAGCTCCGTTCGCTGAAATACCGGACATAAAAATGGAAAGGGATCGCTGCAGCCTGACGGTCTGCGGCGATCCCTTTTTGCTTGAAAGCGTTCTGCTCCTCACGGAGCGGTGACGAAGGTGCAGTAGTCGAGGATGATGTTCCCGTGCTCGTCGGGCGTCGTGTAGCGGGGGCAGAGGCAGTTTTCAAACGACCACTGTGCGCCGTTCTCGTCCTTCCAGATGGTCATGCCGTGCTCGGCGAGCTTCTGCGCGCAGGCGCTCGTGTTGTGCACCTCGCTTTCCTTCCCATAGATCCAGCAGGTGCCGAGGCGGAGCTTCCTGAAGTCGACGTGCACAAACCCCTCAGGGACGGCAGTGTCCTCCGGCGCGAACATTCCGATGTAGTACGCGAAGGGCTCGCCCTCGCACCGCCGCTCGACGCCAACGTATCCGCCGCCGTTTTCCCAGAGAGCGAGGAGCTTTTCCGTGCCGCCCATCGCCTCCTCAAGCTGCGCGAACCAGTCGTTCGCCCACCATTCGTCCCAGTGACCGAAGCCGTCGTACCTTTTTCCGATGAAGCGCAGATTGGGAATGTCCTCCGCGAATACCCTGATGATTTCCGCCATGGCTGCTCCTCCTTTTCGGTTGAGGCGTTCCCGATATATATTTGGAAACCCTGTCCTTTCCCTCATCATACAGGAAAAGAGGGGAGAAAGCAACCGTCTTTACTCTGCGGACGAGGAGACAGGGCCCGAGCGGATCAGGCGCAGGATCGCTTCCTCGTCGGCACATCTGTCGTAGTCGCCGGTGAGCTTCCCTGCGTCATGGTAGACGACGCCCTGATCTCTGTTGCGCAGGAGGCAGCGCTCGAGCTCCTCCGCGCCATAGCGGCGCGCGAACTCGGCAAACGCCTTGATGCGCGGCTTCACGAGCATCCCCTCGCCGCAGGGAAACGACGTGCATTCCCAGCACCCCGCAATCCCCTTCTCACGGCAGCAAATGTAATTTTTGCACCACCCGTGCGCCTCGCACCCTCCGTCCTGACAGCCAGCGCAGTTATCCCTTTCAGAACAAAGGCAGCAGGCAAGCCCGCAGTAAGCGATCGCGTTCATCAGACGTCCTCCTTTTTGCTTTCGTGCCGCGTCAGCGGCGAACACTGTACTTCTTCCTTCCCCAAAATCGACCCAAAGGAAGAAGGAATAGTGGAGAAGGAAGAAGTAATAAGTAAAAATCGATAAGCCCCAAGAGAAAACCCAAGAAACACCCCGCAGCCATTACGACCGCGCCGCAAGGCGCGCAGCCTCAACCACAACGTGCTGCCGCTAGGATTTCAATACCCATCGACCGCCTCTTGTCTGCCTCGATCCCCAAAGCTTCCGTCCCCATACATTCGCGCGCCGTAAGGCGCGCCAGCCTTTTCGAGTCCTCACCACGGCAGACCAAAAAATATCCCCGCGGCGGAAGGTAGTTCCGTCCAGATATTTCCCACTTCGGCCGCAGGGGAGCCAGGGAGTGTCCCCCCTCGCATACGACCTTGCTTGCAAGGGATAAAAGCCCGTCCCACGTCTTTCGTCCCCGCTGGTGGGACAAAGTGTCCCGAAACAGCGGAGCGCATGTGCGCCGTTCATTTTGACCATTGACGGCCCCGGCTGGGGTTGCTGCCCTGTTCCGCCGTCAGTCCTCCCACTCGCCCTTGTGGGCCTCCCACCACGCCGGGAACGCCGGGTCTTTCGGGGAGAGGGTGGGTTTGACGGGAGCATACAGTGCAGTTCCGCCTGCCGCTGCGTTAAAAAGCGTCAATAACTTTACAGCTTCTGAAATCCCCAAATAAATCAGCTGCATCATGGGCGCATTGTCCTCTGTCCACAAATGCCCTGAATAAGATTTTGCAAAATCCGTTTCTTTCAAAATGGCCTGACTTTCCTGCACAGCGGCCAGTTGTCCATATAAATATTCAATGTTTTTCCGATTAGCAACTAGAGCATTCTGATCAAAAGACACACCCAAATCTTCTTTTTCGTACCCAAGTTCTTTGTAATATAAGATACTGCTAACCTTTTCTGTTGTGTCCGCTTTCGCCAAGCACCGATTGAAGATGGCCTGGACATTGATCTCGGTCAGTTCTAACGGCTGAAAACCCTCGGAATTGATAATCGTTTTTTTATTGAGAAAGCCCATTGCGCAAACCCCCTTCCGCACCAAACGGGTGCTGGTTTATTCTCTATGATTTATCCGCAAGATTCGCCCTCACACTTCCCATTCGCCCTTGTGGGCCTCCCACCATGCAGGGAAGTTCGGGTCTTTCGGGGAGAGGGTAGGAGTGCAACGATTGTAATCTATCAGGCTGGCAATATTACCGTCCTTTGTTTGGCCAAAGCCACGGAAATAGACACAGCCCAGCGCCAATGCATAGAGTTGAAAAAGGGAATTAAAGTCTTTCGTCCACACATGATTGTCATAGCGGAAGAACCCCTCTTGCAGTGTGATTGCTTTTACATCGGGGAGATGGATTGTTTTCAACTGGCCCAGCAGATAACGGATATTCTGATCGTTTTTTTCCATCTTCTCCCCGGACAACTGGACAATATCTGAAGGGTTCTTTGACAGTTCTGAGCCGACCACCTGAACATTATAGAAGTCCTCGCCCTCTTTCGCCAAGCACCGATTGAAGATAGCCTGGACATTATCTTCATTCAGTTCAATCGGGTGAAATCCCTCGGATTTGATAATCGGTTTCTTATTGAGAATCCCCATTGCGCAAACCCCCTTCCGCACCAAACGGGTGCAGCTTTATTTATTTTCATTGTAAAGGGATAAAATGTAAAGTGCAAGAACGAAAACAAAAATAATCCGAACCCACTTCCTATCGGAAACAAGTTCGGATTATATTGGTTTGGTGCCGGTGGTGGGACTCTCCCGCGGCCTGAAAAACAGTCCCCCGGACTGTTTTTTCGCGCGCTGCGGCGCGCCGGCCTTTTCGAGCCCTCGCCACGGCAGACCAAAAATTATCCCCGCGGCGGGAGACGCCGCGGGGATAGCTTTTTGGTGCCGGTGGTGGGACTCGAACCCACACGATGTCGCCATCAACGGATTTTGAGTTTTCGGGACAATCCCGAACCTGCTATCCTCTATTGGAACTAACTGAACTTTTCGGACACCTTCCGCAAAGCTAAAAACAGCTGAAACACTGATAAAATCGGCATTTCCAGAACA
>CASFAA010000124.1 GCA_949292505.1 uncultured Oscillospiraceae bacterium
ACGTCGATTGAGGAGAAGAACGCCGCCATCGCGGAGAAGCAGCAGAACATCGACGAGGACGTCGAGACGCTCAAGGAGCGGCTGTGCGCCATCTACATGATGGGCGACGCGAGCACGCTGGAAATTCTCCTGCAATCCGAGAGCGTCATCGACATGGCGCAGAAGGTGGAGCTGCTCAATATCATCACGGAGCACGACACGAAGCTCATCGCCCAGCTGACCGCCGACATGGAGGCCATCGCGGACGAGAAGGCCGAGATCGAGCAGGAGAAGGAGCAGGTCTCCGCCGCGCGCACGGAGCTCGAGAGCACGGGCGCGGAGCTCGCCGCCGTCCAGACGGAGGCGGAGCGCGTCCTCGCGGAGCTGAACCAGAGCGTCGCCGAGGTGCAGGCCGAGAGCGACCGCATTGCGGCGGAGAAGGCCGCCGCCTCCGACGAGATCGACCAGTGGTGGAAGGATTACTACGCCCAGCAGGCCGCGCAGAACAATTCGTCGTCCGGCTCCTCGGGCTCGTCCGGCTCATCCGGTTCGTCGAATTACGGCTCGGGCGGGTACGTCAGCACCGGCAACTTCACCTGGCCGGTGCCGGGCTTCACGAACATCAGCTGCGGGTACAGCAGCGGTCATAAAGCCATCGACATCTCCGGCGGCGGACGCAATATGTACGGCGCGCCGATCGTCGCCGCCGACTCCGGCCGCGTCGTCGCCGCGACGTACCACTACAGCTACGGCAATTACGTCATGATCGACCACGGCGGCGGGTACTCGACGCTGTACGCGCACGCGAGCAGCCTCGCGGTGAGCGTCGGCCAGACCGTCACGAAGGGGCAGACGATCGCGTACGTCGGCAGCACCGGCAACTCGACCGGCAATCATCTGCACTTCGAGGTGCGCGTCAACGGCGTCCGCCAGAACCCGTTCAACTGGTTCAGCTGATTCCAGCTTGTACTATAATTCGTCTAAATTACGATTTGTATACCGCGGCGGCCCGATTTTGGGGACGCCGCGGTTCGCGTCAACGCGATGGGAGGAAGAAGCATGAGGAGAAAGCACCTGCGCCTTGCGGCGCTTGCCCTGGCCGTGACCGTGTCGTTCCTGTTCCCGCTGCAGGGCGCGGGAGCCGCGACGCTCGCGGAGCTCCAGCAGGAGCAAACGCGCCTTGAGGAGGAGAAAAAGGAGAACGACGAAAAGCTCGCCGCCCTCAAGGACGACCGCGACAAGCAGCTCGAGTACAAGAACGCGCTCGACAGCCAGGTCTCGAATCTCGAGCGGCAGATTGACTCCCTCACCGCGCAGATCAACGCGCTCGACGCCTCGATCGAGGAGAAGAACGCGGCCATCGCGGAGAAGCAGCGGAACATCGACGAGGACGTCGAGACGCTCAAGGAGCGGCTCTGCGCTATCTACATGATGGGCGACGCGAGCACGCTGGAAATCCTTCTCCAATCCGAGAGCGTCATTGACATGGCGCAGAAGGTCGAGCTGCTCAACATCATCACGGAGCACGACACGAAGCTCATCGCCCGGCTGACGGAGGACATGGAGGCCATCGCCGCCGAGCGGGCGGAGATTGAGGGCGAGAAGGAGCAGGTCGCCGCGGCGCGCGGGGAGCTGGAATCGAGCCGCACGGAGCTTGCCGCCGTCCAGGCGGAGGCCGACCGCGTCCTCGCGGAGCTGAATCAGAGCGTCGCGTCGGTGCAGGCGGAGAGCGACCGCATCGCCAAGGCGAAGGCCGACGCCGACAAGGCCGTTGACGACTGGCTCGCCGACTACTACGCCTCGCAGCAGAAGCCGTCCGGGGGCGGCTCGTCCGGCAGCGGCGGCTACACGAGCACGGGCAATTTCACCTGGCCGGCGCCGGGCTTTACGCGGCTGACGACGCAGTTCCAGGAATGGACGTACGGCGGCTACCACCGCGGGATTGACATCGCGAGCACGGGCGGGCGCAGCATCTACGGCGCGCCGATCGTGGCGGCGGACTCCGGCGTCGTCATCAAGGCGGGCTGGAACAACTCCTACGGGAACTGCGTGTATATCGACCACGGCGGCGGGTACGTCACGCGGTACGCGCACGCGAGCAGCCTGGCCGTCTCCCAGGGGCAGACGGTCACGAAGGGGCAGACGATCGCGTACGTCGGCAACACGGGCGACTCGTTCGGCGCGCATCTGCATTTTGAGGTCATTCTGAACGGGACGCTCCAGAACCCGATGAGCTATTTCTCATAAAGAAACGGCGCGGCGGAGCAGGAAGGAGAGAAACGGATTGGGCAGAAAAATTTCCATCGGCGCGGGAATCGCCATGGCGGCGGTCGCCGCGGCGGTGACGGTGTCGCTGACGTACGTTTACGCGATGGAGAGCTTCAATGAAAAGGTGGCCGACGTCAACGAGCGGCAGGCCATGTACACGAAGCTCAGCGAGATCGACCAGAAGGTGCGGCAGGACTACGTCGGCTCGATCGACGAGGAAGCGCTCGAGGACGCGATCTGCGCCGGCTATGTGGCCGGACTCGGCGACGCCGGCGCGAAGTATTACTCCGCCGCGAAATATCAGGAATATCAGGCCGGGCTGACGGGCAAAAACGTCGGCGTCGGCATCACGACGGTGCAGGACGAGGACGGCAACATGGAGGTTGTCGACGTGCTCTCCGGCTCCGCCGCGGAGAAGGCGGGCATCCGGACGGGGGACGTGATCGTCGCTCTGGACGGGAAGGAGATCGTCCGCCTGACGTACGGCGAGGCCGTCAACAAGCTCGACGGCCAGGCCGGGACGACGGTCGAGCTTTCCCTCCTGCGGCCTGCCGCCGAGGAGGGCGGCGTCGCGGAGCAGATGACGCTCACCGTCACCCGCGCCGAGTACGTCCAGCGCTCCATCACGGCGGAGCTGATCAACGGCAACGTCGGCTATCTCGCCGTCTCGCAGTTCCGCGAGGGGGCGGACGACCAGTTCAACACGGAGCTTTCGTCGCTCCTCAAGAGCGGGGCCGTCGGCCTCGTGATTGACCTGCGCGGCAACTCCGGCGGCGACATGGAGGTCATGGCGAACATCCTCGACGTCCTCCTCCCGGCGGGCAGCACGGTCAGCAGCCGCGACAGCGCCGGGACGGTGACCGTCGAGTACACGAGCGCCGCGAACGAGATCGGCGTGCCGGTCAGCGTGCTCGTCAACGCGTCGACGTACGGCGCGGCGGAGCTGTTCGCCGCCGACATTCAGGACTATAAGAAGGGCCTCGTCGTCGGCGAGACGACGGCGGGTCACGGCGAGAAGCAGGACGTCATTCAGCTCTCCGACGGCTCGGCGGTCATGCTCTCCGTCGCGGAGTACCTGCGCATCGACGGCACGGCCATCACCGGCGCGGGCGTTACGCCGGACGTGGAGAAATCGCTCGAGGCCGATCAGGCCGAGCTGCTCCTCCGCCGCCAGCTCGCCCTCTCCGAGGACGCGCAGGTGCAGGCCGCCGTGACGGCCCTCGTCCAGCAGGGCGCGGCAGTCGCCGAGCAGCCCGGCGGCGAGACGGTGACGCCGGCGCAGGCGGAAGCGTCTTCTTCGGCGGCTTCGGCCGACGAAGACGCTTCCGCGAAGTAAGAGGTAATAGTGAATAGTGAAGAAGTGTGGCAGCGCGGCGGAGCCGCGCGAATATATATAGAGGGAAAATGGCGGGATCGATTTTTAGTGAATGAATAATGAATAATGAATAATGAATAATGAATGATGAATAATGAATAATTGTGGTTGCGGCGCTTTCGCGCCGCGCAATTCTATAAAATCGTGAGCGGAAACGGACTGATTGGAGCCGGGCGGCGGGTCGTGAGAGACCTGGCCGCCCGGTTTTTTTAAGATTTCATAAAAATGTGCGGAAATGGTTGCGCTTCTTGTGCGAGATTCGGTATAATGAAGACAACAAAATAAAAAAATGTGCCCGCATCGCGGCGGCGCGAAAGGGGGATCCCCCTTTTTATGAGGAACAGTGTCCTTTTCCTCAACAGCCCGCCGCCTGTGGGGAAAAACGGAAGGAGCTGCCGATACGATGAAGCGCAGGTTTTGGAAGCAATCCCTCTCCCTCGCCCTCACCTTCGCCCTCATCCTCGCCATGCCGTGCGTGACGAGCGTGTGGGCGGG
>CASFAA010000125.1 GCA_949292505.1 uncultured Oscillospiraceae bacterium
AACCCGGCAGCAACGCGGGCCGCTCAGGGAGCGACTCGCGCCCTGCCGGGCGCCGGGACGGCGCTTGCGCGAAGTGCGTCCAGGCTCAGCCTGGTGCCTCCGGGCGGAATCGAACCACCGACACGGGGATTTTCAGTCCCCTGCTCTACCAACTGAGCTACAGAGGCGTGTCATTTTCAGACAGCTTTTGCATTATAGCACGCCTCTGCGCAAAAATCAAGGGGGAGCGGGGATTTTTTGCGGAAAAAGGGGAGCGGCCGGGCTCAGTCGGCGAAGAGCACCGCCCGGGTGAGCGCGGCCTCGAGTCCTTTGACACAGAGGGGGAAGGCCGCGAGCGTGTACTCGCCGGGCGCAACCTGCGAGAGATCAAGGCCCTCGAGCAGGAGGACGCCCGCGCCGAGCAGCTCCTCGTGCGGAGCGGACTCGTCGCCGAGGGCGGCGATGCTCTGCGCGTCCGTGCCGATGAGGGTGAAGCCCTCGTTCGCGAGCGCGAACGCCGCGCTTTTGGAGAGGAAGGCCTGTCCTTTCCCCTTGAGGAGCAGCATCCGCTGCGAGGAGGGGGCGATGCGGTCGATGTCGGCCCCCGTCACAATGCCCTGCGCCTCGACGACCGTGCACCGGCCGAAGAAGCGATCGAGCGGAAAGGCGTCGATCGTCTCGCCGCCGTCGACGAAGTGCAGCGGCGCGTCGAGGTGGGTCGCGCTGTGGCTGCCCGTGTAGAAGGCGGAGAGGTTGCAGCCGTCTCCGTGGTCGATGCGCCGCAGCCGCTCGAAGGACGGCCTCGGGTCTCCCGGATAGACGGGTGACGTGAACAGCTCGCGGGAAATGTCAATGATGCGCATGAAAGCTTCCTCCTTTCGGTTGACGGGGCGATCCGGAGAATCCGGGCTCAGAGCCTCGGCAGGGCCTCGAGCAGCAGGGCGATGCTCTTTCGCGCCGACTCCGCCGCGAATTTCGGAAAATCGTCGACGGCGTTGTCGTCCGCGTTGTCGGAGATGGCGCGCAGCACCGCGAACGGCACGCCCGCGAGCGCGCACGCCTGACCGATGCTGCCGCCCTCCATCTCGCACGCAATCGCGCCCGTGCGCGCCGCAATCTCGTGCAGGCGATCGCGGCCGGAGATGAACTGGTCGCCCGTCGCGATGACGCCGCGGTGAACGCCGCCGCCGTAGGTCTCCTTTGCGCAGGCGGCGAGCAGGCCGGAGACGCGATCGTCCGTTTCGATGGCGGAGACGCCGAGGAGCGGCAGGTCGCGCCCCTTGTCCCCGTCGATCGGCGTCGTGTCGTAGTCGTGCTGCACGACGGCGGAGGCGACGACCAGATCGCCGATCCGCACGTCGCGGCTGCCCACGCCGCCCGCGACGCCCGTGTTGATGACGATCTCCGCGCCGAAGCGCAGAATCATGGTCTGCGCGCAGACGGCGGCGTTGACCTTGCCCGCCCCGCACTGCGCGACGACGCACGCCGCCCCGCCGAGCGTCCCGCGCCAGAACGTCATGCGGCTTATCGTCTCCGGCGTCTTTTCTTCCATTGCCTCAATCAGCCCGTCGACCTCGACGGCCATGGCTCCGATGATTCCAATCATAGGGGAATTCTCCTTCCGTCCCTTCCCAACGATAGCATATGGGAAATATCAATTATTTTAACTCATCATACCCGCTGCGCGCGGCAAATGCAAGCGATTTTCCGTTTGACAACGCACGGCGCGCGGCTTTACAATAAAAGAGATACCAAATCGGGAAGGATGTGACCCCCATGAAGACGGGTCTTGTGCTCGAGGGAGGCGGCCTGCGCGGCGTGTTCACCGCCGGCGTGCTCGACGCTTTGCTCGAGGGAAATTATCACGCGGACTATGTCATCGGCGCGTCGGCGGGAGCCGCGAACGGCGCGTCCTATGTCTCCGGCCAGTTCGAGCGCGGCCTGCGCACGAACACCGATTATCTGCGCGACCCGCGCTATATGGGACTGCGCAGCCTGCTGCTGCACGGCTCCCTGTTCGGGATGGACTTCATCGTCCATGAGATCCCGCAGCGCCTCGACCCGTTCGATTTCGAGGCGTTTGCCGCGAACCCGTGCGAGTTTGTGATTCCCGCCATCGATATCGAGACGGGGGAGACGGTTTACTTCACAAAGGACGAGCTCGGAGACGATATGGAGGCCCTGCGCGCGACGACCTCCCTCCCGGTGCTCGCGAAGCCCGTCGCGTACAAAGGGCGGCTCCTCCTCGACGGCGGAGTCGGCGACCCGATCCCCGTGCGCCGGGCGCTCGCCGACGGCTGCGACCGCATCGTCGCCGTCCTCACGCGCGAGCGCGGCTACCGCAAGGAGCCGCAGTCGTTCCGCGCCGTCTACCGCCATGTGTACCGGAAATATCCGGCGATGGCGAAGGCGCTTGAGGGACGCCACCGGGTCTACAACGAGACGCTGGAATTCCTCGCCGGCCTCGAGTGCGGCGGGACGGCCGCCGTCCTCGCGCCGCCGAAGCCGCCCGAGGTGCGCCGCGTCGAGCGCGACCGCGAAAAGCTCCTCGCCCTCTACCGGGAGGGCCTTGAGGCGGGCCGCGCTCTGCTCAAGAGCGGCTTTCTGACAGGGGAGGGGAACGCGTGAGAAAAACCATCGGCATTCTCGCGCACGTCGACGCCGGAAAGACGACGCTCTCCGAGCAGCTGCTGTACCTCGGCGGGGCGCTGCGGGAGCGCGGGCGCGTCGACCACGGCGACGCCTTCCTCGACGCCGAGCCGGTCGAGCGCGAGCGCGGCATCACCGTTTTCTCCGGGCAGGCGGACTTCGCCTGGGGAGAGTCGACGTACTTCCTCCTCGACACGCCGGGACACGCCGATTTCTCCGCCGAGGCGGAGCGCGTTCTCCCGGCGCTCGACTACGCCGTCCTCGTCGTGTCCGCCGCGGAGGGCGTGCAGGGCCATACGGAGACGCTGTGGCGTCTCCTCGCGCACTATGAGGTCCCCGTCTTCCTCTTTCTGAATAAAATTGACCGCCCCGGCGCGGACGCCGCCCGCACGATGGCGGAGCTGCAGAAGAAGTGCAGCCCCGCCGCCGTGCTGCTCGACGGCTTCTCCGGCGTGCCGGACGACGCGCTTGCCGAGGAGCTTGCCGCCCTCGACGACGTTCTTCTCGAGCGCTACCTCGAGGGCGATATGAGGCCCGGGGACTGGCTTCCCGCGCTGCGCCGCCTCGTGCGCGAGAGGAAGCTCTTTCCGTGCTTTTCCGGCGCGGCGCTGCGCTGCGAGGGCGTGCGCGAGTTCCTCGACGGCCTCGAGCTGCTCACGGAGACGGACTGGGAGGCGCGGGAGGAGCTGCCCTTCGGCGCGCTCGCGTACCAGGTGCGGCGCGGCGCGAGCCGCGTCGTCTGGCTCAAGGTGACGTCCGGCTCGCTGCGCTGCCGCGACGAGGTCGCCTGCCGCGCGGCGGACGGGACGCTCGCCCGCGAGAAGGTCACGGAGCTGCTGCGCTGCCGCGGCGGCAGGCTGACGCCGATCGACTGCGCCCGCGCCGGGGAGCTGTGCTGCGCCGCGGGATTGTCGTCCGTCCGCGCCGGGGACGGCGTCGGGGAGCAGGCGCCGTCGGGGCCGCGCGAGCTCACGCCCGTCCTTCTTTCGAAGGCGCGGTGGGACGAGTCGTACGACCTGCGCGCCGTCCTCGCCGCCTTCCGCACGCTCGAGGACGAGGAGCCCGCCCTCTCCGTCGAGTGGAACGAGCCGCTTTCCGAGCTGCGCGTCCATGTCATGGGCGAGGTGCAGCTTGAGATTCTGCGCGAGCTGCTGCAGACGCGCTTCGGCTTTTCCGTCACCTTCGGCGACTGCGAGGTGCTCTACCGCGAGACGATCGAGGAGCCGGTGCACGCGTGCGGGCATTTTGAACCGCTGCGCCACTATGCCGAGGCGCATTTCCTGCTCTCACCGGGAGAGCGCGGCAGCGGCATTGCCTTCGAGAGCGCCTGTTCCACCGACGTCCTTGCGAAAAACTGGCAGAACCTCATCCGCACGCACGTCTTTGAGAAGGAGCACAAGGGCGTGCTGCTCGGCGCGCCGCTGACCGACGTGAAGGTGACGCTTCTCGCGGGGCGCGCGCATCTCAAGCACACCGAGGGCGGCGATTTCCGCGAGGCCGTGTACCGCGCGATCCGGCAGGGGCTGATGCACGCGAGGTGCCGTGTCCTTGAGCCGTGGTGCGCGTTTTCCGCCTCTGTTCCGCAGGAGCACGCGGGACGCGTGATGTCGGACGTCCAGCGCCTGTGCGGGACGTTCGAGCCGCCCGTCCCCGAGGGGGAGGGTGCGGTCGTCCGGGGAAGGGCTCCCGTGTCCACCTTCCTCAACTACCAGCGGGAGCTCACCGCCTTCACGCGCGGACGCGGCTCCGTCTCCGTCCGCTTCGACGGGTACGAGCTCTGCCACAACGAGGACGAGGTGATCGCCGCCCGCGGCTACGATCCGGAGGCCGACACGGAGAATCCCGCGGGCTCCGTCTTCTGCTCGCACGGCGCGGGGTATTACGTCCCGTGGCAGGAGGCCGAGGCGAAGATGCACATCCAGCTGGGGGCCGACGGCCGCCCTAAGCAGGAGGAGGCGGAGCCGCAGGCCGCCGCGCCCGTCTCCTCCCGAAGCTTTGAGTCCCAGGCGGCGCTCGACAAGGAACTGCTGGCGATTTTCGAGCAGACATACGGCCCCATCAAACCCCGCGTGCCGCAGGCCGCGCCGCGGCTCATCCGCGCGGAAAAGCCGTGGAAGGGGTTAAAGCCGAAAAAGCCGATTGGCGACGATTACCTCCTCGTGGACGGCTACAACATCGTCTACGCCTGGACGAGCCTGCGGGAGCTCGCCGCGAAAAGCCTGGACGCCGCCCGCGAGCAGCTCATCCACCGGCTCGCCAATTACCAGGGCTGGAAGAAATGCCGCGTGATCGTCGTGTTCGACGCGTACAAGGTCAAGGGCGGCGTCGGCTCTGTCGAGCGAAAGGGCGAGCTCTGGGTCGTGTACACGAAGGAGGCCGAGACGGCCGATATGTACATCGAAAAGACGACGTACGAGCTCGGGCGCGGCAACCGCGTGCGCGTCGCCACCTCGGACGGCCTCGAGCAGCTCATCATCCTCGGCCGCGGCGCGGAGCGGATGCCCGCCTCCGAGCTGGAATATGAGGTGCTGCGCGCGGAGGAGGAAATCCGGGAGGCGAT
>CASFAA010000126.1 GCA_949292505.1 uncultured Oscillospiraceae bacterium
GGGGAGGCGGGGTCCTGCAAAGATGGGTGTTGGCCCGGTCGATGTGGCAGCTGTATCTGCTCGCCGCGATCCCGCTGGCTTTCATCATTATTTTTAATTATCTGCCGATGGGCGGCATCCTCATCGCTTTCAAGGATTACAGTATCCGCAAGGGCATTTGGGGCAGCGACTGGGCGGGGATGAAGTATTTCGATCAGCTGTTCAGTACGCCGATCTTTCCCGATATTCTGCGCAATACCATCGTGCTGAGCCTGTATTCACTCGTCGTGGGCTTCCCGTTTCCGATCATTCTTGCGCTCGCCTTCAATGAGCTGCGAAACGGAAGAGTCAAGAAGGTCGCGCAGACGATCACCTTCGCGCCCTACTTCGTGTCGACTGTCGTTGTGGTCAGCATCCTGATGCAGGTATTTTCGTACCGGTACGGCATTGTCAACGCCGTCATCAAGCTGTTCGGCGGGGAGGCGGTGGATTTCCTCGGAACCGCCTCGTTTTTCCGGCCCGCCTACGTCTGGTCTGGCGTGTGGCAGGGCGCAGGATACAACTCCGTTTTGTACATCGCTGCGCTGTCCGGCATCGACGTATCGCTCTATGAGGCGGCCTCGATCGACGGCGCGAGCAAGCTCAAGAAGCTGTGGCACATTGACTTGCCCGGTATCCGGCCCACCATCATCATAACGCTGATTCTCAATACCGGCAGCGTCCTGAGCATTGGCTTTGAAAAAGTCTATCTGATGCAGAACGCGGTCAACTACGGTGTGTCGGAGATCATCGCGACTTACGTCTACAAGGTCGGCATCGAGCAGGCGCAATTCAGTTTGTCGACCGCCGTGGGTTTGTTTAATTCCGTTGTCAACTGCGCGATTCTGCTTCTCGTCAACTGGATTGCGCGCCGTGTCAGCGAAACGTCGCTGTTCTGAGGAGGGATGAATATGCTGCGCAGTCATGAGGCCGCTGCGGCGGTCAGGGTTCGCCATCACATTCGCCTTTCCAAGGGAGACAGGGTGTATCAGGGCGTTGTGTACGCTTTCCTGATCCTGTTTATCCTGTTCGTATCATACCCGCTGCTGTATGTCATAAGCTGCTCGTTCTCCTCGCCGGAGGCGCTTGTCGAGGGGCGGGTCTTCTTCCTCCCGGTGGAGCCGGGGCTGCAGGGCTACAAGGCGGTGTTTCAGAACAGTCAGGTGTGGAGCGGCTACCTCAACTCCATTATCTACTCCGTGTCCGGTACGCTGATCTCCACCATTGTCACCATCATCGGCGGGTATGTGCTGTCGAGGAAGGAGTTCAAGCTCCGCCCCCTCATCACAGCGATCTTCACCTTTACCATGTTCTTCAACGGCGGCACCATGCCGACATACCTGCTCATCCGCGACCTGCATATGCTTGACACCATCTGGGCGATCATTCTCCCCGGCACGTTCAGCGTCTGGCTTGGCATCGTCGCGCGGACGTTCATCCAGTCAAACGTTCCGGAGGAGCTTTATGAGTCGGTCTGCCTCGACGGAGGAGACTATTTCCAGCATTTCATCCGGATTGTGCTGCCGCTCTCGAAGCCCGTCCTCGCCGTGCTGGCGCTGAACTTCGCCACGGGGCACTGGAACTCGTACTTCAGTGCGATGCTGTATCTGAGCGATCCGGATAAGTTCCCGCTGCAGATCATTCTGCGCAATATCCTCATCCAGAACACGGTCGACTATACCTCCATCAGCGCCGTCGACGTGACGAGTCTGGTGGAAAAGCAGTACCTTGCGGAGCTGCTCAAGTATTCGCTCATCATCGTGTCGAGCGTTCCGCTGCTCATCGTCTATCCGTTCATCCAGAAATATTTCATCAAGGGCATTATGGTCGGCTCCATCAAGGGGTAACCCCTGTTTCGATACCATCATATAAGGAGGATTCACCATGAAACTGAGCAAGAAAAAGATCCTGTGCGCTCTGCTTGCCGCCGCAATGGCAGGCTCGAGCCTCGCGGGCTGCAGCGGCGGCGGGGAGAGCTCTGCCGCGAGCGCCGGCAGCTCCTCGGCGGCTGCGTCCACGGAGGACGGCGGGTACTACTCGTCGACCGGCATCCCGATCTCCGCGCCCGGGGAATACCCCATTGTGGAGGATACCTACAACCTTGACGTCTTCATCATCCAGAATTCCGACGTCTCCGATATTGAGACGAACGACGTCACGACCGCGATGGAGGAGTTCACGAACGTCCACCTGGATATGACGGTCGCCACGAGCGAGGCGTACACGGAGAAGCTGAATCTGCTGCTCAACAGCGGCGATTATCCGAGCGTTATCATGTCCGCGAGCTTCAGCAACGCGGATCTCGTGAAGTACGGCACGCAGGAGCAGATTTTCATCCCGCTCAACGATCTGATTGAGACGCACTGCGTCACTATCAAGGAGCGCTGGGAGGAGCATCCCTCCTGGAAGACGGATATGACCTCTCCCGACGGCAACATCTACGGCATTCCCGCGGCGGACAGCGCCACCGTCGGCCACAGCGCCGTCAGCTATAAGATGTGGATCAACACCGGATGGCTCGACAATCTCGGCCTCGAGGTGCCTCAGACGACGGAGGATTTTAAGGAAGTCCTCACGGCGTTCAAGAACTACGATCCGAACGGCAACGGCGTCGCCGACGAGATTCCCCTCACCGGCGCGAGCGGCACCTGGGCGGCGGATCCGTATCTGTTCCTGCTCAACTGCTTCGGCTATTATAATGAAAACCTGCTGATGCTCAAGGACGGCGTCTTCACCGGCGTGGCCGATCAGGACTACATCAAGGAGGGACTCGCGTACATGAACGAGCTGTACACCGAGGGCCTGCTTGATCCCGCCGCTTTCACGCAGACGGAACAGCAGATGTCCGCCGTCGGCAACAACGCCAATACGGCTATCATGGGCGCCGTGACGTGCGGCCATCTCGGCATGGCGGTTTCCCCGAACGACGTGGAACGCGCGTCGATGTACGAGTGCCTTGCGCCGCTTGAGAGCCCCGAGGGCTACCGCGGCATCCCGTTCACCGAGGAGCTTCAGCTCTCCGGCGCGGCCTGGGTGATTACGGACGTCTGCAAGGATCCCGAGATTGCCATCAAATGGGCCGACGCGCTCTGCCGTGAGGATATGACGGTGCAGGCGCAGGTCGGTACGAAGGGCGCGCAGTGGGACGACGCCGATCCCGATACCTACGGCATGGACGGCGAGACGGTCGCCACGAGAAAATACCTCGAATTCTCCACCAGCGGAGAGGGCGCGCAGAATTATAAGTGGGGCTGGACGCAGCGCCTGCTCGAGCCCAACTGGAAGGTCACCTTCCAGGTCGACGGCGACATCCGCGACACGGCGAACTATGAGGCGTTCCTGTATCAGGAGACGGAGAAGCTGCGCGAGTACGCCGCGGACGTCGACCAGATCCCGGCGCTGTATATGTCTGAGGATCAGTCCGCCCGCCTGAGCCAGCTCTCCACGCCGCTGACGGACTATGTCAAGAGCGCGTTTGTTGAGTTCATCACCGGCAAGAAGAGCGTTGAGTCCGATTGGCAGTCGTACGTCGACGGCCTCGAGAGCCTGAACTACAGCGAGTACATCGAGCTCTATCAGGCGGCTTACGACGAGCTCGCCTGACGCCCTGCCGGATTCCCCTGCACAGAACAGAAACAAGCCGCGGAGAAGCGTTCCGCCTCAATAGGGGGCGGAACGCCTGTCCCGGCGAATCCCGGCGGACGCCGCCGGGGAGAATATGGGAGGAGTATTCCTTTGAAGGAGTTTATTTTGTTTGACGACGGGTGGAGGTTTCACAGGGGGGACCTCGTCCCGCGAGAGGCCGTTTGGGGCTTTCTCAAGGCGGGGACTCACAATCAGACGGGCGCGGCGCGCGGGCTGGACGATTCCGGCTGGCGCGCCGTTCGCCTGCCGCACGATTTCGTGATGGAGGGACCCGTCACGCCCCCGGAGGAGTCCCGCCGGGAGGGCTTCCCGGAGATGAATTATCTTGGCGACCTGCACGTCCTGCACGGCTGCCGGGCGGGAGGGATCGCATGGTACCGCAAGCGCTTTCGGGTGGACAGCGCCGGGAAGCGCGTCTACCTGAAGCTTGACGGCGCGTACCGGGACAGCGCCGTGTATGTGAACGAGTTTCTTGTGGGGACGCACGCGAGCGGCTATACGGAGGCCGTTTACGACATCACCGATTTTCTGCGCGGCGAGGAGGAGAACGTCGCCGCCGTGCGGGTCGACGCCGGGACGGCGGAGGGCTGGTGGTATGAGGGCGGCGGGCTGTACCGCCACGCGTGGCTGATCGTCACGCCGCTCATCTCGACGGAGCACCACGGCGTTTTCGTGAAGGCAGAGCTGTCCGACGACCGCAGCAGGGCCGTCCTGACAATCGAGACGAACCTCGTCAACCGCTCGGACGAGGCGTGCGTGACGGGCGTGCGGCACCGGATTCTTGCTCCCGGGGGCGAAGAGGCCGCGGTGACCGCGGAGCTTCCGGTGCGCGCCGGCGCATGGGAAGGGGCGAAGGCGGTGCACCGCGCGGAGCTCGAGAAGCCGGCGCTCTGGGACCTCGACTCGCCGCAGCTGTACACGCTTGTCACCGAGCTTGACGGCGAGGAGGACGTGCGCACGGAGTTTGGCGTGCGAAGCATTTGCTTTACCGCAGACAAGGGCTTTTTCCTCAACGGCAGGCACGTCCTCCTCAAGGGGCTGTGCTGCCATCAGGACCATGCGGGGCTTGGCACGGCCCTGCCGGACGGGATGCAGGAGTATCGCGTCCGGAGGCTCAGGGAGCTCGGCTGCAACGCCTACCGAGCCTCGCATCACCCCGCGTCAGAGGAGCTGCTGCGGGCGTGCGACCGGCTCGGGATGCTGGTGCTGGACGAGAACCGGCTGCTTTCGAGCGGGCAGGACGAGCTCATGCAGGCGCGGGACATGGTGCGCGGCGCGCGGAACCATCCGTGCGTGATTCTGTGGTCGATCGGGAATGAGGAGGTGCACGTCCAGTTCACGGAGCAGGGGAGAAAAATCGCCGCGTCTCTGCGCAGCGCCGTTCGTGCGCTCGACGATACGAGGCCCGTCACCGCCGCCGTCTGTATGTGGGAGGCCGGAAGGCTCGGGGAGACCGTCTCCGGGCCGGAGCGGCAGGGCACGCTTGCGCCGTCGCTCGATGTGTTCGGCTTCAACTACTTTTCCGAGGTGTGGGATGAGTTTCACCGCGCGTTCCCGGAGAAGCCGCTCGTCGCCACGGAGGAGAGCACGTTTTCCGAAACGCGCGGATGCAGGGAGACGAGGGACGAGTTTTGCCACATGAGCGCTCTGGACAGGAGCAAATGGAATTACCGCGTCGGCGAGCGGGAATGGAAGGCCGTCGCCTCGAGGGAATACCTCGCGGGGGCGTTCCTCTGGACGGGCTTCGACTATCACGGGGAGCCGACGCCGTACGGGTGGCCGGCCATGGCGTCGCAGTTCGGCGTGTTGGATCTGTGCGGCTTCCCGAAGGATACCAGCTTCTACTACCGCGCGTGGTGGCGGGACGAGCCCGTCCTGCATTTGTGCGCCGGGGAGCGCGACGTGCTGTGCTTCACGAACTGCGAGGAGGTTGAGCTGTTTCGCGGGGAGGAAAGCCTCGGGCGGCGGAGCGTGGAGCGGTACGGCGCGGCGGAGTGGCTCGGCCTTCCCTCGACGAACGGCCTTGTCGCCGTCGGCCGCAGGGGAGGGCAGGAGACGCTGCGCCGGGATATCCGGGAATCCGGTCCGCCTGTGCGGGTGGAGGCGCAGATCGACGGCGTCTTCCCCGAGCGGGACGGGAGCAGAACGGTCGTTGTGAACCTCGCGCTCCTCGACGCGGAGGGGAGCGTCTCGCAGGACGCAGACAACCGCGTGACGCTCACGATCTCCGGGGACGCGGAGCTGCTCGGCACAGGGAACGGGAACCCGTCCTGCCACGAGGACGTCAAGGCGCTGCAGAGAAGCGCCTTCCACGGGCTGCTGCAGGCAGTTTTCCGCGTGGAGGGGAATGCCTCGCTCTGCGCCGACGCCGCCTCCCTCTCCGGCGCCGCTATCGCCCTTTGAGGGTCTGAAGCTCCGACGCGGAGCGCATAAAGTTTTTGCGGAGCTTTTTTCAAAAAGCGACCGTACTCCCTTCAAAAAAAGCCAGGGAGAACAGCGAAGCGCCTTTTCCCGGACGACTCACGCTCTGCCCAAATCTGTCCCCTCAGCCTCAGCTCCGGCGCGGAGCGAGTAAAGTTTTTGCGGAGCTTTTTTCAAAAAGCGACCGTCCCCCCAACCGTTCCCCACCCCGTCCCCTCACGCGTCCCCTTCCCTCGTCCCCCTCTGAAAATGCCGCGGCTGGTGCGCCGCGGCATTTTCTTGCGCCTTTTTAAAGAAAAAGGGAGCAATTTTCCTCATACGAGGGAAATTGGAACATTCCGCGCGGTTTGGAGACGATTGCATTTTCGGCGGGGATATGATAAAATTTTTTCAGGCAATTTCTCGGATGGTTTTCCCGTACGCCGGCGGGGGGCCGGAGGACGGAGGCCGTCCACATGGATCCCATAGATTCCCCGGACCCGCAGTCATTCTATCTAAACTCGCTGAAAGGAAGGCTTGTCATGGCACGGAAGAAAACGGAGACCCAGAGTAAGAAGGAACCAGCCGTCAAGAAGGCTGCCGCCGCGGCAGAAGAGGCTCCCGCCGAGGTGAAGGCCGCCGTCGAAGCGGCGGAACCGGCAGAATCTGCCGAGCCCGCAAAGAAGAAAGCGCCTGCCGCAAAGAAGGCGTCTGCGAAGAAGGCTCCCGCGGAGAAGAAAGCGCCCGAGAAGAAAGCGCCTGCGAAGAAAGCGGCAGCGAAAAAGACAGCTTCCGCCGCGGAGGAGACCCCTGCCGCTGCAGCAGCTCCCGCAGTGACGGAGGCGGCGGCTGAAAAAGCTCCCAATATCGAGGAGGTGCCCACTATGCAGGCGATTGTGCCCCAGCCGCGCAGAAGCGTGGCCTTTATCGGATCAGAGTGCCATCCGTTTGTCAAGACCGGCGGCCTCGGCGACGTCATGTACGCGCTGCCCCGCGTGCTCGCCTCGCTCAACTGCGACGTGCGCGTGATCCTGCCGCGCTACGCGTGCATTCCGAAGAAATATCAGGACCTCATGGTCTACCGCGGCGAATTCTATATGGATCTCGGTAGAACGGGCCGCAGCTATTACGTCGGTATCATGGAGTATATCTGTGACGGCGTCGTGTACGACTTCATCGACAACGAGGAGTTCTTCTCGAGCGGAAATCCGTACGTCAGCCTCGTGGACGATATCCCGAAATACTGCTTCTTCAGCAAGGCCGCGCTCGCCGCGCTCAACTATCTGGACTGGATCCCCGATATCGTCCACTGCCATGACTGGCAGGCCGCGCTCGTGCCGGTGTATCTGCGCACGCTGTTCCAGGATACCCCGGTCGGACGCGCCCGTTCCGTGCTGACTATCCATAACCTGCGCTTCCAAGGCATCTACAATATCCCGACGATCAAGTACTGGTCGGGCCTGCCGGATTCCGTGTTCAATATGGGCGCGCTCAAGGTCGGCAATGAGGACGCGAATATGCTCAAGGGCGGTCTCGCGTATGCCGACCGCATCACCACCGTGAGCGGCACCTACGCGCAGGAGATCCAGACGAGCGAGTACGGAGAGACGCTCGAGAACCATCTGCGTTATCACAGCGGCAAGCTCAGAGGCATC
>CASFAA010000127.1 GCA_949292505.1 uncultured Oscillospiraceae bacterium
GCCAATGAACGCTTCACCAGCTGACTCGAATCTGTCACGCGCAGATTTGGAGGTCGACGTATACGTCCGCCTCTCCCAGCGCGCAGTCCCCCCGGGAGGCGTATCTGATCGCAATGTTGAGGCGGCAACAAAAAGCCGCCTGGTGCATCCCCCGAAAGTTAAGTTCGCGGCCGGACAGATACGTCTCATGAGTGCGGTGGAAATCTTTCTGACCGGATCCATGTTGGCAGGAGCAGAAGGTCAGCTGCGTTGCCCCCTTATCCCTGCCAATAGGAATGGCGGTTGCGTCCCGTCATTCCTATTGGCAGAGGCGCGGAGGAGGAAAGGAGCCTTTTTGCTTCCGAAGTTTGTGGATAGTGCTTTGTAAAGTAGTTATGTTTGTGCGGCAGCTCGCAGCGGCTCCCTCTGCCGCCTCGAGATAACTTCTTTACAAAGATGTTGCCCGAGCAATCGGCGTGTAACGCGTCAGCCCCACGGGCTGACCGAAAAAGCCACAGCTCCGCACCGAGCCGCTGAAACGTCAATTTCCGGTGCCGTGCACCGCAAATTGATGTTTCAGACGCAACAACGCCCCCGGCGTTGTTGCAGCATCCCCCCAAAAAATATTTTTTGGAAAAATATCCCTGCTTTCCACCCCGAAATGCGGGGCGGTGGAAAATTATCGCAGCAAATTCGCGGGGTTGGGGAAGGTTTCCACCGGTTTTCAACATCTAGTTGCTCGTCTTTTGGAGCATTGACACGAACAACTAGATGTTGTACAATCATAGGCAGTTCGTTTTTTTGAAAACGGGAAAAAACCGCGGGGGCAAGGGGCTTGCCGGCGGGCACGGAAGGAACGTCTCTCAGATGCCGAACAAAATCAGAAAACGCAACGGCGTCGTCGTGCAGTTCGACGCCGAAAAGATTCACAGCGCCATCCGCAAGGCGAACCAGGCAGTCGGCGAGGAGGCCATGACGCCGGAGATGGTGGCCGTCCTGACGCGGAAGGTCTCCGAGGCGGTCGAGGGGGCGGAGATCCCCACGGTCGAGCAGGTGCAGGACAGGGTCGAGGAGCAGCTCATCGCGTACGGCTTCGCGAAGACGGCGAAGGCGTACATTCTCTACCGCGCGGAGCACGCGAAGATCCGCGAGGCGGAGAGCACGCTGATGGACATTTACAAGGAGCTGACCTTCCGCGACGCGAAGGACGCCGACATCAAGCGCGAGAACGCGAACATCGACGCCGACACCGCGATGGGGACGATGCTCAAATACGGCTCCGAGGGGAGCAAATACTTCATCAACAACCACGTCCTGCCGAAGGACGTCGCCGCGGCTCATGTAAACGGCGACATCCACATCCACGACGAGGACTTTTATATGCTGACGGAGACGTGCTGTCAGATTGACCTGATTCGCCTTTTTTCCGGCGGCTTCTGCACAGGGCACGGCTTTTTGCGCGAGCCGAAGGACATCCGCAGCTACGCGGCGCTCGCGTGCATTGCGATTCAGGCGAACCAGAACGAGATGCACGGCGGGCAGAGCGTGCCGAACTTCGACTACGCGATGGCTCCGGGCGTGAGGAAAACGTTCCGCAAAGCCTACTTCAAGGCGCTGGCGCAGTTCTTTGAGGCGACGCACGCGATGGCGAAGGACGACGCGAAGCTCCTCGCCGCGGCGGCGCGCGATTCCATCGCGGAGGAGCCACGCCTCGAGAACGGGGACGCGTTCGGGGAAGCGCTGGCGATGTGGCTGCCCGCGCATCAGGCGGAGAACGGCTTTGAGCCGATCGCGGAATGCGAGACGCGCGCGGCGCACGCGTACGCGATGCGCACAGCGGAGACGGAGACGGACGACGCGACGTATCAGGCGATGGAGGCGCTCGTCCACAACCTCAACACGATGAATTCCCGCGCGGGGGCGCAGGTACCGTTTTCCTCGATCAACTACGGCACGGACACCTCCCCGGAGGCGCGGATGGTGATGCGCAACCTCCTGCTCGCGACGGACGCCGGTCTCGGCGACGGCGAGACGCCGATTTTCCCGGTGCAGATCTTCAAGATCAAGGAGGGCGTGAATTTCAATCCGGGAGACCCGAACTACGATCTGTTCCGGCTGGCGATCAAGACGTCGGCGAAGCGCCTGTTCCCGAATTTCAGCTTCCTCGACGCGCCGTTCAACCTGCAGTACTACAAGCCGGGCGACTACGACTCCGAGGTGGCGTACATGGGCTGCCGGACGCGCGTGATGGGCAACGTCCACGATCCGGACCGAGAGGTCACCTGCGGGAGAGGCAACCTGAGCTTCACGAGCATCAACCTGCCGCGCATTGCGATTGAGTCGAAGGGCGACCTCAGGAAATTTTACAAGACGCTCGACAGCCGGATTGATCTCGTCATCCGGCAGCTGCTGCACCGCTTCAAGATTCAGTGCGGCAAGAAGGTATACAACTACCCGTTCCTGATGGGGCAGGGGGTATGGCTCGACTCCGACAAGCTTGGGCCGGACGACAGCGTCGCGGAGGTGCTCCGGCACGGGACGCTAAGCGTGGGCTTCATCGGCCTGGCGGAGACGCTCAAGGCGCTCACGGGAAAGCATCACGGCGAGAGCGCGGAGAGCCAGAAGCTGGGCCTCCAGATCATCGGCCATATGCGCGAGCGGATGGACGAGGAGAGCCGCCGGACGGGGCTGAACTTCACGCTGCTGGCGACGCCGGCGGAGGGGCTTTCCGGGCGCTTTTTGCGCATCGACCAGAAGAAATACGGAAAGCTTCCGGGCGTGACGGATCGCGACTACTACACGAACTCGTTCCACATCCCGGTATACTATCCGATCAGCGCGTACAAGAAGATCGAGCTCGAAGCGCCGTACCACGCGCTGACGAACGCGGGGCACATCAGCTATGTGGAGCTCGACGGCGACGTCTGCCGCAACCTCGACGCGTTTGAGAGCGTGGTGCGGTGGATGCAGAAATGCGGCGTCGGGTACGGCTCGGTGAACCATCCGGTTGACCGCGACCCGATCTGCGGCTACACGGGCGTGATTGACGACGTCTGTCCGCGCTGCGGCCGCCGCGAGGGCGAGGGCGTGAGCGTGGAAAAGCTGCGCGAGCTGCGGAAGAAATATCCCTCCATGCCGCGTTTTGTCGGGCTGGAGTGACGGGACGGAAATAAT
>CASFAA010000128.1 GCA_949292505.1 uncultured Oscillospiraceae bacterium
CCGACAGGCTCGCGGCGGAACGTTCCGCCGCCGTACCGCGAGCCAACAGAGAGGATGCAGCCGACTTGAAAAAGAAAAAGCTATTTACACAGAAAACCGTTCCCTATCTGTTCTGCGCCCCGTTTCTGCTTTCCTTTGTGATATTCCTTTTGTATCCAATGCTCAACATGATCTACACCAGCGTATTCAATCTGCAGGGAGTCAGCACCTATGTCTTCGTCGGCGCCAGCCACTACGCCCGTCTCCTGACTGACCCCCACATCGTCTCAGCCGTTCTCAACAGCATCGGCTTCACCGTCGGGATTGTGGCAGTCAACGTGGTTTTCGCCATGCTGCTCGCCATTCTTCTGAACAACCGCCTCACGCCGCTGCGCAACGTGTTCCGCTCCGCGCTTTACATTCCGGCGCTGACCTCCATCGTTGTGGCAGGCATCTTCTTCCGGCTCTTTTTCGCCGGAAACGCCGACACGCCGCTCAATCTTCTTGCCGGCCTGTTCGGCCAGAGCGCGCGCGAATGGCTGTACGACACGAAGCTGTCGGGCATCCTGGCGCTCGTCTTCACTTCCACCTGGCGGTGGCTGGGCATGAATCTCCTCTATTTCCTCTCCGGCCTGCAGACCATCTCGCCGGAGCTGTATGACGCCGCCTATGTCGACGGGGCGAACGCCTGGCAGAAGTTCCGCTATGTCACGCTGCCGGGACTTAGGCCGATTCTCGTCTTCGTCATCACCATACTCACCTACGGCGGGCTGCGGATGTTTGGAGAGAGCTATGTGCTCTGGCGCAACAGCAACACGCCGGGCGATATCGGCCTGACGATCGTACTCTACATTTACCGCACGGCCTTCGGCCAGTTTGACATGGGCTACGCCTCGGCCATGTCCGTCGTTCTGTTTGCCTTTCTGATGGTGCTCAACGCCGTCTTCATCAAGGTATTCGGCATTGGGAAGGGAGGAACCGGGCGATGAAAAAACGCCATACCGCTTACCGGATCCTTGCCGTCTGCGTGCTTGTGCTCTTCGCCGCCGTGAGCCTCATTCCGTTTTTGTATCTGCTCGTCACCTCCTTTGTCGACGACATGAGCCTCGTGTTCCGGCACGGAATCGCGCTGCGCGTCACGCCCGATCTGCTCAGCTTCGAAAATTACCGGATGCTTGCGACAGACAGCGACGGCCTGTTCTTCCACTGGTTCTGGAACAGCGTCGTCATCACCGTCTCGTTTACCATTCTCTCCATCGCGCTCTCGTCCATGACGGGGTACGGCGTGGGGATGTACCGCTTCCGCGGGAGGCGGGCGATCATCGTCCTGATCCTCAGCACCATGATGATCCCGATTGAAACGCTCATGATCCCGCTGTATAATGAAATGCGGGCGTTCAACCTGCTCAATTCCGTCGCGGGAGTCATCCTCCCCTTCGCCGTCTCCGCGTTCACCATCTACTTTTTCCTGCAGTACACCCAGTCGCTCTCCCAGGATTTCATGGACGCCGCGCGGCTCGACGGCTGCGGGGAATTCGGCATCTTCGTGCGCATCATGATCCCGCTGATGAAGCCGGCCTACGCCTCCATGCTGATTCTGCAGGCCACAACGGAGTGGAACGATTTCCTCTGGCCGCTGATCGTCATGTCAAAGAGCGAAAGCTTCACCCTCACCGTCGGCCTGCAGACCTACCTCTCCCCCTATGGGAATAATTACAACCTCATGTTCGCGGGAGCCGTCGTCTCGGTCGTCCCCGTCATGATTCTGTTTTTCCTGTGCCAGAAGCTGTTTATGGAAGGGATGATCGCCGGTGGCATCAAGGGATAACGCGCACGGCGGAACCGAGCGCCGGTTCTGGAGAATGCGCCCGCGCGACATCGCGCGGGCCAGAGAGGAGTTTCCCGTCGTCTATGTGCCGCTCGGCACGCTCGAATGGCATGGGCTGCACAATCCGATGGGAGCGGACGGGCTGCAGGCAGAAGAGCTCTGCCTGCGGTGCGCCGCGCAGGGAGGCGTCGTCTTCCCGCCGGTCTACTATGGGGAAAGCCGCGTCAATTCCCTGCTGGAAACCGATCCGCGCTTTCAGGGCGGCATCTGCGAGCGCATGGGGCTGCCCCCCGACGCCTTCGCGGAGGAAAAGTTTCCCTGTTCCGGAATGCAGCAGCTGGAGCTGTACCAGCGCCTGCTGATCCAGATCATGGCGGAGGCCGCCTCGTACGGCTTTGCCCTCGCGGTCTTTGTAGCCGGCCATTACCCGCTGGTGGAGCCGGCGCGGTGCGCCGTCCTCACCTACAACCAGTGGGCGTACGACAAGCCCTGGAAGCGCATCGGGGGACTGGCCCTCGCGGACTATCTGCTGCTTCGCTCCGATTACGGCGAAGCCGGCGACCACGCGGGAGGCTGGGAAACCTCTCACCTGCTCTGCTCGGATCCCGACACCGTGGATCTCTCGCTCGCGGAAAAGGAATTGCAGTTTGGTATTTTCGGCTCCCGGGATCCGCACGAGGCGGACGCGCGGTTCGGCGGGGAAATCTATGACAGGGCGGCGGAGCGCATCACGGAGCGGGTGCGCCGGTGGATGGAGAACCCGCAGTTCGACCACGGGCTGACGCTCTGAAGAAATCAGGACGCAAAAAGGAGGAGACGGCGTTGAGAAAGCCGCACAGGCTGATTGGGAGGATCCGCAGGCTGCGCATTTCGCAGCGGCTGTTTCTGATGGTCGTTCTGGCGATCTGCCTTCCCTTTCTCCTATACGGCCTGCTCGCCTACGGCAGCAGCAACGCCGTGGTGCAGCGAAAGCTCAATCAGGTGCTCGACAACGCGCTGGCGCGAACGGCGATCAGCATCGAAAACAGCGTCGGCAACGCAAAGAACCAGTGCATTGACTTCAGCTACCTGGAAATCGTGCAGGACATTCTCCTGCGCTACGACGACTACAACGATCGCATGAAAAACCAGGCGATGCTCGATTTTACCGAGGAGATGAGCACGAAATATATTTTCGGCAACATCATCTCCGAGGTCAACGTCTATACGCTCGAGGGAGAAAGCGTCAACCTGTACAACAGCTCTCCGTTCCTGATTCACCCAAAGCAGGAGCTGCTCTCCGCTTTTCTCGAGCGGTGTCTGAGCGAGAACGGCCGCTGCGTCTTCACCGCCATCAACGGTTCGCAGGAGGATCGGATGCCCTTTGCCCCCGATCAGGACAGGGAAACCATCCTTTTGGGAAAGGCCGTCAAGGAACGCGACACCGGCCGCGTGATCGGCAGCCTCGTGGCGGCAATCCCCGAGGACGAGATCACAAGGCTGTTTGACCTGATGGGCGAGGAGGCGGGGAGCCGGATTGTGCTTCAGGACGCCTCGGGCCTGATCATCGCCTCGAACGACCGCCGCTTTCCGAGCGGCACGAGCGGCGCGGACGCGCTCTCTGCCGGGGAGCTCGGCCGCTGCGTCACCTTTTCCGACGAGCTGAGCACCGTCAACTGGACGATCGTCTCGCTCGTCGGGCAGGACTATTTCCGCAGCGACTCGCGGATCCTGTTCCTGAGCATCGGCGTCTTCGGGATGATTCTGCTGATGTGCGGCCTGCTGTGCGCCTCCCTCTTTTCATGCAGCATCACGCTGCCCCTCTCCGAGGTGGTGGACGGCGTTTCGCGGATCCGGGAATCAAAGCTCGAGCTTTCCCTGCAGGAGGAGGGCAATGACGAGATTGCCTTCCTGTGCCGCCACATCAACCTGATGTCCCGCCGGATCCAGGAGCTCGTCGACGACATCAAAAAACAGGAGCGGGAGCGCCGGATCCTGGAAATTCAGGCCCTGCAGCTGCAGATCAACCCTCACGCCCTTTCAAACACGCTTAACACCATCTCCTTCATGGCAAAGATCCGCAGGGAAGAAACGATAGAATCTCTCATCAACTCCGTCATCGACCTGCTCCGCGGCAGCATGGAAACGAAAAGCGCATATCACACCGTCCGGGCGGAGCTCGGCCTTCTGCAGAATTATCTGCAGATCCAGGAATACCAGAAGCTCGGCCGCTTTTCTGTCCGCTTTGAGGTTGAAAATGACATTCTCGACAAATGGATCCCGAAATTTATCCTGCAGCCGATTGTCGAAAACTCCATCATCCACGGGATCGAGCCCTCCAAGCGCCGGGGGAGCATCATCATCTGCGGAAAGCGGACGGAGGACGGGCTGCTGTTTTCCGTGACGGACAACGGCGTCGGAATGACTGCGGAAAAAATCCGCGAGGTTCTCGCCGCGAAGGCGCAGGTCCGGATCGGGGTCGCCAACGTCAGGGAGCGGATTGAATTGAGCTTCGGAGCCCCGTACGGGCTCGCCATGGAGAGCTGCCCCGGCCACTGGACGGCGGTGCGGCTGCTGCTCCCCGTCATCGACTCCGATCCGTCCTGACCGAGGGCGCGCCGCACTGTATCAGGGAGGGTTTCATGTACAAGGTCATGCTGGTTGACGACGATCCCGTCGTCCTCATGCAGCTTCGTCAAATGCTGAACTGGAACAAATGGAACTGTGAAATCGTCTATGAGGCCGAAAAGGGGGAGGACGCGCTCGCGCAGCTCGATCGCCTGCACCCGGACGTGATCTTCACCGACGTCAGTATGCCCGGGATCTCGGGCATCGATCTGATCGACGCCGTCCGCAAGCGCGATCCGGGCATCAAAATTGTCGTGCTCAGCGCGTTCGACGATTTCGATTACGTCCGCAACAGTCTCAAATACGGCGCCGTCGACTATCTGCTCAAATACCGGATCAGCGCCGCGGTCCTCGAGGAGGTCGTCTCCAAGCTCACGAAGGAGCTCGACTCGAGCAGGATCAGCACGCGGGAAAAGGGAATCGGCCAGCAGACCTCCGAGCTGTTCTACCGCCTCATCACCGGCTCCGGCGGAACGGACGCAGCCGATCGGGAGGCCATCTCCTCGCTCGGCCTCGACTGGCTCTCCGACGAGCTGACCCTTGTCCTCGGCGGAATTGACGAATATTACACGGGCGACTCCCCCTCCTACGCCTTCGACGATGTGACGGTCAAGGTGGTCATCGACGAAACCATCCGTTACTATCACGACTACTACTGCGCCGTTCTGGATCGGGGGATTTTTCTCATCGTCTTCCGAAGCCGCGGCAAGACAGCCGAGGAGCTGCGCGATATTGTGGAACAGATCCAGACGACGCTCGATCGCTTCTGCTCGCTGAAAATGTCCTTTTTCCTCTCCGACGCCGTCCCCGATTACCGGGCTGTTCCCGCCAAGAAGGACGCCCTGTATTCGCGCTTCATGGATCTGTATTTCAACGGAAAATCGTCCTTCATCTACCGCTGGGAGAGCGCTCCCGTGCTGCCGAGCGTCCCCCCGAGGAGCGGAAATTACCTCGAAACGCTCGACAGGCAGCTGCTCTGCGGCGAGGAGGCCGTGCGGGATTTCTTCCGCGACTTCTTCCGGGACATGGAGCTGCCCCGCGAGCAGACGCAGCTTTACTATACGGAATTCATTTCCCTGCTGCTGCACAAGATGCAGGAATACGACATCTCCGAGACCGAGCTTCTCCGCGACGGAAACCCATACAACCACTATCACCGCCTCAAGAATCCCTCCGCAATCTGCGCCTATCTGACCGGCGCGTTTGTCCGCCTCCTCAGCCTGATGGAAAAAAAAAGCAGGAAGGAGACGGACACCCTCGCCGCGCAGGCCATCCGCTACATCGAGGAGCATTATCCCGAAAAGCTGACGCTGCCGAAGATCTCCGGCGCGCTCGCCGTCAGCCCTTCCCATCTGAGCCGCATCTTCCGCCGGGAAACCTCCACAACGCTGGTCAGCTACATCAACCAGGTGCGTATGCAGGAAGCGCGGCGCAGAATCCTCGCCCGCCAGGACTCCCTGCAGGAAATCGCCTGCCAGGTCGGGATCGAAAACTACAATTACTTCTATCTGCTCTTTAAGGAGGTCTTCGGCGTGACGCCGTCCGATTTCGCGCGGCGTCACGCCGAGGCCGCTTCCGCGCAGGAAGCGCGGGAGGGACGGGAATCCAGACCGCACCGCCCGCCTGAGCCTCCCCGCGCGGGCCCGGCGGACAAATGAAGGCCGCCATCAGCGCAATTCTCGTTTTTTGGGATTGCGCTTTCCCGCGCGGTGTGCTATAAAGAATGGGAGCGCCCCGACAAGGGGGTGCTCCCATTCTTTGTTTTCGGAGGAGTCTTTTCCATGAAGCTCACCTACCGCCACACCATCCGCGCCTGCCTCACCGGCTACATCGTGCAGGCCGTCATCGTCAACTTCGCGCCGCTGCTGTTTCTGACGTTTCAGGCCAGCTACGGCATCCCGCTGACGCAGATCACGATGCTCGTCACCGTCAACTTCGGCGTGCAGCTGGTCGTCGACCTGCTCTCCGCCGGGTTCGTTGACAAAATCGGCTACCGCGTTTCGATCGGGATCGCCCATCTGACCGCCGCGGCGGGGCTTATCATGCTCGCCGTACTGCCGGACGTGCTGCCCACGCCGTTTTACGGCCTCCTCGCCGCCGTCGTGGTCTACGCCGTCGGGGGCGGCCTGCTCGAGGTGCTCGTCAGCCCGATTGTGGAATCCTGCCCGACGGACAACAAGGCCGGGACGATGAGCCTGCTGCACTCCTTTTACAGCTGGGGGCAGGTCGGCGTCGTCCTGCTCTCGACCGTCTACTTCGCCGTGTTCGGCACCGCCCGCTGGAAGATCCTCGCGATGCTCTGGGCGCTGCTGCCGATCTGCAATTTCTTCGTCTTCACCCGCGTGCCGATCGCGCCGCTCGTCAAGGAGGGCGAGCGCGGCCTGAGCCTGCGGGAGCTCTTTTCCCGGCGGATTTTCTGGCTCTTTTTCCTCATGATGCTCTGCGCCGGGGCGAGCGAGCAGGCCGTGAGCCAGTGGGCCTCCACCTTCGCCGAGCAGTCCCTCGGCGTGAGCAAGACGGTGGGCGATCTCGCCGGGCCGATGGCCTTCGCCGTGTGCATGGGCGTGGCACGCTCGTTTTACGGCAAGTACGGCGAGAAGGTCGACCTGGACGGTTTCATGATCGGCAGCGCCGTGCTGTGCGTGCTCTCCTATCTGCTGCTCTCGCTCGTGCCCGTTCCGGCGCTCGGCCTCGTGGGCTGCGCGCTGTGCGGCGTCTCCGTCGGCATCATGTGGCCGGGCACGCTCAGCAAGGCGGCGGCCACGCTGCGCGGCGGCGGGACGGCGATGTTCGCCCTGCTCGCGCTCGCGGGGGACGTCGGCTGCTCCGGCGGGCCGACGCTCGCGGGCATGGTTTCCGCCGCGGCGGGCGACGAGCTGCGCGCCGGGCTGCTGGCCGCCGTCGTCTTCCCGCTCGTTCTGCTGCTGGGGCTTCTGCTCCTCTGGAGGAAAAAGCGCGTCCCGGCTGCGGCGCGGGAGTAATACCCACAAATCCCGGCCGTTTTTCCGCCGGGCTTTCGCCCTTTCTCCGAATTTCCCGTTCCCCGCTTGACGCGGCGCGCCGCCCGTGCTATGATGAAGCCAAAGAGAAACGGCCTCCATTACTGACGGAACGCGGCGCCGCCGCGGGGTGAGCTTACACCAGGGAATGGAACGCCTGATAAACGCCGACCGTCTGGGCAGCATCCGATTGTGATGCTGCCCTTTTTGTTTCCAGCAAAAAGGGCAGCGCGCGGGATGCAGGGGAAAAAACGGAAAGGTGTGTTTTGACATGACGGCTTGGAGAGAGTTTGCTTCCGGAGTCTGGCAGGAGGAAATCAACGTTCGCGACTTTATTCAGAGGAACTATACGCCCTACGACGGCGACGGCTCCTTCCTCTCCGGCCCCACGGAGCGCACCCTCGCGCTGCGCGGCGAGATGGACGAGCTGTTCCGCAGGGAGCATGAGCAGAACGGCGTGCTCAAAATCGACGTCGACACGGTGATCACCCCCACCTCCTTTGCTCCCGGCTACCTCGACAAAGAGCGCGAGATCATCGTCGGCTTCCAGACCGATGAGCCGTTGAAGCGCGCGTGCAACCCCTTCGGCGGGATGCGCATGGTGCACGACGCGTGCAAGGCGTACGGCTATACCGTCTCCGAGAACGTGGAGAAGCAGTTCTGCCAGCACCGCACGCACAACGACGGCGTGTTTTCCGCCTACACGCCCGAGATCCGCGCGGCGCGCCACTGCGGCCTTATCACCGGCCTGCCGGACGCTTACGGCCGCGGCCGCATCATCGGCGACTACCGCCGCGTCGCGCTCTACGGCGTCGACCGCCTGATCGCGGAGAAGAAGAAGGACAAGCTCGCCCGCGGCGAACAGCCGATGCTCGAGCGCACCATCCGCGCGCTCGAGGAGCTCTCCATGCAGCTCGAAGCCCTCGAGGACATGAAGAAGATGGCCGCCGCGTACGGCTTTGACATTTCCCGCCCGGCGGAGAACGCCCGCGAGGCGGTGCAGTGGACGTACTTCGGCTATCTCGCGTCCATCAAGGAGCAGAACGGCGCGGCAATGAGCCTTGGCCGCGTCTCCACCTTCCTCGACATCTATTTTGAGCGCGACCTGCGCGAGGGCGTCCTCGACGAGGCGGGCGCGCAGGAGATCATGGACGACTTCGTCATGAAGCTGCGCATGGCCCGCCACCTGCGCACCCCTGAGTACAACGAGCTCTTCGGCGGCGATCCGATGTGGATCACCGAGTCGCTCGGCGGCGTCGGCGAGGACGGCCGTCATCTCGTGACGAAGAACTGCTTCCGGATGCTCCAGACGCTCTACAACCTCAACCCCTCCGCCGAGCCGAATCTCACCGTGCTGTGGGCCGAGGCGCTGCCGGAGAACTGGAAGCGCTTTGCGGCAAAGGTTTCCTGCGACACCGACGCGCTCCAGTACGAAAACGACGACGTGATGCGTCCTCTCTACGGCGACGACTACGCGATTGCGTGCTGCGTCTCTGCGATGAAGGTCGGCAAGCAGATGCAGTTCTTCGGCGCGCGCGCGAACCTCGCGAAGCTCCTCCTGCTCGCCCTTAACGGCGGCCGCGACGAGAAAAAGAACCTCCAGGTTGGCCCGGCGCACGAGCCGTATCAGGACGAATACCTCGACTATGACAAGGTGGTGGAGCTCCTCGACTTCTACCGCCCGTGGCTCGCGAAGACGTATGTCAGCGCGATGAACATCATCCACTATATGCATGACAAATACTGCTACGAGAAGACGCAGATGGCGCTGCACGACTCCCATGTGCACCGCTTCATGGCCTTCGGCGTCGCCGGGATGAGCTGCATGGCGGACTCGCTCTCCGCCATCAAATACGCGAAGGTGCGCTGCGTGCGCGACGCGGAGACGGGCCTCATCACCGACTACGAGATTGAGGGCGAGTACCCGGCCTTCGGCAACGACGACGACCGCGTCGACTCCATCGCCTGCGAGCAGGTCGAGCTGTTCTGCAAAGAGCTCAAGAAGAACCCGCTCTACCGCGGCGCGGAGCACACGCTCTCCATCCTCACCATCACTTCCAACGTGATGTACGGCAAGAAGACCGGCTCCACCCCGGACGGCCGCAAGGGCGGCGAGCCGCTCGCCCCGGGCGCGAACCCGATGGCCGGCCGCGACCGCTCCGGCGCGCTCGCGTCGCTCAACTCCGTCGCGAAGCTTTCCTACGACGTCTGCCGCGACGGCATCTCCAACACCTTCTCCATCGTCCCGCAGGCGCTCGGCAAGACGGAGGACGAGCGCGTCGGCAACCTCGTCGCGATTCTCGGCGGCTACTTCGGCCAGAAGGCGCACCACCTGAACGTCAACGTCCTCAACCGCGAGACGCTGCTCGCCGCCTACGAGCACCCGGAGGACTATCCGAACCTGACGATCCGCGTTTCCGGCTACGCCGTGAACTTCTACAAGCTCTCCCGCGAGCAGCAGCGCGAGGTCATCGCGCGCACCTTCCACGTCAGCGTATGACGGGGCGCATCCACTCGATCCAGTCCCTCGGCGCTGTGGACGGGCCGGGCATCCGCGCCGTCGCCTTTCTGCAGGGCTGCCCGCTGCGCTGCGCGTACTGCCACAACCCCGACACCTGGGATCCGGCGGGCGGCGAGGAAATTGAGGCCGCGGAGCTTGCGCGCCGCCTGCTGCGCTACCGCCCCTACTGGAAGGAGACGGGCGGCGTCACCGTCACGGGCGGCGAGCCGCTCTTTCAGGCCGCGTTCGTCGAGGAGCTGTTTTCCATTCTGCAGGCAGAGGGCGTCCACACGGCGCTCGACACCTCCTGCACCGGCGACCTCGAGGCGGCGGAGCGCGTCCTCGCGCATACGAGCCTCGTCCTCGCCGACCTCAAGTTCCTCACCGAGGAGGACTACCGGCAATACTGCCGGGGAAGCCTCGCGCGCGTGGAGGAATTCCTGCGCCTCACGGCCTTGATGCACGTCCCGCTGTGGATCCGGCACGTCGTCGTGCCCGGCCTCACCGACGGGGAGGCGCACATCCGTGCGCTCGGGGAAAAGGCGGCCTCGTACCCGAATCTGCGGAAAATCGAGCTGCTTCCCTTCCGCAAGCTCTGCCTCGAAAAATATCAGGCGATGGGCGTCCCGTTTCCGCTCGAAAGCGTGCCGGAAATGGACGAAACGCGGTGCCGGGAGCTCGCCGCGCTCCTCCCCGATTGTGGAAAACTCTTATAAAAAATGTGGAAAAATGTCGTCATAATAAATTCATAATTTGTTCATTCTCTATACACGCAGCGTTCTCCAAACCGCCTCTGAAATCCTCTATACTGAGGATGGAGAAAGCCGGAGCTCGTCCGGCTGTGGAAAGGAGGCCCCCGCTTTGAAAGCGAAATCAGCCGTGATGGTCTGCGTCACGGGGCAGCGGGACTGCGACAGGCTCATCCGGGCCGGGCGCAGGATGGCTGACGGGAGCGAGTGCGCGCTGCACGTCCTCTGCGTTCTGCCCGCTGTTCTCTGCACAAAGCCGTGCGGCGAAGAATTGGAGTACCTGCGCCAGACGGCGAAAGACGCCGGCGCGGAAATGACGGTATTTTTTCAGGACAACGCCCCGGTGGTCGCGGCCAGCTTCGCCCGCCGGATCGGCGCGAAACATATTTACACGGGGATGGCGGAAGCCCCGATGAACGGATTCGTGGAGATCCTGCACAAGCTTCTGCCGAAGACGCCGATCTCGATGGTCGGCCGGGACGAAACCATCTACACCATCTGGCCGGAGGAGGCGCGCAAGCCCTCCCAGCCGGCAAAGCTGGCCGCCGCGCTTGACTGAATGTAAAATTCCCCTGCTGCCGAAAAAGCAGCAGGGGAATTTTTTTGCGTTTCGGGCTCTTTTCTCAGCGCGGGTCGGGGCGGTTCGGGGTTTTGGGCTTCATGCCCCAGAAGACGGCGTTCATCACGATGACGATCAGCAGCACGAGGCCGAGGGAAACCCAGAAGCCCATGTCGAGCCCCCAGAGGGTATCGGTTCCGAAAAGTTCCATCCAGATTTTACTCCAGGTCATGGGGAAGCCTCCTTTCTACAGCAGCTCGCCGTAATGGCGCACATACGCCTTCTTGAGGCTGGTCGCGAGCGCCATATACAGCAGGATGCACGGGGCGAGATAGGCGAAGTAGGCGGCGGGCAGAGCGGTGAAGCCGAGCAGCGCGCCGAGCGGGGTGAACGGGATGACGGTCAGCGCCGTGATGCCAGCGAGCGTCAGGAGCGTCACTGGGGCGGAGGCATGGCTCTGCAGGAAGGGCAGCTTCGGCGTGCGGATCATGTGGATGACGAGCGTCTGGCTCCACATGGACTCGACGAACCAGCCCGCCTGGAACATCCCGATATACGCCGCCTGCAGACGAAGGAGCTCCGCGCCCGCGAAATGGGCGGGCAGGTCGTGGAACAGGACGCCGCCCGAGACGAACAGCGGGCAGAACACGAAATACATGAAGATGTACGTCAGAAAATCGAAGACGGAGCTCGTGGGGCCAAGCCAGAGCATGAAGCTGCCGACGCCCGACGCGTCCCATTTCCGGGGACGGGAGATGTACTCCTCGTCGACGTTGTCCCACGGGATCGCGCCGCAGGAGAGGTCATAGATGAGGTTCAGGAGGATCAGGTGCACGCTCATCATCGGCAGAAAGGGCAGCAGCGCGGAGGCCGCCAGCACCGAGAACATATTGCCAAAGTTGGACGACGCGGTCATCTTGATGTACTTCATCATGTTCGCGTACGTCCTGCGTCCCTCGACGATGCCCTCCTCGAGCACCATCAAATCCTTTTCGAGGAGGATGACGTCCGCGGACTCCTTGGCGACGTCCGCCGCCGTGTCCACGGAAATGCCGACGTCGGCGGCCTTCATCGCGGCGGCGTCGTTGATCCCGTCGCCGAGGAAGCCGACGGTGTGCCCGCTCCCCTGCAGGACGGAGACGACCCGCGCCTTCTGATCCGGCGTGAGCTTCGCGAAGACGTCCGTCTCCTGCGCGGCGCGCGCGAGCTCGCCGTCCTCCAGCTCCTCCACGTCGGAGCCGAGGAGCAGGCGGCGCACCGGGAGGCCGACCTGCGCGCAGACGGCACGGGCGACGCGGTCGCTGTCGCCGGTGAGGATCTTCGTCGTGACGCCGTGCCGCTGCAGCGCGGTGATCGCGCCGGCGGCGGACTCCTTCGGCGGGTCGAGGAAAGCCAGGTAGCCGAGGAGCACCATGTCCCGCTCGTCCCCCACACCGAACGCCCCCGCCGGAGACGGGCTGCTCTTCTGCGCGACGGCGAGGACGCGCAGCCCCTTTTCGCTGAGATCGTCCGCCGCCGCGAGGACGCTGCGGCGCATCTCGGCGGTGAGGGGGCGGACCTCGCCGCCGAACTCAGCAAAGGAGCAGACGGAGAGCATCTCCTCGACGGCGCCCTTCGTCACCATCTGCGTTTTGCCCGCCCTGTCCTGCACGACGGTGGTCAGACGCCGGCGGGTGAAGTCGAAGGGGATCTCGTCGACCTTCCGGTAATGCTCGGAGAGGTCGACAAGGCGGGGATCGCCGGCTTCCTCCTCCTCCGTGCGGCGGATGATGGCAAGGTCCATCAGATTTTTGTATCCGGTCTGAAAGTAGCTGTTCAGGTACGCGTGGCGCAGCACGCGCGTATCGTCCTCCCCGCTGAGGTTGAGGTGGTACTCGAGGACGACCCTGTCCTGCGTGAGGGTGCCCGTCTTGTCGGTGCAGAGGACGTCCATCGCGCCGAAATCCTGAATGGAATTGAGATTCTTGACGACGGTCTTCTTTTTGCTCATCGAGACGGCCCCCTTCGCGAGGCAGGTCGTCACGATCATCGGCAGCATCTCCGGGGTCAGGCCGACGGCGATGGAGACGCCGAACAGAAACGCGCTGAGCCAGTTCCCCTTCGTCAGGCCGTTGACGGCGAACACGAGCGGCACCATCACGAGCATGAAGCGGATCAGCACCCAGGAGACGGCGTTGACGCCGCGGGTGAAGCTCGTCTCCTCCGGCTCCTGGGAAACGGAGGACGCCATCGAACCGAAGAGCGTGTTGTCCCCGACGCAGACCGCGACGGCGACGGCGCTGCCCGAGACCACGCTGCTCCCGAGGAAGGCGAGGTTCGCGTAATCGGTCACGGGCGCGCAGGGCCCGCACACGCCCGCCGTCTTCTCGACGGGCTCGCTCTCCCCGGTCAGGCTCGACTGGCTGACGAAAAAGTCCTTCGCGTCGAGGATGCGCACGTCCGCCGGGATCATGTCGCCGACGGAGAGATGCACGATGTCCCCGGCGACGAGCTCGTCGAGCGGGAGCTCCGTCTTCCCCGTCTCCCGGCGCGTCACGGTGCACGTCGTCGTGATGAGGGAAAGCAGCTTCTCCGCCGCGCTGCCGCTTCTGGACTCCTGCACGAAGCGGAGCGTGCCGGAGACGGCCACCATCACGAGGATGATCACGACGGTCAGGCAGCTGAAATCCTCCGGCGTGCTGCCGAGGAGCGAAAAATACGGGAACACCATGTCCGTCGCGGCGGACACGATGCCCAGGCAAAACAAAATGGCGGAGAAGGGGTTGACGAACGCGCCCGCCAGACGCTTTGCAAGGGACTGCTTCTTCCCCTGCGTCACCCTGTTTTCGCCGTGCGCGGCGCGGCTCGCCTCGACGGCCTCCTCGCTCAGGCCGGGCAAGGCGGCGTCAAGGCTCTTGAGAACGGCCTTGACGGGCCGCGTCGCGGCGAGCTCCATGCGGCGGCTGTGCGCGCCGCGCTGCGCCGCCATGAGGGCGGCGCGGTTGTCCTTTCTTTTCATCGGTATTCCCTCCCTGCTGTTTCCGGCAGGGGGCGCGGGAGAGGCAGGGATGCCCCGCCTGCGCCGTCCTGCGCCTTCGCGAAGTTCCGTCCGCGTCCATGCCTCTCCCTCCTTTTTTCGCGAAAGTAAACCGAAGGCGCGCGCACGCCCCCGGATCCCATCTATAGCATAAAAGAAACGCAAGGCAAATCACAGGGAGAAACCCTTGCGATTTCCTTGCGTTTTTTGTCTGACGGCGTCAAAGCCTGTCGTTGAATTTGTAGCCGACGCCCCAGATCGTCAGAATGTATTCCGGGGCGTCCGGGTTCGGCTCGATTTTCCTGCGCAGCTTGCGGATGAAGGCCATGATGTTGCTGTCGTCGAGCAGGTAGTCGCCCTCCCACACGGCCTGATAGATCTGCTCCTTCGTGAAAACCTCCCCGCGGTTGCGGGCGAGGAACCAGAGGATGTCGAATTCCTTGGGCGTGAGGGCGATCTCCTCCCCGCCTCGGAGGGCGCGGCGCATTCGCCGGTCGATGGTGAGCGCGCCGCAGCGCAGGACGCCGCCGTCCGGGGGAGGCGCCTGCCCCTCCCCCAGCTCGAGCAGAAGGGAGCTGACCTCCCCGCGCAGGAGCTCGTCGAGTCCGGCGGCAAGCTCGCGGGCGGAGGCGGAGTCGGGCGCGCCGCCGCGCAGGCGCTCCCGCAGCCACTGCGCGAGCGGCAGATCCAGAGGGACCAGGCCGATGTTCCGTTTCACAAAAGCCCCTCCTTTCTCAGCGAAGCTCCCGATGCTTTCTCACATACCGTTTTTTCGCCAGCGTGACGAAGAGAAGATACAGCGCGACCGCGCCGGCCAAAAAGGCGAAATACGCCGGCGGCAGCGCCGTCAGCCCGAGCCACCCGCCCGCCGGGGTGAATGTCAGCAGGGTAAACGCCAGAATTCCGAGCAGGGTGACGGCCATCACCGGCCGCGACGCCCTGCTCTGCACGAACGGCAGCCGCGGCGTGCGCAGCAGGTGCAGGATGAGCACCTGCGTCCACATGGATTCGAGGAACCAGCCCGTCTGGAAGAGGGCGATGAAGCGCAGCTGCTCCGCGCTCCCCGCGAGGGACGCGAACGTCCCGCCGCAGACGGACGGGCACAGGACAAAGTACAGGTACGCGAACGTCAGCAGGTCGAAGACGGAGCTGATCGGGCCGAAATAGCGCATGAAGCGCCCGAGCGTCCGCCCCGACCACTCGAGGGGCCGGGCGCACATCTCCGCGTCGGCGCTGTCCCACGGCAGGACGAGGCAGAGCAGATCGTAGAGCAGGTTGAGCAGCAGCAGCTGCGCGGCGCTCATCGGGAAAAACGGCAGCAGCACGCTCGCGGCGACGATCGAGACGATGTTGCCGAAGTTCGAGGAGGCCGTGATGCGGATGTACTTCGAGAGGTTGGCGAACGCCCTGCGCCCCTCCCGGATGCCCTCGCAGACCACGCCGAGGTCCTTCTTCAGAAGGATGACGTCCGCCCCCTCCTTGACGGCCTGCGCCGCCGTGTCGACCGAGACGCCCACGTCCGACTGCGCGATGGCGGGCAGGTCGTTCATGCCGTCGCCGAGGTAGCCGACGGTGTGGCCGTTCGCCTGCAGCGTCTCGACGACCCGCGCCTTCTGCCGCGGCGAAAGCTCCGCGAAGACGGCGGTGTTCTCGATGCGCAGGGGGGCTTCGTCGTCCGAGAGGCGGTCGAGTTCTTCGCCCGTCAGCGTCCCGGACGTGTCGACGCCGAGCCTGCGGCAGATGGAGATCGCCGTGCCGCGCTGGTCGCCCGTGAGGACGCGCACGCCGACGTGCAGCGCCTGCAGCTCCGCGATGGCCGCGGCGGCGGAGCGCCTCGGCGCGTCGAAGAAGGCCAGATAGCCGAGGAGGATGAAATCCCCTTCGTCGGACCGGCTGAGGCTGTCCCGTGGGAAGGGCTTGTACGCGACGGCGAGCACCTTCATCCCGTCCTCGAGCAGCTCGTCGACCACGGCGCGGACGCCGGAGAGATCGCCCGGCTCTATCGCGCCGCGCTCGCCGCGGTACTCGTACCGGCTGCACAGGCGGCAGACCTCGCCGACGCTGCCCTTCACGACGAGCAGGTTCTCCTCTCCTCCGCCGACGAGGACGGTCGCGCAGCGGCGGTCGTAATCAAACGGCAGCTCGTCGAGCTTCGGCCTCTCCTGCGCGAGGCGCGCGAAGTGCGATTCGTGCCCCGGCATCTCCCGGCACGCGAGGATCGCGGCGTCGAGGTGGTTTTTCACGCCGGCGTGGCAGAGGCTGTTCAGGTACGCGAGGTCGAGGACGGCGGCGCTCTCGTTGCCGAGGACGTCCATATAGTATTCCAGCCGGACGGCGTCGCCCGTCAGGGTGCCGGTCTTGTCGACGCAGAGCACGTCCATGCTGCCGAAGCCCTGCATCGCGCCGATGCTGCGCACCACCGTCTGCTTTCTGCCCATCACGGCGCTGCCGCGCGCGAGGCAGGCGTTGACCACCATCGGAAGCAGCTCGGGCGTCAGCCCGACGGCCACGGAAAGCGCGAACAGGAACGCGGAAAGCCAGTTTCCCTTCGTCAGCCCGCTCGCGAGGAAGACGACGGGCGTGAGGACGGCCATGAAGCGGATGAGCACCCAGGAGATGGAGTTCGCGCCGCGCGTGAAGCCGTCGCGGCGATCCGCCCCCGCCCCGGACAGGCCGCCGTAGACGGTGTCCTGCCCGACGGCAAGCACCACGCCCTCGCCCGACCCGCCGACGACGGCGGAGCCCATGAAGGCAACATCGGCATAGTCCGCAAAGGAGCGCGCCCGTCCGCCGGAAAGGGGCTCGGCGCGCTTCTCGACGACGGCGCTCTCTCCCGTGAGCACCGACTGCGAGACGAAGAGCTCGTCCGCCGCCGTCACGCGGAGATCGGCGGGCACGCGGTCCCCGGCGGAAAGGCGGACGGTGTCGCCGACCACAAGCTCCTCCGCGGGCAGGGTCGTCCAGACGCCCTCGCGCCGCACCTGCACATGGGAGGCAAACAGACCGATCAGCCTGTCGGCGACGCGCTTCGCGCGCAGCTCCTCGGCGAGGCGCACCACGCCGCTGACGAGCAGCATTGAGAACATCAGCGCGGGGGTCGTCAGGCTGCGGCTGAAATTCGAGGGGAGCAGGACGTCCGTCACGAACGAGATGACCGTCAGCACAAGAAGGACGGCGGTGAAGGGATTGACGAAGGCGCGGCGCAGGCGGCGCGGCACCGTGTCCGGCGCGGGGCCGGAGAGGCGGTTCTCGCCGTATTTCGCGCGGTTCTCCTGCGCCTCGGAGACGCTCAGACCGTCCCCGGAAAGCCGAAAATCCCGCAGAAGCTCCGCGGCGTCCCGCTGCGCGTACTCCGATACGCGCGGGTGCACCGACCGGCTGCTTTTCATGCGTCTCACCTCCGTGTCTCTTTCCTCTATCATACCATACGCGCGGCGGATCCGCACGCCCTCAAAGCTTGCTTTTTTCTGAAAATGCGCGTAACCTTTCCGAACGGAAAAACGTGTAAGGAATAGAAGGAAACGCATGGAGAAGGAGGGTTTTCCGATGGCATGGTTTCGAGCCTCAGAAGCAAGCGCCAGAGACGAAAGAGAGGGAGTCGCGATGAAAAGAAAGAGCATCCTTATGGCCGCAGCCGTCCTGCTCTGCCTGTCGCTGACGGCGGCGGGCTGCCAGACCGCCCCGCAGCAGGCGGGCGCACCGGAAAGCAGCGCACCCGAGAGCAGCAAGCCGGTGGAAAGCAGCGCGCCTGAAAGCAAACCGGAGGAAAGCAGCATGCCCGAGAGCGATCCGGAAGCCGGGGACGCGCCGGATGCCGTCGATCGGGAGCCGGACGAGATGCTGACGCCGGTGGAGGGACTTCGCTGGGGAATGACGAAGGAGGAAGCGATCGAAGCGCTTGGCAGCCCGGCGTATGAGGAGACGCAGGACGAGGACTTTGTGAACCTCCTGCTCGAGGGAAGCTTCCCGACGGGGTACGGCGCGGACGTGAGCCAGGTTACGCTGCGGTTCTATGCGCAGGATTACGGCATCCCGGGGTATGACGGGCTTGTCGAGGCGACGGCGATCTGCGAAGCGGAGAATGTGGAAGCGCTGTGCGAGTCGCTCGGCGAAACGTACGGTTCGCTGCGCAAAACGGACGGGAGCGCAAGCCCGACCCGGTGGGAAACGGAGGCCATGTACCAGCTGGAGAACGCGGAGGAGCTGGAGGAAAAGCTGACCGCGGCGTTCACGGAAGCGCTCGGATCCGGAGATATGGCGGGAATGATGGTGACGCCGTCGATGGGCGCGCCGGGCGTGTCGCTTGAGGTCTATACGCAGGGGGACGCCGCCGGGCTGGTGACGGCGAACGGCCGGTATCTGGTGCTGCGGGAGGCGGTCAGCGCGGTGGAGTTGGGGGGAGAGTGAAAGCTGCCGATTGGGAAAGTGAAGTTTTCGCCAGGCCTTTTTCAAAAGGCCGCGTACCCCCGTACTCTTAGTGCGAAGCCCCAAGAAAGCCAGGGGGAACAACGAAGTGTCTTCCCCCGGACGGTGAGGCACCCAATTCCTTTTCCGCACGCAGTTCCATATTCCTCGCACCCGGCCATCAGCTTCACACGCGGCCGCGTGTGTTCCCGCATTTTCTCATGAATTCTCATGAATAAGTTTAAGGCCCTGCCGGGTTTGATTTTACCGGCAGGGCCTTTTCACTGATTTCGTAAGGGCTGAGGGGGGGAAAGCGCTGCGGTGCGCCGCCGTCCGGAAAAAGACGCTGCGCTGTTTTTCCTCGCTTTTTCAGGGCTTCGCTATTTTTTGATCACCGTTAGCTTTGTGGTCGGGGCTCTGCCCCGCGCCCCGCCGCCTTTGAAAAGGCGGGCGAAACTTTCACTCTTGTGTTCGTCAGCCCCCTCAATGCAGCACAATCGCATCCTGATTGAGCATGGCAGGATCGGGCGCGACGGGGAGAAACGCCTCGTAGAGCGCCTTGTCGAAGTTCACGCGGACCTCGCAGCGCTCGTCGAGCACCATGGTCGCGAGACTGCCGGGCGCGCACGGCGGCCAGGCGGGAAGCGACGGATGGCCCGGGTCGCCTGTCCTCGCGAATTGAATGAACGCGGCGGAGAGCTGCTCCTCGAGCCGCTCGGTCACGCCGGGAATCCAGCAGACGGGAATCATCGCCGTGTTGTGGAAGGCGAAGGGAATGTCCGAGCAGTGCCACGCCGGCTTGCCGCCGTTCATCGGGAAGTCAAGCGTGAAGAGATAGTTGTAAGCCGGCGCGCCGCCCTCCGCCGCGCGGCGCTCGCACAGAGCCGCCGTCGGGGCGCGGGTGAACGAGTCGAGGAACAGCAGATCCGTGAGATTCTTGCCTGGATGCGCCGCCTCAAACAGGGCGGCAAGCTCCTCCGTCTTCGCGCCGTAGACGCGCTCGAGCAGCTCGAGCTGCTGCGCGCGGGTGAGCCGGTGCTTGTTCGGCACGCCGGGGCCGAAGCCGAACTCCGCGAGCACCGAGCCGGTAAGCAGCGGGATTCCCCGCGCGTGCTCCGTAAAGCCAATCTCGGACGGGTCGCCGAGATACCACTCGTTCGGCAGAGGCAGACAGCCGATGTAGCGGCCCTCCCGCCGCAGGACGGGGGAAACGCGGTTGTACGCCTCCGCGAGGCGATCGTACGGGAGCGTCTCAAGCGTGCCGATCTGGGAGGGCTTGAGGCCCAGCTCGCGCAGCAGCGCCTCCCCGATCTTCCCGCTGGGCGTCCCGCGGCGCAGGCAGAGCGCGTCGGCGACGCCGCTCATGATGATACCCTTGTGGAACAGGCCGTCCGCGGCGGGCGTCTGCATCAGCGCGATGACCTTCGCCCCGCCGCCCGACTGGCCGAACAGCGTCACGTTGTCCGGGTCGCCGCCGAAGGCCGCGATGTTGTCCCGAATCCATTCGAGAGCGGCGACGATGTCGGCGTTGCCCACGTTCGCGGAATTCCAGTATTGTTCGCCGTACGCCGACAGATCGAGGTAGCCGAGGATATTGAGCCGGTGGTTCAGGGAAACGACGACCGCGTCCCCAAACCGGCTGAGCGCTTCGCCGTCGTAAGCCATGTGCTCGATGGACGAGCCGCTCGAGAAGCCGCCGCCGTGCAGCCAGACCAGGACGGGGCGCTTTTTGCCGTCGAGACCGGGCGACCAGAGGTTCAGCGACTGGCAGTTCTCGTCCTTCGGCCAGTAGCGGTGGGCGACAAGCAGCTCGCCCTGCGCGGACTCGCGCTCAAGCATCGGGCAGACGTAGCCGTAGCTCGTCGCGTCGAGGACGCCCGTCCACGGATCGGGAGGCTCCGGCATCTGGAAGCGCCGCGCTTTCGCGTACGGAATGCCGCGGAAGCACGCGAGCCCGTCCACAAGGAAGCCGTGCACGCGTCCGGCGGACGTCTGCACGACGGGCTCCTCAGGGGTACAGACAAATTGACGTGTCATGGTTCAGCTCTCCTTTTTCGATTGGATTACGGCGCGGTCAGAATCGTCTCGAGCAGCGTCACGGCAAAGAGCCAGTTCATCTCGCGCGTGGGATGGTTCATCTGATTGGCAAGCAGCTCCGTGACGTCGACGCCCGCGGCGGCGATCGCTTTCCACTTCGCGTAGGCGTCGGCGACGGGGACGCCGCGCTCCGCGCAGACGGCGCGCGCCGTCTCCACATAGCGATCGAGCATCCCGGAATTCTGCAGATCGGCCGCGCCCTGCGCCATCTCGCGGATCGCGCCGTCTGTGATGTGGCAGCTCAGACCGGTGCACATCATGTTCGGCGTCAGGAAGATGACCTCGCTCCCGGCGGCGGCAAGGCGGTCGAGAATCTCTCCGATCGCCTCGCGGTACGCGGGAAGGCCCTCCTCCCCGCCCCAGGAATCGTTGAGGGCGAAGCATACGACCGTGAGATCCGGCCTGTGGGAAATCACGTCGCGGTCGAGGCGCGCGAGGGCGTGCACGGCGTTGCCGCCGCCGATGCCCGCGTTGATGATGTTCACCGGCACGTTTGGGTACAGCTTGGCGAGCGCCCGCTTGAGATAGTGGTGATAGGCGGCGTCCGCGTCGTAGACGGCGTCGATCGAGCCGTCCAGCTTCTTGTACAGCTCGAAGCAGCTCTGCGTGACGCTGTCGCCGAGGAAGGCGAAGGTCAGGCCGCCCTCGTTCCAGTTGTCGCGCAGCTTCGCTGCCAGCTTGTCTCTGATGCTCTGCATCATAAAAGATTCCTCCCTTTCCCGTCTCGCGGGAAAAAATATCTCCCGCCGGGGATCGGCGGGCCTCCTCGATCACTATAGCAGTCCGCGCGCGAAATAACAAGTCCCCTGCGCGTTGTTTCCGTGATTTTATCCGAAAAAACGCCGGGGCAATCTTGCGCGTTTTCGCACTTGTCCCGGAAAAAAGGATGGGATATAATGAAATTGGCCTTCTTCAGAATACAAAAGCCTGCTTTTGGACTCTGGGAAAGCATAGCTCCGCTTGGGGAGCGACCAGTCCGCACCGACGGACAAAAAGGGAGGAAACCATATGAAAATCAGCTGGATGAACGCGAAGGCGCGCGACGCGCAGATTCTCGAGGCCGCAGAGGACGGCTGCACCGTCCTGCTCGGGGCGAAGGGCGGCGGCGTCTCGATCCCGCAGCTTCCGGAGACGGGCGAGCGCTATCTCGTCGGCGACGTCGAGGTGCTCGAGGAGCATTCCGTCGCGATGATGTTCCGCTGCTACGCCGCCGGGGAGGACGAGGAGCGCATCTGTATGCGCTTCGGCCTGCTGCCGCGCTTTCGCACGCGGATCTGCCTCGACCTCGACCTTCTCGACAACCGCACCATCTTTACAAACCGCACGCCCGGGACGCTCAAGCTCGTCGTGCACGGCCACCGCATCGCGCGGGAGGACGTCGTCTGCTTTGAGCTCGGCATGGAGAAGGCGTTCCACGACGTGAAGGTACGCTTCGAGAACTTCTTTACGACGGACGAGTTCCCCGCCGATTTCCCGATGCCGGATCAGAAGCTCGTCGACGAGTTCGGCCAGTGGAAGCGAAAGGACTGGCCGGGCAAGGTGCACTCCGAGGAGGAACTGCGCGCCGCCTTCCGCAAAGAGGAGGGCGAGGCCGCCTATCCGTTCCCGGAATGGAACCGCTGGGGCGGCGACGCCACAAGAAAGCTCAAGGAGGGGACGGGCTTCTTCTCCACCGTCAAGACCGGCGACGGCCGCTGGCACCTGACAGACCCGGACGGCTGCGACTATTTCTCACTCGGTCCGTGCTGCGCGAATCCCGGCGAGTTCGGCCGGTACGACAGCTTTGAGCAGTGCTTCGACTGGCTGCCGGAAAACGACCCGTCCTACGCCGACTGCTTCGTCTCCGGCGAGACGCGCCGCGCGGCGTATATGCCGCCCGAGCACCGGAAAATGGTCAACTTCCCCGCCGTCAACCTCCGCCGCGTCTACGGGGACGAGTGGAAAAAGAAGTGGGAGGAGCTCTCCTGTCATATTCTGATGACGAACGGCGTCAACTCGCTCGGCAACTTCTCCGAACTCGGCGTGCAGACGCCGGGGACGAAGCTGCCGTATGTGCGCGAGCTGCGCGGCTTCCCGGTGACAAAGACGCTCATCTTCCGCGACTTCCCGGACGTCTTCTCCGAGGAATACCGCGAAAATTCCGAGGCGTACGCGCAGAAGCTCGCCTCGTGGAAGGACGATCCGTGGCTCATCGGCTATTTCCTGCGCAATGAGCCGGAGTTCAACTTCGTCGAAAACCTGTGCATCGCCGACGAAGTGCTCCGCAACCCCGCCGACACCTGCTGCCGCCGCGAATTGATCGCCTTCCTGCAGGAAAAGTACGGCGATATCGGCAGTCTGAACGCGGCGTGGGGGACGTCCTTTGCGGGCTTTGACGCGCTCAGAGAGCCCGTCCTCGACTGCTCGCAGCGCTTCCCCGGCTCGCTTTCCGACCTGCGCGAATTCTCCGGGCGGCTCATCACGGAATACATCCGCGTGCCCGCCCTCGCGTGCCGCGCCGTCGATCCGAACCATCTGAACCTCGGCCTGCGCTGGTCGAAGGCCGACAACCCCGACATGATGAAGGGCTGGGAGTACTTCGACGTGTTCTCGATCAACTGCTACAGCTTCGACCCGACGGGGGACATGGACTTCGTCAAAAACGCGGGCGTCGACCTGCCGATCCTCATCGGTGAGTTCCACGCCGGAGCGCTCGATCGCGGCCTGCCCGCGACCGGCCTCAAGGGCGTCGAGAACCAGGACGAGCGCGCCCTGATGTTCCGCGGGTACGTCGAGCGCGTCGCCGCGCACCCGTACGGCGTCGGCGCGCACTGGTTCCAGTTTAACGACCAGTTCTGCCTCGGCCGCTTCGACGGCGAAAACTACCAGATCGGTATGGTCGACTGCTGTATGCAGCCGTACCCGGAGCTGATGGACGCCGCCCGTGAGACGGCGGCGCGCCTCTACCGCCTCAAAAACGGCGAGGAGGCCCCCTCCGCCCGCGCCCCGAAGGCAATTCCGATGATTGGGTATTGAGTTTTTCGCGGGGCGCTTCCCGATTCGGGAGGCGCCCCGCCTTTTTCTTTTGAAAACCTCCCCGCCCCGCTGGTATTGCGCCGCGCGATATGCTATAATCCTACATATACATACGGGGAGGGAGAATTTACATGAGTCAGAATTGGAACGAGCTCAGGGAGCTGCTCGATAAGGCCGCCGCGTATCAGGCGGCGCTCGCGCTGTTCGGCTGGGACGCCGAGACGCAGGCTCCGCCGGAGGGCGCCGCCCTCACCGCGCGCGTCGTCGGCGTGATGGCGGAGGAATATTACGCGCTGATGACGGGCCCCCGCGTGCGCGAGCTCGCGAAGGCCGCCGCCGGAGAGGTCACGGAAAGCCGCGACAGGGCGATTCTCCGCCGCCTGAGCCGCGAGCTTGACCGGCTCGAGAAGCTGCCGCAGAAGGAGTACGGCGCGTATCAGCAGCTGCTCGCGCAGAGCCCGTCGATCTGGAAGAAGGCCAAGGAGCAGAACGACTTTTCCGCCTTCGCGCCGACGCTTGAGAAGGTCGTCGCGACGGAGCGCCGCTTCGCCTCGCTGCGCGCGAAGGAGGGGCAGGCCCCGTACGACGTCGTCCTCGACGACTACGAGGAGGGCTTCACCATGGCGCAGCTCGATCCGTTCTTCGCCGAGGCGAGGGAGCGCATCGTCCCGCTGCTGCGGCGGCGCGCGGAGAAAGGGATCGTCCCGCCGAAGAAATATCCCTGCCCGGCGGACAAGCAGCGCGCGTTCTGCAAATGGCTCGCCGGCTATGTGGGCTTCGATTTCTCGCGCGGCGTTATCGGCGAGACGGAGCACCCCTTCACGACGAACCTGCATAACCGCGACGTGCGTATCGCGATCCACTATTACGAGGAGGACGCGCTCTCCGCGATCTTCTCGACCATCCACGAGACAGGCCACGCCATTTACGAGCAGCAGATCGCCGACGACCGCACGCTGACGCTGATCGGCTCCGGCACGTCGATGGGGATGCACGAGTCGCAGTCGCGCTTCTTTGAGAACAACCTCGGCCGCAGCCGCGCGTTCTGGTCGGCCATCTACGAAAAGCTGCAGAAAATGCTGCCCGAAACCTTCGGCAGCGTCCCGCTCGACGAGTTCATGGGCGCCGTCAACGCCGTGCAGCCGAGCCTTATCCGCACCGAGGCCGACGAGCTGACCTACACGCTCCACATCCTCATCCGGTATGAGCTCGAGAAGGCGCTGTTCGCCGGGGAGCTGAACGTGGCCGATCTGCCCGCCGCCTGGAACGCAAAATACCGCGAAGTCCTCGGCGTGGAGCCGGCAAACGACGCTGAGGGCGTCCTGCAGGACACGCACTGGGCGAGCGGCCTCTTCGGCTACTTCCCGTCGTACGCCATCGGCAGCGCCGTCGCCGCGCAGCTCGAGGCGCACCTGCGCCGCACGGAGGATCTCGACGGGATGCTGCGCTCGGGCAGCCTCTCGGCGCTGCGCGCCTTCCTGCGCGAGCACATCCACCGCTTCGGCGGCGAGAAGACGACGGGCGAGCTTCTGCTCGAGACGACCGGCGAGGGCTTTGCGCCGCGCTGCTACTTCGAGTACCTCGAGCGCAAGTACGGCGTATGACCGGGCGCGTCGTACACCCGCTGGCCCCCGTCTTCGACAAGGATTCCCGCGTGCTGATTCTCGGGACGATGCCGTCTCCGAAATCGCGCGAGACGGGCTTTTATTACGGCCATCCGCAGAACCGCTTCTGGCGCGTGATGGCCCAGCTTTTGGACGAGCCGCTCCCCGCCTCGCGCGAGGAACGGCTCGCTCTGGCGCTCAGGCGTCATTTCGCGCTCTGGGACGTGCTCGCCTCATGCGAGATTCGCGGCGCGGACGACGGCAGCATCCGCGCGCCGGAGGCGAACGACCTCTCCTCCGTCCTGGACAATGCGCCGATTCGCGCCGTCTTTACGACGGGGACGAAGGCCGCGTCGCTCTACCGGCGGCTCTGCCTGCCAAAAACCGGGCGCGAGGCGATTGCCCTGCCCTCGACGAGCGCCGCCAACTGCCGCTTTTATTCGTATGACGCGCTGCTCGGCGCGTACCGCGCGATTCTGCCGTATCTGATCGACTGCCCATAGAAAGGATGCAATTCCCCCCATGAACCACCAACTGAAAACCGACAGCCGCGTCTTCTACCGAAACGTGTTCGCGCTCGTCGTGCCGATGGCGCTGCAGAACCTCATCAACGTCGCCGTCACCTCGGCGGACGTGATGATGCTCGGCCAGGTCGGCGAGACGGTGCTCTCCGCCTCGTCCCTCGCCGGGCAGGTGCAGTTCATCATGACGCTCTTTTTCTTCGGCCTGACGAGCGGCGCGGCCATTCTCACCGCGCAGTACTGGGGCAAGGGCGACACGCGCACCATTGAGAAGGTGCTCGGCATCGCCCTGCGCTTCTCGCTTAGCACCGGCCTCGTCTTCGCCCTCGCGGCGCTGCTCATCCCGGCGCAGCTCATGCGCGTGTTCACGCCCGAGGAGGACGTCATCGCCGAGGGCGTCAAGTACCTGCGGATCATTGCCGTCTCCTACGTCCCGATGGCGCTGACGAACGTGTACCTCAACATCATGCGGAGCGTCGAGCGCGTCGTCGTCTCGACGGTGACATATCTCGTCTCCCTCGTGACGAACGTCGCTTTGAACGCCGTGTTCATCTTCGGCCTGCTCGGCTTCCCCGCGATGGGGATCGAGGGCGCGGCGCTCGCGACGGTCTGCGCGCGGCTCGTCGAGCTCGCGATCGTGCTCGTCTACTCGAAGGCGATCAACCGCACGGTGCGCCTGCGCGCGCGGGATATTTTCGTGCGCGACCCGCTTTTGTTCCGCGATTTCCTGACGTACTCCGTGCCGGTGATGATCAACGAGCTGCTCTGGGGCGCGGGAGCGGCGATGAACTCCGTCGTCATCGGCCACCTCGGCAGCGCCGCCGTCGCGGCGAACAGTGTCGCGCAGGTGGCGCGCCAGCTCGCGACGGTCGTGGCCTTCGGCATCGCGAACGCGACGGCCATCATGATCGGCAAGGCGATCGGAGCGGGCGACACGGAGCGCGCCGAGGAGTACGGCGGCCGCTTCATCCGGCTGACGCTCGTCTTCGGCCTCATCGGCGGCGGGATTGTCCTCGCGGCGCGGCCTATCCTCATGAACGTGATGACGCTCTCGGCGCAGGCGCAGGAATACCTCTCGTTCATGATGCTCATCATGTCGTACTTCGTCATGGCCCAGGCGATGAACACGACGCTCATCGTCGGCGTTTTCCGCGCGGGCGGGGACTCGAAGATCGGCCTTCTCTTCGACTGCGGTTCGATGTGGGGCGGGTCGATCCTGCTCGGCAGCCTCGCGGCCTTCGTGCTGCACCTCGATCTGCGGATCGTGTACGTCCTCCTGATGAGCGACGAGCTGATCAAGATTCCTCTCTCGCTGTGGCGGTACCGGAAAAAGATCTGGTTGAAAAATATCACGCGATGATTTAATATAATAAAGTAGAATCGTTTCTCTTTGGAAGGAGGGGACGTCATGCGGGCTGTCCTGCAGCGCGTGCGGAGCGCTTCCGTCTCGATCGGCGGGGAGACCGTCGGGAAAATCGGGAAGGGCTTTCTCGTGCTTCTGGGAATTTCGCCGGAGGACACGGAGCGGGAGGGCGACTTCCTGCTCGACAAGCTTCTCGGCCTTCGCGTCTTTGAGGACGGGGACGGGAAGATGAACCGCTCGCTTCTGGACTGCGGCGGCGCGCTGCTCGTCGTGTCGCAGTTCACGCTCTACGCGGACTGCCGCAAGGGGCGCAGGCCATCCTTCACCGGGGCGGCGAGGCCGGAGACGGCCGTCCCGCTCTACGAGCGCTTCCTCGCGGGAGCGCGGGCGGCGGGCGTTCCCACCGAATGCGGGGAATTCGGGGCGGATATGCTCGTCAGCCTGGAAAACGACGGACCCGTGACCATTCTTCTGGACACGGACGAGCTCATGCCCGGCAAGCGGGCGAGACGCACATAAAGGGAGGAAACAGAAAATGCTGATGAGAGAGTACAAGAACACGGGAGACAATATCTCCGTCCTGGGACTCGGCTGTATGCGCTTCCCAAAGGTGGAAGGCAGCGAAACGATCGACCGCGAAAAGGCGAAGCAAATCGTCGATCTCGCGTACAAGCGCGGCGTCAACTACTTTGACACAGCATACCGTTATCACGAGGGCGACTCCGAGCTGTTCATCGGCGAGGCGCTCAAAAAGTACCCGCGCGAGAGCTTCCACCTCGCGACCAAAATGCCGATGTGGCTGGTCAAAACCCCGGAAGACGCCCCGCGCATTTTCGAGGATCAGCTCCGCCGCTGCCAGGTCGACTATTTCGACTTCTACCTCTGCCACGCGATGGGCGCCGCCAGCTTCGAGACGATGAAGGCGAACGGCGTCTACGAGTACCTGAGAAAGGAGAAGGAGGCCGGCCGCATCCGCCATCTCGGCTTCTCCTTCCATGACACGCCCGAAGTCCTGCGCCAGATCCTCGACTACGGCGAGTGGGACTTCACGCAGATCCAGCTCAACTACCTCGACTGGGAGCTGCAGGACGCGAAGGGACAGTATGAGCTCCTCACCGAGCGCGGCATCCCGGTCGTCGTGATGGAGCCGGTGCGCGGCGGCGCGCTCGCGAGCCTGTGCGACGAGGCCGACGCCGTCTTCAAGGCGGCGCGCCCCGACAAGAGCGTCGCCTCCTGGGCGGTGCGGTACGTCGCGTCCCTGCCGAACGTCATGACCGTCCTGAGCGGCATGAGCACGCTGCAGCAGGTGGAGGACAACACCGCCACCATGATTGACTTCGAGCCGCTCACCGACAGCGACCGCAAGGTCATTGAGGAAGCGCTCGAGGCATACCGCAAAAACAAGACCATCCCCTGCACGGGCTGCCGCTACTGCATGGACTGCCCGTTCGGCGTGGACATTCCCGGCGTGTTCAAGGCGTACAACACCTTCGCCATCGGCCGCAACAAGGGCCAGCTGCGCGCCCAGATCGAAGCGCTCGGCGAAGGGCACGGCCCCGAGATGTGCAGGGCCTGCGGCAAGTGCATGAAGCTCTGCCCGCAGCACATCCAGATCCCCGACCGGATGAAGGAGATCGCCGCCCTGCTTGCCGAGAAATGACACAACACCGCAGACAGTCCTCCCCCGCCTTCGAGGGGGAGGACTTTTCCTGTCAGGAATGGACGCAGCGCCGCTTTGCGGACGAGGAATTCCGCGGCTGTGATTTTTCCGAAGCCGTGCTCGACCGCTGTGAATTTGAAAACTGCTCGTTCCGCGCGTGCCGCTTCTCCGGGACGGTCTTCCGCCGCTGCTCTTTGACGAACTGCTCGTTCCCGTACGCGTCGCTGTTCGCCGTCACGTTCGACGGGTGCCGCATGACGGGCTCGTCGCTCGCGGAAGCCTCCGTCTCGGCGCTGACCCCGCGGGGCGGGAACTGGTCGTTCACCTGCCTGACCGGGCTCGACCTTTCGCGCACCGTGTGGGAGAGCGTGAGCTTCGAGGGCGCGGATCTGCGCGAATGCGGCTTTTCGGGCTGCACCTTCTCGCGCTGCAATTTTTCCGGCGCGATGCTGACGAACGCCGACCTGACGAAGGCCGACCTGCGGGGCAGCCGCGTCGAGGGCGTGGACTTTCCGCATCTGACCATGAAGGACACCAAAATCGATCTGGAGCAGGCCGTGTGGATCGCGGAAACGCTCGGCGCGCGGTACTGCGGGGAGGGAAACGATGGAGATTGAGAGAAAATTCCTGATAAGCGGCTTTCCCGAGGGGCTGCCGCTGCTCGGCGAGGCCGTCCTCGATCAGGGCTACCTGTGCACCGATCCGGTCGTGCGCATCCGCTCAAAGGAGCAGGACGGCCGCACGACATACCGCCTCTGCTTCAAGGGCGAGGGGCGGCTCGTGCGGCAGGAGACGGAGATGGATCTGACGGCGGAGCAGTTCTCGGAGCTCAAAAACCTCCTGCGCGCGCCGATGGTGCGAAAGCAGTTCCGCGTCTACGCGCTCCCGGGCGGCGAACGCCTCGAGTGCAGCCTCGTGGACGGGGCGTTCTACTACGCGGAGGTCGAGTTCCCGACGGTGGAGGCGGCGCACGCCTTCGCCCCGCCTGCTTTCCTCGGCCGCGAGGTCACGGAGGAGGAAGGCTTCTCGATGAGCGACTACTGGAAGACGCGCCGCTTCCCCTCTCATGACTGAGGCGGAGCGTGCGGCCTTCGAGGCGCGGCAGGAGCGCTTTTGCTGCCTGTGCGAGGACTTCGACCTCCTCGAGCGGCCCGGCGGCGTCGGCGTGATGGGCGAAAAAGGCGTCCACGCCGTGCTCAAGCGGTTCTACCAGCCGGACGTCTCCGCCCACGAGCTCAAGATCGGGCGCTTTGTGGCGGACGCCGCGACGGCGGACGGCGGCCTCCTCGAGGTGCAGACGGGCCAGTTCAGCCCGCTGCGGCGCAAGCTCGCCGTCTTTCTCGAGAAATATGAGGTGACGGTCGTCCATCCGGCGTACGGGACGCGATGGGTGTGCACCGCCGACCCGGAGACGGGCGCGCTCTCCCCCCGGCGGCGGTGCGGCAGGCCGGAATCGGCGTGGAAGCTCTTTTACACGCTGCCCGCCATCCGGGAATTTCTCGGCAGGCCGAACCTGCACTTCATCGTCCCCGTGCTCGAGGTGAGCGAATGGCGCGTCAAGGGCGACCGGCGGCGCTCCCGCCGCGACCGCGTGCCGAAGGCGCTGCTCGCGGAGTACGCGTTCGCCCATCCGGCGGATTTCCTCACGCTCCTGCCAGAGGAGCTTTCGGAGCCGTTCACCTCCGCCGATCTTGCGCGGTCGGCGGACATCCCGCTCGGCGACGCGCAGATGTACCTCTACCTCGTCCACCAGATCGGCCTGCTCGACCGCATCGGAAAGCGCGGGCACGCCTACCTCTACGCACGCGCCGAGCCGGAGCGACAGGATTTCTGAGCAAACGGGGCTGAAAAAGAACTCCGTTTTGTAATTTATTCGACGGAATATACCAGGAGGAATCAACATGAGACGGATTTTATGCTACGGCGACTCCAACACCTACGGCCACGACCCGAAGGACGGCTCCCGCCTGCCGCGGGACAAGCGGTGGACGGGCATCCTCGCCAATCTGCTTGGGGACGGCTACGAGATCATCGAGGAGGGACTCTGCGGGCGCACGACGGTATACGCGTGCCCGGACGCGCCGTGGAGCAGCGGCCTGCCGTATCTGACGCCGTGCGTCCTGACGCACCGCCCCTTCGACCTCCTGATCCTGATGCTCGGCACAAACGATCTGCAGGTTCCGTTCCAGGCGATCCCGCTCACGGCCGCGCGCGGCGTCGAGGCGCTCGTGCGCCAGTACCGGTCGCTGGACTGGGGGCCGGAGGGCGCGCCGCGCATCCTGCTCGTCTCGCCCATCTACATCGGGGACGTGTCGGTGAATCCCGTCTTTGGGCCGCTGTTCGGGTATGAGCGCGCGTCGAACTACTCGCACGAGCTCGCGCCGTACTACCGCGACGTTGCCGACCG
>CASFAA010000129.1 GCA_949292505.1 uncultured Oscillospiraceae bacterium
GTCCACTGCATCACGAATTACGTCACCGTCAACGACTGCGCGAACGTGCTGCTCGCGTGCGGCGCGTCCCCCATCATGGCGGACGATCCCGGCGAGGCGGAGGAGATCACGTCGCTTGCCGCCGGGCTTGTGCTGAATCTCGGCACGCTCGACCAGAGAAAGCTCTCCGCGATGCTGCTCGCCGGAAAGCGCGCGAACGCGCTGGGGATTCCCGTTGTGCTCGACCCGGTCGGGGCGGGGGCGTCGACGATGCGCACCGGCGCTGCGCTGCGTCTTTTGGAGGAAATTCGATTTGCCGTGATCCGCGGGAATATGTCGGAGATCCGGGCTCTTGCGCTCGGCAGCGGACACACGCGCGGCGTCGACGCGGGCGCGGCAGACCGGGTGACGGAGCGAAGCCTCGCGGAGGCGCTGGCCTTTGTGAAGGCCTTCGCCGCGCGGGTGGAGACGGTTGCCGCCGTCACAGGAGGGATTGATCTCGTCACCGACGGCAGGCGCGCGTTCTGCGTGCGCAGCGGCCACCCGATGCTGGGGCGCATCACGGGAGCGGGCTGTATGCTCTCGGCGCTGACGGGCGCGTTCGCGGCGGCGAACCGGGACGATCCTCTTGCCGCCGCGGCAGGAGCCGTGTGCGCGATGGGGCTGTGCGGCGAGACGGCCGCGGCGCGCGTGCAGCCGCCGGACGGCAGCGGAAGCTTCCGCACCTGTCTCCTCGACGCCGTGTACAACCTGACGCCGGAGGAGCTTGAAAGGGGAGCCAACTATGAACTGCGATAGCTTCACCATGCGGCTGTACGCCGTGACCGACCGCGCCTGGACAGGCCGCCAGACGCTCTATGAGCAGGTGGAGGACGCGCTGCGCGGCGGCGTGACGTGCGTGCAGCTGCGCGAGAAGACGCTCGCGAAGGACGCGTTCCTGCGGGAGGCCGTGGAGCTTGGCGCGCTCTGCCGCCGGTACGGCGTGCCGTTCCTCATCAACGACGACGTCGAGATCGCCCTCAAGTCGGGGGCGGACGGCGTACACGTCGGGCAGGAGGACATGGCCGCACGGGAAGCCCGCCGTCTGCTCGGGCCGGACAAGATTGTCGGCGTCTCCGCGCACACGACGGCGGAGGCTGTGAAGGCCGAGCGCGACGGCGCGGACTATCTCGGCGTCGGGGCGGTCTTCCACACCGACACGAAGACGGACGTCTCGGCCATGCCGCTCAGCACGCTGCGCGACATCCGCGGCGCGGTGCGCATCCCGATCGTCGCCATCGGCGGCATCTCGCTCGAAAACGTCGGAAGGCTCGCCGGGAGCGGCGTCGACGGCATCGCCGTCGTCTCCGCCCTGTTCGCGGCGAAAAACGTCCGCGAAGCTGCCGAACGCCTCCGAGCCGCCTCCGAGCGCATGATAGCGGCGCGGAGCGAGTAAAGTTTGCAGGCTGAGCCTGCACGCACTGGCCCGGCAGGCTGAGCCTGCACGCACTGGCCCGCGCGGAAGCTCTGTGGAAATCGTGACTCAAGTGACGCGGGACAGTCTGAACAAGCTCCCGGCTTCCCGGAACCACACATCAACTACAGCTCCGACGCGGAGCGAGTAAAGTTTTTGCGGAGCTTTTTTCAAAAAGCGACCGTTCCTCAAAAACCGTCCCTCCAACACCGTCCCCCCAAAAACCGTCCCCTCAAAAACCGTCCCCCCAAAACCGTTCCCTCACCCCGTACTCCATCTCGTACCCCCAGCGGCGAATCGGGGGCACCACTTTTCGCCGCTTTATAAAAGTTAGTGCTGCACTGTGAAAGGAGTCCATCCAAATGAGAACAGCATTATCCATCGCCGGAAGCGATTCCAGCGGAGGCGCCGGGATTCAGGCAGACATCAAAACCATGACGATGCACGGCGTGTTCGCCATGACGGCCGTCACGGCTCTCACGGCGCAGAATACGACGGGCGTGCGCTCGATCCTCGAGTCGACTCCCGAGTTTCTCGGGGAGCAGCTCGACGCGGTGTTCGAGGACATCCGCCCGGACGCCGTCAAAATCGGCATGGTCTCCTCCCCGGCTCTCGTCAGGGTCATCGCGGAAAAGCTCGCGCAGTACCGCGCGGAGCACGTCGTCGTCGACCCGGTCCTCGTC
>CASFAA010000130.1 GCA_949292505.1 uncultured Oscillospiraceae bacterium
CGAATACAGGTACAGGTTCTGCGGGTTGCCGATCGGGGTCAGCATACTGCCGAGGTTCGCCGCCGTCGTCTCGAGCGAGACGACCCACGCGATCCGCAGCGGCGACGAGCTGCGCAGGACGACGAGCGTCAGCGGGACGAAGGCCATCAGCGTGACGTCGTTCGTCAGCAGCATCGAGCAGAAGAAGCACAGAATCACGAACAGCAGCGAGACGGTCCGCGCGTGACTCGCCATCCCGAGCACCCGCCCCGACAGCCAGTCGAGCAGCCCGCTTTCGCGGAAGCCTGCCACGACGCACATCAGGCAGAACAGCGTGCCGATCACGCTGAAATCGATGTAGTCAAGGTAGCCCGCGTTCGGCGGGACGAATATCACCGAAACAAGCGCCAGCGCCAGCGCGATGGTGAACACCATATCCTTTTTGAAAAAGCCGATCAGCCTTGTCATGCTCTTCTCTCCCTTTTATCCGGGCGCGCAGAAAAGCCCGGCCGCAGCAAGCGCCCGGGCTTTCGCCTCCTGTTTTCGGCTTCATCATAGCACAACGGGGCGAATTTTGCAAGCTTGTTACCAGCGCACCTGCCAGCGCTCGGAATAGCCCTCGCCCATCCCTTCGGCCTTTGCCTCGCGGGCCGGGACGGTCTCCGCCCTGCGGCGCTCGCCGATCAGCGCCTCGAAGCGTTCCTCGTCGACGGGCAGCTCCGCCCAGCCGCCCGTCCACGCGGAGAGGTAGGCGGCGTTGGAGATCGAGAGCGACCGGACGCCCTCCTCGCCGGGAGCAATCAGCGGCTCGCCGCGCCGGATCGCGGCGGCGAAGTTCTGAAGAAGAATCGGGTGGCCGTCCGGCTCCGGGAAGGTATATTCCGCATACGCCGTCTCCGGCTGGAAAAAGCTCTCGCGGGAGGTAAAGCAGAAGGTACGCTCCGGCTCGGACAGCCTCCACCAGCGGAGCTTGCCGTCTTCAAGGACGAGCTTACCGCGGTCGCCCGCGATTTCGAGCCGGTTCGTGCCGGGAGCCTCGCCCGTCGTGGTGATGAACTCCGCCGTCGCGCCGTTGTCATACTCGGCGTGGATCGTCACGTCGTCCTCGACGGCGATATGATGGTATTTTCCAAACGCGCAGAACGCCATGACGCGCCGCGGCAGGCCGAAAATCCACTGCCACAGGTCGAGGTTGTGCGGCGCCTGATTCAGCAGCACGCCGCCGCCCTCGCCGTTCCACGTCGCGCGCCAGCCGCCGGAATCGTAGTACGCCTGCGTGCGGTACCAGTTCGTCACAATCCAGACGAGCCGCTTCGGCTCGCCGAGGGAGCCGCCCCGCACGAGCTCGCGCGCCTTCGCGAACAGCGGGTTCGCCCGCTGGTTGAACATGATGGCAAAGACCTTCCCGCTCGCCTTCGCCGCCTCGTTCATCTCCCGCACCGCCTTCACGGAAACGCCCGCAGGCTTCTCCGTGAGGACGTGCAGCCCCGCCGCGAAGGCGTCGATCGCGATCGGCGGGTGAAAATAGTGCGGCGCGGCAATGACGACCGCCTCCGCGAGGCCGGAGGCGATCAGCTCCCGGTGATCGGCGAAGACGGGAATGTCCGGGTACTCCCGCGCAAGGCGCTCGCGCTTTGCGGGGTCGATGTCGCACAAAGCGGCGACGCGCAGGCCGCGCCCCGGGTGCGACGCAATCCAGCGCAGGTGCGCGCCGCCGATGTTGCCGACGCCCACCAGGCCGATTTTGACGGATTCGCTCATACTATCGCCCCTTATTTCGCGCCCCCGTAGGTGCCGGAGGTGTCCGCGACGACGGCGCTGACGTTCTCCTTGCGGCGCGACGTCGCTATCCGCTTTTTCAGCTCCTCATAGAACAGCTCCTCGTCGAACGGCACCTTGACCGGGCGGCCGAGCCACGCGGAGAGGTGCATCGCGTTCGAGATGGTCAGGCCGTTGATGCCCTCCGTGCCGGAGGCGATGAGCGGCTCGTCCCGCAGGATGGCGGCGGCGAAGGCGTTGAGCACGCCGACGTGCTGCTCCGATTTGCCGTCCGTCTCCACCTGCAGCTTTTCCGCCTTCGGGCAGCCGAACGGGACGGTGTTCGTGCGGGTAAACTCCGGCTCCGGCACGTCGAGCTTCCACAGCGTCAGCTCCCCGTTTTCCGCGACGAGCTTGCCGCCGTCAAGGGTGATCTCAAAGCGGTTCGTGCCGGGGGCGTCCGCCGTCGAGGTGATGAAGGTGCCCGTCGCGCCGTTCGCGTACTCGACGTACGCCGTCACGTCGTCCTCGACCTCGATGTCGTGCCATTTGCCGAAGTGAAGCTTTGCGTCCACCAGGACCGGCATCCCGCAGATCCACTGCCACAGGTCGAGATTGTGCGGGCACTGGTTCAGCAGGACGCCGCCGCCCTCGCCGCTCCACGTCGCGCGCCACGCGCCGGAATCGTAGTACGCCTGCGGACGGTACCAGTTCGTGATGATCCAGCTCGTGCGGCGGATCTGCCCGAGGCTGCCGCCCTGCACGAGCTCGCGCATCTTGCGGTAAATGTGGTCGGTGCGCTGGTTGAACATCATCCCGAACTTCACGCTCGCCTTCGCGGCGGCCTCGTTCATCTC
>CASFAA010000131.1 GCA_949292505.1 uncultured Oscillospiraceae bacterium
AGGTACGGGTTGACGGCGCACGCGCCGTAGCCGAGCAGGGCGGCGAAATGATGCACGTCGCGCGGCTCGCCGGACTCAAGGACGATCGAGAGGGCGGTGCACTTCTTCGTCTTGACGAGGTGCTTGTGTACGGCGGACACCGCCAGCAGCGACGGAATCGCCACATGGTTCTCGTCGACGCCGCGGTCGGAGAGGATGAGGATGTTCGCGCCCTCGCGGTACGCCTTGTCGACGGCGACGAAAAGGTGCTCGAGCACGCGGTCCATCGGCGTGCTCTTGTAGAACACGATCGGCACGGTCGTCACACGGAAGCCGGGCTTCTGCATCCCCTTGATCTTGAGCAGGTCAAGGTCGGTCAGAATCGGGTTGTTGATTTTGAGCACATGGCAGTTTTCCGGCGACTCCTGCAGCAGATTGCCGTTCTTGCCCGCGTAGACGGTGGTGGAGGTGACGATCTTCTCGCGGATCGCGTCGATTGGCGGGTTCGTCACCTGGGCAAACATCTGCTTGAAGTAGTGGAACAGCGGCTGGTACTCGCCGGAGAGCGCCGCAATCGGGGTGTCCACGCCCATCGCGCCGATCTGTTCGCTGCCGCCGAGCGCCATCGCGCAGATGGCTCCGCGGTATTCCTCATAGGTGTAGCCGAACGCCTTCTCGAGGCGGGCGGCCTGCTCGCGGGTGAGCGGCGGCACCTTCCGGTTCGGAATCTTGAGATCGCTCAGAGAGACGAGGTTGCTGTCGAGCCATTCGCCGTACGGCTCGCGCTTCGCGTACCGCTCCTTGACCTCCTCGTCGGAGAGCACCCTGCCCTCCACGGTGTCGACGAGCAGGAGCTTTCCGGGATGCAGCCGCTCCTTGCGGAGAATCTGGTCCTCGGGGAGGTCAAGCACGCCGACCTCCGAGGAGAGGATGAGCCTTCCGTCCGCCATGATGTAGTAGCGCGACGGGCGCAGGCCGTTGCGGTCGAGCACCGCGCCCATGAGGTCGCCGTCGGAGAACAGGATCGACGCGGGGCCGTCCCACGGCTCCATCATCGTCGCGTAATATTGATAGAAGTCCCGCAGCTCCTGCGAGATGGTGTCGTTGTGGTTCCACGGCTCGGGAATCGCGATCATCACGGCGAGCGGCAGCTCCATCCCGCTCATGACGAGAAACTCGAGCGTGTTGTCGAGCATCGCGGAATCCGACCCGGCTGTGTTGACGACAGGCAGCACCTTAGTGATGTCGTCGGCGCTGAGCGCCGGGGCGCGCATCGTCTCCTCGCGGGCGAGCATCTTGTCGGCGTTGCCGCGGATGGTGTTGATCTCGCCGTTGTGGACGATGAAGCGGTTCGGATGGGCGCGCTCCCAGCTCGGGTTGGTGTTCGTCGAGAAGCGGGAATGCACAATCGCGATCGCGGAATCATAGTCCTCGTCCTGCAGATCGCAAAAGAAGGTGCGCAGCTGCCCGACGAGGAACATCCCCTTGTACACAATCGTGCGGCTCGAGAGCGACGGCACATAGGTGTTGTCGTTGCTCTGCTCGAAGACGCGGCGCGCGATGTAGAGGCGGCGGTCAAAGTCGAGCCCCTTCTCCACGTCCTCCGGCTTCTTCACAAACGCCTGGCAGATGACCGGCATACAGGCGAGCGCCTTGTGGCCGAGCACCTCCGGGCACGTCGGCACATTGCGCCAGCCGAGAAATTCAAGCCCCTCCTTCTCGAGGATGATCTCGAACATCTTCTTCGCCTGGCTGCGGCGCAGCTCGTCCTGCGGGAAGAAGAACATCCCGACGCCGTACTCGCGCTCTCCGCCGATGGCGATGCCCGCCTCGGCGCAGGCCTTCGCGAAGAAGCGGTGGGAGATCTGCGTGAGGATGCCGACGCCGTCGCCCGTCTCGCCCTCGGCGTCCTTACCGGCGCGGTGCTCCAGGTGTTCCACAATTTTGAGGGCGTCAGCCACCACCTGGTGGCTTCTGACGCCTCTGATATTCACGACGGCTCCGATGCCGCAGTTGTCATGCTCAAGCGAGGGGCAGTAGAGCGTCTGCAGATTATTTGCGTTCATCGTTCATCCTCCTTGTCGGCTTTTGAGCAGAAAAAAGGCGCCAAAGACCGCGCCGCGCACTGCGGCACACGGTCTTTGACGCCTTTGTCAAATCCGAAGCTCTGCTTTCTTTCCCTACCACTATACGCTATTTTCGTCCGTTTTGCAAAGCTTTTCTTTTCCTTTTGAAAGAAATCGGCGTTGTGGAGAAAATCTGCGTAAACAGCAAGCTTCTTTCCGGCAAATTGCAAAAATGCTTATCGCAGAAACGCGGCTCCGGCCTGCGCCGCAAGAGTGAAACGGCGGGATTTGCGCGGTTTCTCCGAAATATGGGATATTATAGAGGAAAAGCCGGGAAGTGAAATTTGAAGGATTTGGAATGAGGACTTTCAAAAAGCTTTGCTCAGAGCGAGAGCATTTTCGTCTCAAACGGCAGGAGGGAGACGGAAACCGTTCCGTTCGGCGTACGGATGGAAGCGTCCTGCGGCGCGTCGGAATTGTTGACGGCGACAAGCCGTTTGCTCTCGGGATACCAGGCACACTCCGTCTGCGCGTTGTCGGTGAGGAAGAAGCCGTCGGGCGCTTCGCCGCCCGCGTACAGGAGAAGGTTGAGCAGCAGACGGGTGTTCTCGTTCGTCTTTTCAAAGGAGGACAGATAGATGCCCATGCCTTTGCCGAACGGGTGAATGGTCAGCGTCGGGACGCCGCCGTCCTCGAGCAGGACGCGCGTCTTCCCGTCCGTCAGGAAGGGCACGCCGCGGCGGTACGGCTCGGCGCGGCGCACGAAGCTTCCCGCCGGGACAAGGGCGCTTTCCTCCACTTCATA
>CASFAA010000132.1 GCA_949292505.1 uncultured Oscillospiraceae bacterium
CTCCGGGCTTCTGACCTTCACTCAGCTGCTGAAACGTCAATTTCCGGTTTTTCAAACCGCAAATTGATGTTTCACGCGCCATTCTCCGGTGTCACCGGAGAATGGTATGCGGCCGGACAGATACGTCTCTTGAGTGCGGGGGAAATCTTCCTGATCGCAACCATCTGAGAGGGAGCAGAAGGTCAGCCGCGTTGCCCCCTCCTGCCTGCCCATAGGAATGGCGGTTGCGTCCCGTCATTCCTATCGGCAGAGGAACGGAGCAGGAGGGAAGTTTATTGGCTTCCGAAGTCTGTCGATGCTGCGTCGTAGAGAAGCTATGTTTTCACGGCAGCGCGCAGCGTCTCCCTCTGCCGCCCTTTGCCGCAGGCGGTGGAGCGGGGAGATTCGGGTGCGCAAAATATATCTCGTCCCCCTCTTTTCATTTTTCTTTATCCGACGTATAATGAGTGCAGAACGCCTTCGGGGCGGAAAAACAGGAGGATGCTTTTTATGTGGACGAGAACCCAGCTTAAGGCGAACGCCAAATACGCAATGCGCGGGCGGTACGGAAAATGCCTGCTCGCTTCTCTCGCGCAGGATGTCGTTCCGCTCTTGTATTCCCTCATCACAACGATTGCCATGCTCGTGGTGGTGATTCCGATCTATGTCACGCTGTTCACAACCCCCGAGGTCGTGGAGGACGAGCGTTGGATCTGGTGGATGCTCAACGAGATCAACGCCGTCAACACGCGCATCAACTCGACGGCGTTCCTCTATTACGGCCTTTCCATCTTCGTTGTCCTGCCGCTCTCCGTCGGCGTCGCGCGGTTCTTCGTGCATAACCGCTTCGGTCACGTCGACCTCGGCCTCGTCAAGACGGCTTTTACGGCGAGCTACAGCCGCAGCATGGGCGCAATGTTCACGACGAACGTCTTTATCGCGCTGTGGAGCCTGCTGTTCATCTTCCCCGGCATCATCAAGTCGCTTGAGTATTCGATGGTGCGCTTCCTGCTCTCAGACAATCCCAATCTCACCGGAGAGCGGGCCCGCGAGATCAGCCGCATGATGACCGACGGCCAGAAAGGCGCTATTTTTGTGCTGGAGCTGTCGTTCCTCGGCTGGCAGATCCTCGGCAGCCTTGCGCTCGGCATCGGCGTCGTGTTCGTCAACCCCTATATCCATGCGACAATGGCAGAGCTTTACGTCTGCCTGCGCCAGAACCTTCTGCAGAGCGGCTGCGTTAGTCCCGCGGAGCTCAACCTCGCACCGCCTACGCCGTATCCGTATCGGTAAACCGGAATCTGAACACCCTGCAACTGTGCCGGGCGGCGCGAAATCCCGCCGCAGCGGATTTCTCCCGTCCGTCAGGACGGATTTCACTGAACCCCCCCTCTTTGTCTGCAGACAAAGAGGGGGGGTTCCTGAATGGAGGCAACAGAATAGATACCGCCCCAGCCGCGAGCTTTGAGGAGAAAGAAAAAAGCTGAGCACAGGACGCGAAGTGCGGTGCGGCTCCCCAGTGGGGAGCGAATTAGCACCGACCGAAGCGGGAGCGGAGACCCAGGCTCAGCCTGGTGAGCGGCGGCAATAGAATAGATACCGCCTCAATCGCGAGCGGCGAGACAAAAAGAAAAGGCCGGGCACAGGACGCGAAGTGCGTCCAGGCTCAGCCTGGTGGCCCGCCCAGAGGGATTCGAACCCCCGACCTTCAGAATCGGAATCTGACACTCTATCCAGCTGCGCTATGGGCGGAAATGCGCTTTCCATATTATAGCGCGGCGAAAATGGTTTGTCAAGACGAAGGCGCGGGGAAGACGGACGGCTCA
>CASFAA010000133.1 GCA_949292505.1 uncultured Oscillospiraceae bacterium
TACGAGGGCGTGATCAGCGTCGAGAACGAGGCCGCGGAGGACGCGCCGGCGCTCGTCTACTGGATGACGGGCGCGTCCGCCGGCTGCGCCGTGAACGCGAGCTGCTCGAACCGCGTCTACGACGGCGAGTACACCGTCGACACGAGCTACACGCAGGCGGCGCTCGAGGAGGGTATGAAGGCCGGAAAGCTGCTGTTCCACCGGGTCGGCGACGAGGTGCGCGTCCTCTCGGACGTGAACACCCTGACGAGCTTCACGAACGAGCGCGGCGAGGATTTCGGTCTGAACCAGACGGTGCGCGTCCTTGACCAGATCGCGAACGACGTGGCTGTGCTGTTCTGTACGCGCTACCTCGGGCAGATCCCGAACGACGCGGCGGGGCGCATCAGCCTGTGGAACGACATCGTCAAGCACCACCAGGAGCTCGAGCGCCAGCGGGCGATCGAGAACTTCTCGCCGGAGGACGTGACCGTCTCGGCGGGGCAGACGAAGCGCAGCGTCGTGGTGACGGGCGTCGTCACGCCGGTGTGCGCGATGGAGCAGCTCTACATGACCGTGACCGTCGCGGGCGCGGCGTGAGAAGGGGGAATAATCGATGCTGACAATGAGCGCGAAGGATACCGTCTCGGCAGCGCTGGCGGAATGCTATGTGACGATCGGGGAGAAGCGGTACAGCTTCATGCAGGCCATCAACCTTGAGGCCAAATTTGAGCGCGAGAAGTCGCGCGTGCCGATCCTCGGCAAGACGGGGCGCGGCAACAAGACGACCGGCTGGAAGGGGACGGGCAAGGCTTCCTTTCATTATAATACGTCCCTTTTCCGCGAGCTGATGTACCGGTACAAGCAGACGGGCGAGGACGTGTATTTCGACATCCAGGTGACGAACGACGACCCGACCTCCTCGGCGGGACGGCAGACGGTGATTCTCAAGGACTGCAACATCGACGGCGGCGTTCTCGCCCGCTTCGACGCGGACGCGGACTACCTCGACGAGGAGCTGAGCTTCACGTTCGAGGATTTCGAGATGCCCGAGACGTTCGCCGTCCTGCCGGGCATGGAGTAAGGAGGCGGCACGATGGGTCTGAGCGCGTTTCTCGCGGGGCAGGCGAGGCGGACGGAGCACGTCCGCTTTGCCGTGTCGCCCCGCTTTGTCGACGAGAACGGCGAGCCGGAGCGCTGGGAGCTCCGCTGCCTGACGGCGGCGGAGGACGAAGCGCTGCGCCGGGCGTGCGCGCGGTGCGTCCCCGTGCCGGGGCAGCGCGGGCGCTTCATGAGCGAGACGGACACCGAGGAATACCTCGGCCGTCTCGCGGCGGCGTGCGTGGTCTACCCCGATTTGAACGACCGCGCCCTGCAGGACAGCTACGGCGTGATGGGCGCGCCGGAGCTTCTGCGCGCCATGCTGACGGCGGGCGAATACGCGGCCTGCCTCGACAAGGCGCAGGAGGTCTGCGGCTTCACCCGCACCATGCAGGACGAGGTGGACGAGGCAAAAAACTGATCCGCGGCGGCGACGGGGAGGCCGCCGCCGCGTACGCCTGTCTGTTCTCCTTCTCGCTGACGCCGTCGCAGTATTTCGCGCTCGACCGGAGAGAGCGCGCCTTCCTGCTCGCGGCGCTGCAGGTGCGCGCCGAGCGCGGGGAGGAACGGCGGTGAGAAAGGAGGAGCCATGGAAAGACGGTCGATGCTCGCCGCGCTGAAAAGCGCCGCGCGGCGGCTGAGGAACCGGACGGCGGGCCGCAGCCTCCCGGAGGCCGGGGAAATGTTTTTCGCGCTTCCCCTGCAGGATACGGCGCGGGAAACGGTGTCCCGCGCAGCGGCGGCGATCGCCGGGCGGGAGCGGGCGGTGCAGCGTATTTCCCTGCCGGAGGCGGCAGAAGCGCAGAGCGCCGCCGCCCGGAGCACGGCAGCGCTTCGGGAGGGCGGCGCGGTCTTCCCGGGTGAGGACGCCTCCGCCGCGCGGACGGGAAGCGTTTCCGCGCCCGGGGAGCCTACAGCTTTGCCCGGCGGGGCGCTTTCCGCGCTTTCGATGCAGACGGCGGCTGCGCTGTCCGGGCGGGAGAATGGGCTTCCCGGCGGGGCGCGGGCGCTGTTTCGGTCGGAGGCGGCTTTCGCCGTCTCCGGCGCGGCTGCGGCGGTGCGGGCGGCGTTTGCCCCGACCCCTGCTCCCGTGACGAACGCCGGCGCTCAAGGGGCGCGCGTTCCGGCGGCGCTTTCCCCTACGGCTGCGGCGGGGGAGGACTTCGGGCGCGCCGCGCGTTTGGGGGAGGCGGGGGCTGTCACGGACGGCGCTTCCGTCTCCCGCGCGGCGTTTGTCCCCGCTGTGCTGCAAAGCGCCGCTGCGGCGCGGGAGGACGGCGAGGGCGGGCTGCGCTTCGTGCCGCAGCCCATGGAGCGCGTTTCCTCCCCGGCTTTGCGGGAAGCGGACGCCGGGGCGGACGCCCCGCGCACGGTGCGCAGAGCCTCGGGCCGCGGCGCCGGGGGCGGGGACGGCAATTTCTGGGAGCAGTGGGCGCGGCGCTTTGCCGGGGAGCTCCACAGCTCGCCCGAGGGGGTGCATCGGTAAATGGCGTATCATTTTTATCTCGACGGCGTGCTGCTGCCCGTGACGCCGGGGCGGCTGCGGCTGACGGTCAAAAGCCGCAACGGCACGGCGCGTTTGCTCGACGGGACGGAGCTCAATCTCCTCGAGGGCCCCGGCCTCACGGAGGCCGAGCTCGAGGTGCTCCTGCCTCAGCGATACCGGCCGTTCGTCAACAGCGGCTGGCACACGCCGGAATATTATCTCAGCCTCTTTGAGCGCCTCAAGACGGAGAAGCGGCACTGCCAGTTCATCGTCTACCGGAAGGGGATGGACAACCGCCTCTATTTCGGGACGAACCTCACCGTCGCGCTGGAGGATTACGAGCTGGAGGAGGACGCCGAATCGCTCGGCGAGGACGTGCGCGTCACGCTTTTCCTGCGCGAGTGGAAGCCGTACGCCGTGCGGACGGTGAGCGTCACGGCGGGCGGGGCGTCGGTGCAGCCGGATCGCGAGACGTCCGGCGCGCCAAGCACGAAAACCTACACAGTGAAAAAGGGGGATTGCCTGTGGAACATTGCGAAGCAGTTTCTCGGAGACGGGTCGCGGTACACGGAGATTTACGCGCTCAACCGCGACAAAATCACGAACCCGAACCTGATTTATCCCGGTCAGGTGCTGACGCTCCCGTGAGGCGCGCCCATGGCGGCTGAGCTGATGGCCGAGGCGGGCGGCGCCGTCTTTTATCCCGTCGTCCTCGGCGGGGTGGAGTGGACGACGCAGCGCTCCGGCGCGCCGGGGACGCTTACGTTCACCGTCCTCGAGGACGAGGGGGAGACGCGGGTGCTGCAAGAGGGCTGCCGCGTGAGCCTGCGCCTTGACGGCAGCGATCTGTTCTGCGGGTACGTCTTCACGCGGACGCGGACGCGCGGCGGGCTGGTGGAGGTCACGGCGTACGACCAGCTGCGCTACCTGCTCAGCCGCGACACGCTGCTCTACGAGGGGAAGAAGGCGTCCGACCTGCTGCGCATGATTGCGGCGGACTTCCGCCTCACGCTCGGGACGGTCGAGGACACGGGATATGTTGTCGCGCAGGGCGCGGAGGAGAACGTCCCGCTCTGGGACATGATCGAAAATGCCCTCGACGCGACGCGCGAGGCCACGGGGCGGCGGTATGTGCTCTACGACGACTTCGGGAAGCTCTGCCTGCGAAGCCCCGCGAGCCTCGCGACGAATTTGCTGCTCGACGGCGCGTCCGTGCAGGAGTACGCGTGCGAGCAGACCATCGACGACGGGGCTTATTCGCGCGTCCGCCTCCTCTACGAGGACGGGCGGCGCGGCGTGCGCCAGCTCTTTTCGGCGGAGGACGCCGCCCTCGAGGAGCAGTGGGGCGTCCTGCAGTATTTTGAAAAGCTCCCAGACCCCTCCGGCGGGCAGGAGCGCGCCGCGTCCATCCTCCGAAGCTGCGGCGAGGCGGTGCTGACGGTCACGGTGCGCGGGGCGATTGGCAGCCCGCTCGCGCGGGCGGGCGCGTCGGTGACGGTCGACCTGCCGCCGGCCTCCGGCGTGATGACGGTGGAGTCGGCGCGCCACGTCTTCGACGGGGAGACGCACACAATGGATCTGGAACTGAAAAAAGGAGAGTGAGAGATGTATGGCACAATCTGCGGTGGAGCTTGTCAAGCAGGCGGCGCTCGAGGCGGTGGAGGCGAAGAAGCCTCTCGAGGCGCGCTTCGGGAGCGTCCTGTCTTCCTCGCCGCTGACCGTCCGGGTGGAGGATAAGCTCGTCCTCACGAGCGCCTTCCTGCTCGTCCCGGAGCGGCTCGGGGAGCTGCTCCCCGGCGACCGCGTGGCGCTGCTGCGCATCCAGGGCGGCGGGAAGTACCTCCTGCTCGATAAGCTCGGAGGCAGCGCATGACGCCGCGCACAGCGTCCGCCTCACCGCCCTCCGTAAACGGGACGGCGGATTCCAAGACCTTCCGCCTGCGCGAGGACACGGGACGCGTCTTCGGCGTCCTCGACGGCATCGAGGCCGTGCGCCAGTCGGTGCGGCAGCTGCTCTCCGTCGAACGGTACAAGTGGCTCATCCACAGCTGGAATTACGGCGTGGAGCTGTCCGATCTGTTCGGTAAGCCGCTGCCGTTCGTCCTGCCGGAGCTCGAGCGGCGCATCACGGAGGCGCTCTGCCAGGACGACCGCGTCACGGCTGTGCGGGACTTCTCCTTCGACACCGGGCGGCGCGGCCGCGTGACGGCCTCGTTCACCGTGGAGACGATTTACGGCGCGCTCTCGGAGGAAACGGAGGTGTCTGTTTAAAATGTATGAGAATGTGACCTACGAGTCGCTGCTGCAGTCGATGCTCGCGGCGGCGACCGAAAAGCATCCCGGCCTCGACACGCGCGAGGGCTCCGTCCTCTGGTACGGCCAGGCCCCCTCCGCCGTGGAGGCGCAGAATCTGTACATCCAGCTCGACGCGGTGCTGGCGGAGACGTTCGGGGACACGGCGTCGCGGCCGTACCTGCTGCGGCGGGCGGCGGAGCGCGGGCTCTCGCCGAAGCCGGCCTCGGCGGCGCTCGTGCGCGGCGAGCTGCTGCCCGAATCGCTTGACGTGCCGGTCGGGACGCGCTTCAACCTCGGCGAGCTCAACTACGCCGTCGAGGAGAAGCTCGGCCCCGGCTCGTACGCGCTGCGCTGCGAGACGGCGGGCACGGCGGGGAACGACGTCCCCGGCGCGCTCACGCCCATCGAGTACGTCGCGGGGCTCGAGAGCGCCGAGGCCGCGGAGCTCCTCATCCCCGGCGAGGACGAGGAGGGGACGGAGGACTTCCGGCAGCGGTACCTTCTGAGCTTCGACGCGCAGGCGTACGGCGGCAATGAGGCCGACTACCGGGAAAAGCTCGGCGCGCTGCCGGGCGTCGGCGGCGTGCGCGTGCGCCGCGCCGGGGAGGGGGCGGCCTCGCCGCGGGAGCTGCGCCTGCCGTCCGGGTGGGAAGCGTTCCGCGCGTCGCTCCCGGAGGGCACGGACGCGGACGTCCTCGCCTGGCTCGACGCGGCGGCGGACGCCGCGGGAAAGGGCCTGCTCACGGCCGGGGCGGCGGTGGAGGCCGTCGTCATCGACTCGACCTTCTCGCCGCCCTCCGAAGAGCTCCTCGGCGAGCTGCAGGAGGCCGCGGATCCGCAGGGCGAGGAGGGCGAGGGCGTCGGCTTCGCGCCGATCGGCCATGTCGTGCGCGTCCTCGGCGTCACGGGACGGGCGGTGGACGTCGCCGCCTCGTTCGTCTACGAGGAGGGCTGGGACTGGGAGGCCGCGCGCCCGTACCTCGAGGAGGCCGCGGCGGAGTATATGCTCTCGCTGCGCAAGGGCTGGGCGCAGGCCTCGGGCGGGCTGGTGGTGCGCGTCAGCGCGCTCGAGAGCGCGTTTCTTTTGTGCCCCGGCGTTGTCGACGTGAGCGGCACCACCATCTGCGGCGCGGCGGAGAATCTCACGCTCGCGCCCGACGAGGTGCCGGTGGAGGGGACGCTCTATGGAACGTAAGCTGATAGACTACCTCCCCGACACGCTGCGCGGCTACCGCGAGTTCGCGGCCATCGCGGACGGGCAGCAGTGGCTCTACGACGGACTCTGGGAGGCCGTCGACCGGGCGCTCGACGATCAGTTCGTTCCCTCCGCCGGGGAGTACGGCCTCTCGCGCTGGGAGAGCATCCTCGGTATCTACGCGAAGGGCACCGACACCGAGGAGGAGCGGCGCACGCGCATCCTGCTGCGCCTCTCCGAGCAGCTGCCGTTCACGATGCGCAGGCTCGCCGCGCAGCTGCGCTCCGTCAGCGGCGTGGACTGCGCCGTCGAGCTGCGCATGGGCGGCTGCGTGCTCCGGGTGCGCCTGCCCCTCGCGGCGCGGACGAACGAGGCCGACGTGCGCAGCCTGCTTGCCCGCGTCGTCCCGCTCAACCTCGCGATCGACTTCGACCTCGCGCGCAACCAGCACGCGCAGCTCGCCGCGCGCACGCACCGGGAGCTCGCGGCCTTCACACACAGAGAGCTCAACGAAAGGGTGATGAACGATGCCGAATCAGTCGGCGCATTATAAGCTGAGCCTCCCGCTGCCCGAGGAGTACTACAGCATCGACGAGGTCAACGCCGTGACGGAGGGGATCGACGCCGCCCTCTGGGAGAACGCCCAGGCGGTCGAGACGCTGCGGGCGGACGTCGACGCGTCCATCGAGCAGGAGGTCAGCAGCCGCATCTCCGCCCTCACCGCGCGGGTGACGGCGAACGAGGGGGAGCTCGGCGTCCTGTGGGACGCGGTATTCACGGACGTAACGAAGAACCCGTTCGCGATCGTCTTTACGTCGCTCGACGGCGTGACGGTCACGGCGGGCAATTACCACGAGGCGCTCAGCCGCCTCGAGTGCTGAAAAAGGGGGTACAGATGGCGGCAATCAAGCTCGGCGAAGCTCCGAAGGGTTCCGGCTTCACCATCAGGGAAAACGGGACCGAGAAGAATTACATTGTGATGCATCACGGCGCATACACCGTGGGCGAGGGCGGGCTGAAGGAAAA
>CASFAA010000134.1 GCA_949292505.1 uncultured Oscillospiraceae bacterium
GAGAGGGAGATGCCGCTCATAGCGCCCTGCACCTCGCCGAGCTCAATGGCCTTCGAGGTGCCGACCGCGTGGCTCGCCGCGCCGAGGCCGACGCCGGCGGCAATCGGGTTCTTCACATGGAAGACGCGAATCAGGAGCGGCGCGGCGACCGCCCCGAGGATGCCGGTGACGACGACCATCGCGACCGTGATCGGCACGACGCCGCCCGCCTGCTCGGAAAGCTCCATCGCGATCGGCGTCGTCACGGACTTCGGCAGGAGCGAAGCAGTAAGCGAATCGTCGAGGCCGAACAGGCGGCACAGCAGATAGACGCTGCCCATCGAGGTCACGCAGCCGGCGAGGCAGCCGAGAAAAATCGGCAGGAAGTTCTTTTTGAGCAGCTCGAGCTGGCGGTAGATCGAGAGCGCGAGCGCGGCTGTCGCCGGGCCGAGGAACATGGAGACGACGTCTCCGCCCTTATCAAAATTTTCAAGCGGAATATGGAAGACCTCGAGCACGGCGATCGTCAGGCCAATCGCGATGAGGAGCGGGTTGACAATCGGAGAGCGCAGCTTCTTGCTGAGCGCGACGCCCGCCGCGAAGGTGACGATGCACAGCGCGACGCCGAACATCGGAGAGCTCGTGATCTGAGCGAAAATCTCATTCACTGCGGCCGCCCCCTCTCCTGTTCTGCAGCCACAGCACGAGGCGCACCGTGCCGGACGAGGCCGCAAAGGTGAGCACCGTCGTCACAACGCAGATGACGGCGAGCGGGCCAAGGTTTTCGAGCAGCAGCGGGAGCTGCTCGAGAATCCCGACGCCCGCGGGGATAAAGAAGAAGGCCATATTGCCGAGGAGAAAATCCGACTTCTGCTCGATGTGCTCCGGCCGGATGACGCGCAGCATCAGGCAGAGGAACAGCAGCAGCATCGCAAGGATGCTGCCCGGGATCGGGAGCGGCAGCAGCGCGGAGAGGAAATCCCCCGCCAGACAGATGAGGAAGAACAAGCCGATTTGTACGATGATTTGCATGGGTAACCCACCTTCTCGAGGCTTTTTTCTCCCTGATCATAGCAACTTCCCCCTGCCCGGTCAATCTGAAAAGGGACGAATTTTTTACCCCGTTTTCCGATTGTTTTGTGAGCCGCGGCGGCGGCTTTTGCGCCTTGACAAAGAAGGGCTTCGCGGCTATAATAGGTAATTAGTTACTCGTTTGACAGGAGGGGCTTGCAATGGCCGGGCAAATGCCGTTTGGACTCAAGATTGCGATTCTCAACCGGGAATTCCGCAAAAGACTCGACGAGAAAGCCTCCGCAATGGGGCTGACCGCGGTGCAGCTGCGCGTATTGGGCTCCGTCAGCCGTCTGGAGGCGGCGGGGAACGCGGAAATCCACCAGAACGACCTCGAGCGGCTCGAGCGCGTTACGCATCCGGCGATGACGAAGCTGCTGCAGCGGCTCGAGAGCAAGGGCTTCATCCGCTGCGAGCCAAGCGCCGCCGACAGGAGGTACAAACGTGTCGTCTGCACGGAGAAGTCCTCGGGCATCCACCGGCTGATTCTGGAACAGGACGACGAGGTCTTGTCTGAGCTCTGCGCCGGCCTCACTCTGGAGGAAAAGGAGACCTTCCTGCGCCTGACAGATCAGGTGCTGCGAAACGCCGGTTCCGACTGAGGCGGCGCTTTCCTGCGTTCCGGGCAGCGCTCTGAGACCCGTCTCGGGCGTCTGCCCTTCCTTCTCCCATAATAGGCAACTAGTTTCTTAATAAAAAAGAGAGAGCACCCATGGAAAAAACGGAGGCGGAGCATCAGAGCTCCTTTGCCACGGAGCCGGTTGGCAGGCTCATCGCAAAATTTGCCATTCCCTGCGTCATTTCACTTCTCGTCAACTCGCTTTATAACATCGTCGACCAGATTTTCATCGGCTGGGGCGTCGGCTACATCGGCAACGGCGCGACGAACGTCGTCTTTCCGAGCACGATCGTCGCCTGGCGCTCTCGCTGATGATCGGCGACGGCGGCGCGGCGTATCTGAGCCTGAAGCTCGGCGAGGGCGATACGGAAAACGCGAGAAAGGGCGTGGGGAACGCCATCTCGATGGTCGTCGTCGTGAGCATTGTTCTGGCCGCCGTGTTCCTCGGCTTTCTCGTGCCGATCCTAAACCTGTTCGGCGCGACAGACGTGCTGCTGCCCTACGCAATCAACTACGGCAGCATCATCGGCATCGGCCTGCCGTTCATGATGATCTCCGGCGCGCTCAACTCAATCATCCGCGCGGACGGCAGCCCGAAATACGCGATGTTCTCGATGATTCTCGGCGCGGTGATGAATACCGTCCTCGACCCGGTCTTCATCTTCTGCTTCGGGATGGGCGTACAGGGCGCGGCCATCGCGACGGTGCTCGGGCAGGTCGGCTCGTTCGTCGTGTCCGTCGTCTACATTGGGCGGTTCAAGACGCTGCATCTGCAGCTTTCGGCTCTCCGCCCGAAGGCGAGGACGTGCGGCAGCATCCTGACCTTCGGCATCAGCAGCTTCATCACGCAGTTCGCGATCACCATCGTTATGGCGCTGACGAACAACCTGCTCGCCTCCTACGGCGCGGCCTCCGTCTACGGCTCGGAAATCCCGCTGACGGCCACGGGCATTGTGATGAAGGTCAACCAGATTCTGATCTCCATTCTCGTCGGCATCGCGGTCGGCGCGCAGCCGATCCTCGGCTACAACTACGGCGCGAAGAACTATCTGCGCGTGAAAAAGGCGCTGGACATCGCGATCGTCGTCTCCGAGATCATCTCCGTTATCGCGTTTTTGATTTTCCAGTTCGCGCCGATGAGCGTCGTGTCCGTCTTCGGCTCCGAGGAGGGACTCTACAACGAGTTCGCCGTCCTGGCGTTCCGCGTGTTCCTGCTGCTCTGCCCGCTGACCGGCTTCCAGACCGTGGTGGCCGTTTACCTGCAGGCGGTGGGCAAGCCGCTCAAGTCGGCGATTCTCTCGCTTGCGCGGCAGATCATCTCTTCGTCCCCGCCGCGCTGATTCTCCCGATTTTCCTCGGCGTCACCGGCGTTCTCTGGACGGGCCCCGTCGCGGACGGGCTGGCGTTCGTCCTGTCGGTCATTTTGCTCGTCTATGAGAGAAAGCAGCTCAAAAAAGCGGAAGCCCGCGCAGTTCCTGACCGGAAAGGAGAGCAGACAGCATGAAAAACAGAGTCATCACCATCAGCCGTGAATTCGGCAGCGGAGGCCGCACCATCGGCAAAAATGTGGCCGAGGCGCTCGGCATTGTGTGCTACGACAACGAGCTGATCCAGAAGATCGCGGCGGAGAGCGGCTTCAACGCTGACTACATTGAGAACGCCGGCGAGTACGCGCCGGGCGGCGTGATTTCGTCGGCCTTCTCCCGGCGCGGGTTCGGCCAGACCAACGCCGACTATCTGTGGAAGATCCAGTATTCCATCATTGAGCAGCTCGCCGCGAAGGAATCGTGCGTCATCGTGGGCCGGTGCGCCGACTACATCCTCCGCGGCAAGGCGGACTGCCTGCGCGTCTTCATCCACGCGGACGTCAGGTTCCGCGCAGAGCGCATTGTGAAGGTGTACGGCGAGCGGGACGAGTCGCCCGAGCAGCGCGTGCGCGACAAGGACAGACGCCGTGCCGCGTACCACCGCTTTTACACGGACATGAAATGGGGCCACGCGCAGAACTACGACCTCACGCTCAACAGCGGGACGCTCGGCATCGACCGGTGCGTACAGATCATCCAGAGTCTTTACTGAGGCAAAAGGGCTTCCGGACAGCCGGAAGCCCTTTTTCTGTCATCGCGTGAGGACGCCGGAATCGGTCTTGATGAGGATGAGGATCTGCTCCTCCATGCCGGTCTCGGCGTTGATATAGACGAGGATCTCCTCCCCGCTTTCGCCCGTGCAGGCGAACTCATACGTCAGCACCTCGTTCAGGCCGGCTGTCGGGATCAGCGCGAGGCGTCCCTCGTCCGGAGACAGGTGCGGGCTGACGCTCGCCCTCGCCTCGTCCGCGGTGAGGGCTGCGGCAGCAAGCTCCCGATCGGTGTGGTTCATCAGGAAGCCGGACGCGTTGTACTCGACGATCCCGCCGTTGTCGAGAGCGACGGAAACCTTGATGAGGTCGGGGTAACAGATCACGCCGTCCTGCGCAAAGGCGTAATTGATGGTGCAGACGCCGTCGCTGACCTCATAGTAGCTCTCCTTCATCCCGGTAAGTCCATGGCTCTCAAGAAAAGCCGCCGCGGCGGCCTTGGCCTCGTCCGCGGAAAGCGTCTCCTCCCCGACCTCCCGCGAGTCAATCAGCGCGGCTATATGGCCGCCGAGGCGGGTCACGGTGATCCGCTGGGTGTCCCGGGTGAAATTGTACGTCGCGAGATTGCCTGCAGTGTCCCCCTCATGGGCGAGCTCAGATGCGCTCACGCCGAGGAAGTCGGCGGCGTTTTTCTGCGCGTTGCCCTGTGGGAGCTCGTCCTCTCCCTCGAGGAAGGCAGGCTGCTTCTGCGCGATGTGGTCGGAGAACGGGCCGTCGTAGATCAGCGTCGGATAGTCGGCAAACTCCTCCGCCGTATCCTTGAAGCTGTCCGTGCTGCCCGAGGTGAAGTCCGGATCGGCGGAGCGCAGCGTCTCCTGCAGGCGGGCGGCGTACTCGCCGAGCTGGCGGAGCGACTCATACTCCTCGTCGGTGATCGTCCCGCCCGCCGAGATCCGGCGCGAAAGCGTCATCGCGAAGTCCCCCGCCTGCGTGATGAAGCGGCTCGCCTCGTAGAGGGAACCGTCCGAGACGGGAAGAACGGCGAGCGCGCCCTTCGCGAGGCTGGCCTCGCGCATCACCCGCGCCGCGAGACCGTTCTGCTGCGTCGGCGTGTTGGCGTAGAGGCTCTTTTCGAGCGTCACCTGCATCGAGGAGACGCAGTCGTTCAGGTCGCCGAGCGCTCTGTCGTACGTATACTGCAGGTCGCGGCGCAGGCGCGCCGCCTCGACGTAGCCGCTGATTGTCGTCCCGGCGAGGACGAGAAACGCGGCGGCAACAAACGTAATCATCCTGATTTTGTTCCTTCTCTTTCCTTTCACAGTGTCACATCCTCCATGGTTTCTGCCGGTATTGTTCGCAGAAGCCCGCGCAATTATCCGCTTTTTCTCATAGCGCGCGGGGGAAAAATCATATAAAATGAAAGAAGAAGAAAACATGGCGGGAGGAATCACGCATGAAAAAACCGATCATCGGACTGACGCCCACCCTCGACGGGGATCACGGCACGATGCAGACGCGTCTCGGCTACGCAGAGGCCGTCGAGCACGCGGGCGGCGTCCCGCTGCTGCTGCCGCCGCTCGAGCCGGACGACCTGCGCGAGGCGGCGCTCGCCTGCGGCGGGCTGCTCTTTCCGGGCGGGGTGGACGTTCACCCCGCCCTCTACGGCGAGGAGCCTCTCGCCTCGTGCGGCGAGATTTCGCCGAAGCGCGACGAGATGGAACTCGCGCTGCTGCGCCTCGCCCTCGACCGGGATCTGCCCGTCCTCGGCATCTGCCGGGGCATCCAGCTGCTGAACGTCGGGCTCGGCGGGACGCTCTGGCAGGATCTTCCCTCCCAGCTGGGGACGCAGCTCTGCCACAGCCAGCGCCCGCCGTACGACATGACGATCCACACAGTCCGCCTCGAGGAGGATTCGCCGCTGTACGCCCTGATCGGGCGGCGCAGCTGTGAGGTCAACAGCACGCACCATCAGGCCGTGCGGGAGCTCGCCCCGTCGCTGCGGGCCGCGGCGCGCGCGTCCGACGGCGTCATCGAGGCTGTCTGGAGGCCGGAAAGCCGCTTTTTCCTCGGCGTGCAGTGGCATCCGGAATTCCGGTACCGCATCGACGGCGGCGCTTCAGCTCTTTTCGGCGCGTTTGTCGAGGCGTGCCGGTCATAACAGAAAGCCCGGAAGCTCTTTTGAGCCTCCGGGCTTTTCGCATCAGTCGTGATAATATTTCGCGAGCGCTTCCTTGACGGCATAGTATGCAGGCTTCGGCTTGCAGTCCGTCGTCACGATGCCCCACCAGCACTCCGCCGGGCAGTCCGGCGCGCCGCAGTGGTAGCAGTGGTACGCATCGCGCCAGCAGAACATGAACGAACCGAGACAGTGCGGATGCTCCGCAAAGAGCTTGAGCCCTCTGTCGAAGTAATCGGCCTGCACCTCAGGCGTATGGCCGCCCTTGACCTCGTGGAACCACTTTCTGACAACGCACACATCAGGGAACGCCTCGGGGACGCCCGTCATGTCAGGACGCTCTGCCGCCAGCTCGCCGCCGGAGGAGTAGCCCCACTCGTTCGCGAGGACGGGCAGGCCGTAGCGCGCATACAGGCCGTCGATGACGCCGTTCCAGTTGTCGACGTCGCCCTCCTGCCAGGAGCCGAAATACTGGTCGACGCCCATATAGAAGAAGGGATGCCCCTCGCGGTAGACGATGTCGGCAATCCGCAGGGCGTTCTCGTTGTAGCAGGAGATGTTGATGCCGCACCGCGCGTTCGGGTTGCCGCGCAGGATGCCCTCCGCCGTGGCTCTCGCCGTATCGGCGACGATGTCGTCGGGGTAATCGTTCGAGAAGACGGGGATGTCGATCTCGTTCATGCACTGCCAGTAGATCCCGGCGTCTCCCCCGAGATCCTCGCAGACAAAGCGCATCGTCTCGCGGATGTTCTCGTAGAACTCCTCCGTGCCCTTTTTGCCGACGAAATCAGGGAAGCTCTCGTGCCAGCACGCCTTGCCGAGCTTCTCATCGTAGGTAAAGCCGCCGAGCGAGGGCGTCGCGGGCATGACCTGGAAGCCGCGCGCGTGCGTGCGGCGCACCTCCTCGCGGTCGCGCAGATACGCCTCGCTGAGCGTGCCGAACATCTTGTCCGTCCAGGGGAAAGACACGTTCAGGCGCATCCACTCGACGCCGAGCTCCCGCACCATCTCATACTCGTCCCCCGTGTTGTACGCATAGACGATTCCCTTGATTTTCTCAGACGCTTTCATACTGCAGCTCCTTCCCTTCCGTTTCCGTGATGGAAACCCACGCGAGCTCCGCGCCCCATGCGCGCGCAAGCTCCTTTTCCCGTTCGGCCTCGGCAAACCGCGCGAGGCCTGTCAGCGCATACAGCCGGGCCAGATGCGCCTTTCTGTGATTGGCCGTGCGGACGCTGTGCTCGCCCGGCACGTTCGACACAAAGCCGCCGAAGTACGGCAGCTCATCGTCGTGCCGCAGGATGCCGTCGGCTCCGGCAAGCATCGAGCGGTACAGCGCGGCGGCGTCAAGCTCTCTCCCCAGGCGGCGCAGCGCGCAGCCGGTGAAGAAATCGCTCTCGTCGAGAACGCCCGTCTGGCAGGCGGCGGCGCGCTCATACCAGGCGCGCGCCTCCTCCCGCTCTCCGAGCGCCTCGTGCGCCCTCCCGAGGATATAGCACGGCGCGGCCTCGCGCGGAAACTCGCTGCGGCCCTCGTGATAGTTCTCGGGATACTCGAGCGCTTTCTCCAGGAGGGAAATTGCTTCACGGTGCTCCCCGCGCGCCCCGGCGCGCAGGGCGAGCTGGACATACGCCAGGATGTGCGCGCGCACCAGAATGCCCTCCCCGCCCTCGTACGGGTGGAACGAGCGGCAGGAGAGATACCCGAGCGCGCGCTCCGGCAGCCCGGCCTCGTTGCACAGCACAATCCGCTGATGCGCGAGATCCTCGCGGCGGGAGACGGCGTCGGGGTACCGGTCGAGCAGGGCGAGCAGCGCCTCCGGCGAATCGCCGCAGCGCCTGCGCACGCCAAAGAGCTCGAGGAGATACCGGCCGTCCGGCTCATTACCGGGGTTTTCCTGCCGCTCGAGCGCAAAGGCGCGCTCCATCTCGCGGCGGGCTCCCGCAAGATCCCCCTCGCAGTCCATCAGGCCGAGCGCGAGGCAGCGGTGCGCCTGGCGCAGATCGCCGCCGGAAGCGGCCTCCTGCCAGAGGCGGAGTCCCTCCTCCCGGTTGTCGCGGCCGTAGTACAGGCAGCCGAGCAGATACGCGCAGCGCGGCGCGAGCTCGCCCACCGCGCAGCCGCGCAGCACCTCGGCGTCGCGGTCGGAGTACGGGAACGCGCCGTCGAGCGGGGCGGCGAGCGCACGGCTCTCAAACGCGCGGGCGTCCTCCTTCCTGCCGAGGCTGCTCGCGGCATACGCCTCGTACAGCAAAATCAAAAGCTCCTGCGGGGCGAAGGCGGAGAGCGTCAAAACCTCCTCATACGCGCCCGCCGCAAGGTATTCGGCGAGCAGCGTGCGCCACGCCGCCTCCCGGGCGCCGAGGACGGCGCAGAGCGTTTCCGGCCTGTCCTTCGCTCCGGCGGCGAGCCACTGCTCCGCAAGCAGAGCGTACGCGAGCGGATCGGCGCGCAGAAGGCGGGAAATGCTGTTCTCCGCTTCCTGCGGCCTGCCGAGGCGGCGCAGCGCAAGGGAGAGCAGCGTGGCCGTCTGCGGGCTGTCGGCGCTGACGGGCAGCGCCTCCCGGACGCAGGCCAGCGCCTCCTCCGGGTCGCCCCGGCGCAGGGCGAGCTTTGCCGCCTCCCGGAGCCCGGCGGCCTTCCAGCCGGCGTTCCACGCCGCCTTGCGGAAGCAGCGCTCCGCCTCCTGTGCGTCTCCCATCTCCGCGAGCGCCCAGCCGAGATTGAAATACGGCTCGCCGTCGCGCGGGTTCGGGTTGCGCAGCAGTTGGCGGCCGACTGCCGTCCGGAAGAAGGCGAGCGCCTCCGGGAAGCGGCCCTGCTTCATGCGCAGCAGGCCCATCGCGTTCGCGCACCGCGAATCTCCCGGATCGCGGCGCAGACCCTCGAGGTAGTACGGCTCGGCGCGCAGCGTCACATGGCGGTACTGCTCGAGGTGAAGGCCCTCAAGGTACAGCTCCTCCGGACTCGCGATCTCCTCGGGACGGCGCGCGGGCGTGCGGGGCTGCGGCGTATCCCGATTCTCAAAGAAGGGCGCGCGGTACGCGTACTCGATCACCGTCTTCCCGTCCCGATCCGTCAGCGCAATGAAGACGTCCCGATCCGCTGTGTCCGCCGGGACGGCGACCGTCCTGCGGCAGGCCGTGCCGGGCGTCAGGGAGACTGTCTCGTCGAGCAGCGTCTCGCCGCGCACCGCGATCCGCAGGCGCGCGCCGGGCTGCTCTGCCGTAACGTTGACGCCTGCAGAGAGGACGCCGTCTTCCAGCGAGAAACCGACGGCGCCGCTCTTCTCGGCGTTTTTCAGATCGGGCAGCTCCGTCAGGGCGTACCAGGTCTGTTCGAACGTCTTCGTCTCGTCCGGGTCGAGGAAGGCAAAGTCCGGCTGGTTGTCCGTATAGCAGCCCGTCATAATCTCAAGATAAGGGCCGTCCTCATCCGTGAGGTTCCGGTGCCAGACGTCGCCGAACGCGCGGCTGCCCCAGGTGAAGAATTTCTTGCCTACGG
>CASFAA010000135.1 GCA_949292505.1 uncultured Oscillospiraceae bacterium
ATATTATAATATGTTCAGTATCCCCGTCCGCGCGCGGCGGGGATGCACACTGGGAGTATTGATGATGAACGAAGAAAAAACAGAAGCCTGCTCTTCCGTTTCCGATAACGAGGAGGACAGGCGATACCGCAGGCGGAGGAAACTGGTCAGTCTCCTCTCTCTGCTGATCCTGATTGTCTTTTTTGTGACAGTAACTGTCTTCATCGGCGGTCCGCTGCTGGATATGCTGGGAGACCCGGAGCAATTTCGCTCCTGGGTCGACGGTCATGCTGTTTTCGGCAGGCTGGTGTTTCTCGGCATGGTGATATTGCAGGTCGTCGTAGCAATCATCCCCGGGGAACCGATGGAAATCGGCGCCGGGTATGCCTTCGGCGCAGTAGAAGGAACGCTTCTGTGCCTCGTTGGCATGGCGATCGGCTCCGCCCTGATTTTTTTGTTCACCAAACGCTTTGGCGTCAGAATGGTGGAGGCCTTCATTTCCCGGGAAAAAATGCAATCGCTCAAGTTTCTGCAGAACGCATCAAGGCTGGATTTCATCATTTTCGTGGTCTTTTTAATTCCCGGGACGCCGAAGGACGTGCTGACCTATTTTGCCGGCCTGACGCCCATCCGCCTCAGAACCTTTCTCCTGTTGACCACGATTGCGCGAATCCCGTCCGTCGTTTCGTCAACGGTAGGCGGCAACGCGCTCGGGACGGAAAATTATATGATGGCCGTCATCGTGTTCGCCGTCACGGCGGTCCTCAGTCTCATCGGCGCGCTGATCTACAAGCGTCATTCTCAAAATAAGCAAACGAAAGAGGGCGACACCGATTCTTCAGCTGCTGAGTCTTAACCCCCTTCTCTCCTGCGCCATACTCTCCTGGTTTCTGGCGCAGTGCATCAAAACCATCCTCGATTCCATCCGTGCGGGCGAACTGTGCCTCAAGCGTTTCTGGGAAACGGGAGGAATGCCGAGCTCGCACTCGGCCACCGTCTGCTCCCTTGCCACCGCAGCGGGGATCGTCAACGGCTTTGATTCCTCCGCCTTCGCCCTTTCGGTCATTCTCGCGACCGTCGTGATGTACGACGCCATGGGCGTCCGGCAGGCTGCCGGCACGCACGCACGGGAGATCAACGAGATCAAAAAGCAGCTCGGCGACGACGACAGCGACAACCTCCCGGAGAAGCTCGGCCACCGGCCGACGGAGGTCATGAGCGGCGCGCTGCTCGGTATTTTGATTGCACTTGCCATCTGCGCGCTGGTGCATCCGTTCTTTTGATTTTACACACCGTCCCGCCTGCCGGGACGGTGTTTTTTCGTAAAAAGCGATATTTCCCAGTGACCGCCCCTTCTCTTTTTTGGCATTTTCGTTTGACAATGCCGGGAGAATGGACTACAATAAAGACAGAGGGACGGCGCGCGCCGTTCTCCTGATGGAAAGGCAGGCGAATGTATATGACAAAAACCATTATCACCATAGCCCGTCAATACGGAAGCGGCGGCCGCCTCATCGGCAAAAAGCTCTCCGAGATCCTTGAGATCCCCTTCTACGACAAGGAGCTGATCGACATCGCCGCTAAGAAGAGCGGCATGAGCGAGGAGGTCTTCGCGAGAGCCGACGAGCGTGCGAGCAGCAGTCTGCTCTACTCTCTTGTGATGGGAAGCTACACTTCCCCGGCGAACAATATGCCGATCAACGACAAGCTTTTCCTTCTGCAGGCCGACATTATCAAGGACGCCGCGAAGCAAGGGCCGTTTGTCATTGTCGGGCGCTGTGCTGATTACGTCCTGCGCGACGAGACGAACGTCCTCCGGCTCTTCCTGCAGGCCCCGCGCGACGTGCGAATCCGGCGCGCGATCGACGAGTACGGCGAGGATCCGTCGAAGGCTGCCGACGCGGTCAACAAGAAGGATAAGCAGCGCGGAAACTACTACAATTTCTACAGCAACAAGAAGTGGGGCGATATGCAGAACTACGATCTGATTCTCGACACCCACACCTTCGGCCTGCAGGGCAGCATCGACATCATCCTGCGCGCTCTCGAGGAAAAGGAAAAATCGTACGGCAGAGCGGTGCCGGACGCGGATCTGTAAACAGGCAGGGATTCCACAATTTGAGCGTCAAAAAAGCGCTGCGGTTTTTTCCGCAGCGCTTTTTTCGTGTCTGGCTTTTCCCGCTTACTCGACCATCAGGTCGCAGATGTCGTTCGAGAAGGCAAGCGGATCCTCGACGGAGACACCCTCGATGAGGAGCGCCTGGTTGTAGAGGAGCTTCGCGTATTTGGCGGCTCTGTCCTTGTTGCCGTCCGCGTAGAGCTTCACGAGCTTCGCGAAGATCGGGTGGTTGGCGTTGATCTCAAGCACGCGCTGCGCCTGCACCTTCTCGCCCTCGGGCATCGGCATGGAGTTGAGCACCTTTTCCATCTCCATCGAGATCGCGCCCTCGGTCGACAGGCAGACAGGGTGGCTCTTGAGCTTCTGCGACAGGATGACGGCCTTGACCTTTCCGCCGAGGGAGTCGCGCAGGAACGCGAGCAGGTCCTTATTCTCCTCGACCTGCTTCTCCGCCTCCTTCTTCTCCTCCTCCGTCTCGAGGCCGAGATCGTCGGCGGACACGGAGCGGAACTCCTTGTCGTCGTACTTCATCATGATGCGAAGGGCAAACTCGTCGACGTTGTCGGTGAGGTAGAGGATCTCGTAGCCCTTCTCCTTGAGCGCCTCCGTCTGGGGCAGCAGGTCGATGCGCTCGACCGTCTCGCCGCAGGCATAGTAGATATACTTCTGCTCGTCCTTCATGCGGCCGACGTACTCCTTGAGCGTGACGGGCTTCTTCTCCGAGGAAGAGTAAAACAGCAGCAGATCCTGCAGGAGCTCCTTGTGCATCCCGTAATCGGAATAGACGCCGTACTTGAGCTGCAGGCCGAAGTTCCTGAAGAACTCCTCGTACTTCTCGCGGTTGTGGTTGAGCAGGCTCTCGAGCTCGGATTTAATCTTCTTCTCAAGGCGGCCCTCGATGAGCTTGAGCTGGCGGTCGTGCTGGAGCATCTCACGCGAAATGTTCAGCGAGAGATCCTGGCTGTCGACGAGGCCGCGGACAAAGCTGAAGTAGTCCGGCAGCAGGTCGGCGCACTTTTCCATGATCATGACGCCGTTGCTGAAAAGCTGGAGGCCCTTCTCGTAGTCGCGGCTGTAGTAGTCGTACGGGGCCTTCGAGGGGATGAACAGGAGCGCGTTGTACGTCGCGGTGCCCTCGGTGCTGCTGTGAATCACGAGCAGCGGGTCGGAGAAGTCGTGGAACTTGTCCTTGTAGAACTGGTTGTACTCCTCCTCCTTGATCTCGCTCTTGTTCTTGCGCCAGAGCGGCACCATGGAATTGAGCACCTCGTTCTCGGTGTACGTCTCGTACTCCGGGGTCTTGTACTTGCCGTCGGCGTCCTTGTCCGTGCCCTCGATCATGCGGCTCTTTTCGACGTCCATGCGGATCGGGTAGCGGATGTAGTCGGAGTATTTGCGCACCAGCTCGCGGATGCGGTAGGTGTCGAGGAACTCGTCGTAATTGTTCTCGTCGCTGTTCGCCTTGAGGACGAGGGTGATGGTCGTACCGTGCCCCTCGCGCGAGGCGGGATCCATCGTGTAGCCCTCCGCGCCGGAGCTCTCCCACTTCCACGCCTCGTCCGAGCCATAGGCGCGGCTGACGACCGTGACCTTCTCTGCCACCATGAAGGCCGAGTAGAAGCCGACGCCGAACTGGCCGATGATCTCGATGTCCTCCTTCGGCTCGTTCTCCTTTTTGAAGTTGAGGGAGCCGCTCTTCGCGATGGTGCCGAGGTTGTTCTCGAGGTCCTCGGCCGTCATGCCGCAGCCGTTGTCCTCGATGGTGAGGGTGCGTGCCTCCTTGTTCGGGGTGATGGAGATGGAGAAGTCGTCGCGGGAAAGGCCGGTGTCTCCGTCGCTCAGGGCACGGTAGTAGAGCTTGTCGATCGCGTCGCTCGCGTTGCTGATAAGCTCGCGCAGGAATATCTCGCGGTGCGTATAGATGGAATTGATCATCAGGTCGAGAAGGCGCTTGGATTCCGCCTGAAATTGCTTGACAGCCATGACAGAAGGCTCCTTTATCACTGTTATTTTAGCACTCGTAAGCGCTAATTGCTAAAATGTATTGTAGACCTTTTCCCGCCTGATTTCAATGAACAATTTATGAATTTTGCATTTATTTTTGCAGGCAGCGGCCGCTCCTCACAGATGCCCCCTGCATACTGCAAACAAAGATAGGTCGTGAAATTTGTAACAATTTGTGCTCATTTCCTCTTGCATTTCGTCTTTCCTCCCCCTATAATGAAATCGAAATTTGCGTCGTATCCCAAAAGGGAACGGCAGCAGGAGGTATTACAAATGAATAAAACGACCGCCAAGTACCGTGACTTTGTGCTGCTGGCACTCTTCACAGCCATCGTGTTCGTCCTGGGCCTTACGCCGCTCGGGATGGTTCCGCTGGGGCTGATTAAGGCAACCACGCTGCACATCCCCGTCATCATCGGCTGCCTGCTTCTCGGGCCGAAATACGGCGCCATTCTCGGCGCGATGTTCGGACTCGTGAGCTTTTTGAGCAACACGATGAGCCCGGCTGTTCTCTCGTTCGCGTTCAGCCCGGTGATTCCCGTTCCCGGCACGCCGAACGGCAGCCCGCTGAGCCTCGTCATCTGCTTTATCCCGCGCATTCTCGTCGGCGTCGTGCCGTGGTTCATCTACCGCGGCCTGCAGAAGCTGATGAAGGAGAAAAAGTCCCTTGAGGCAGTCTCCATGGCCATTGCCGGTGCATCCGGCGCAGTCCTCAACACCGGGCTTGTGATGTCGCTCATCTATTTCCTCTTCCGCGACGCGTACGCTTCTGTCAACAACATCCCGGTAGAGGGCGTTGCGGCGGTGGTGCTCGGCGTCGTCGGCACGAACGGTGTTGCGGAGACCGCCCTGGCCGCCGTCCTGGTTCCGGCCATCGGGATGATCCTTGTAACCCTCAAGCGCCGCAACAGCAGAGCCTGAAGCAGGAATTCTATCACAAAGGGATGGGTGTGTTCGTATGATTATCGCGATTGATATCGGGAATACCAACATTGTGCTCGGCTGCATGGATCCGGACTCGGGCGAGCTGTTCTTCACCGCCCGTCTGGCCTCCGACCGCGTCAAGACGAGCGACGAATACGCCTCCCTGATGCGCAATATGTTCATCCTCAACCAGGTGGAGCGCCACAGCATTGACGGAAGCATCATCTCCTCCGTCGTTCCGGCGCTGACCGTCACGATGAAGGACGCGATTCGCCAGCTCTGCGGGCGGGAATCGCTCGTCGTCGGGGCGGGTCTCAAGACGGGACTCAACATCGTGATGGACAACCCGGCGCAGCTCGGCAGCGATCTCGTCACGGACGCCGTCGCCGCGGCGGCGGAATATCCGAAGCCGATTCTCATCTTCGATCTCGGGACGGCGACGACGCTCTCCGTCGTGGACAAGCGGGGCAATTACGTCGGCGGCATGATCATCCCCGGCATCGCGATTTCGCTCGAGGCGCTCTCGAGTCACACCTCGCAGCTTCCGCACATCAATCTCGAGGGGCCGAAGCGCGTCATCGGGACGAACACGGTCGACTGCATGAAGAGCGGCATTGTGTACGGCAACGCCGCCATGATCGACGGCATCATCGACCGCGTCGCGGGCGAGCTCGGCGAGAAGCCGACCGTCGTCGCGACGGGCGGTCTCGCACCCACCATCACAAAGTACTGTAAGAGCGAGATTGTCTGTGACAGCGATCTCATTCTCAAGGGACTGCGCATCCTGTACAACAAAAACAGGCAGTAAGCTGATTTTGGGGGCGCACGGTAAGGCCGCGCGCCCCCTTTTTTGTTTCCCTCCGCGCG
>CASFAA010000136.1 GCA_949292505.1 uncultured Oscillospiraceae bacterium
GGCGAGCGGGCCGCCCAGATGCGCAGCTTCGCGACGCAGCGCCCGTCGTAGCCGGAGACGTACATATCGTACGGGATGGCGAGAACGTTCGTATAGTCCTTGTGGTTGACGTAGTGGTACTGGTTGTTCCAGCCCTCCTCGATGTGGCCGTCGAAATGCACCTCGATGGCCTTCTCCGGGACCTCCTGCAGCCAGACCTTGCCGCCGGGGAGCCAGAAGTCGGGCAGCTCCGTCTGCCAGCCGTCGACGAGCTTCTGGCGGAAGATGCCGTACTCATAGCGCAGCGAGTAGCCGATCGCCGGATAGCCCTGCGTTGCGAGGCCGTCGAGGAAGCACGCCGCGAGACGGCCGAGGCCGCCGTTGCCGAGGCCGGCGTCCGGCTCCTCCTCATACAGGCCGTCGAGCTTGATGTCCATCTCGGCGAGCGCCTTGCGGAAGTTCTCCTCGAGACCGAGGTTGAACAGGTTGTTCTTGAGGGAACGGCCCATCAGGAACTCCATGCAGAGGTAGTAGATCTGCTTCGTATGCGTCTTCTCCGCGTTCTTCTTTGTCTCCGCGCGGCCCTTGCACAGCAGGTCGGAGATGATGAGGGCGACCGCCTTGTAGTAATGCTCGTTCGTCGCGTTCTCCGGGCTGACGCCGAAGTTGTGCTGCAGACGGCTCTCAATCTCTTCCTTGATTTCGCCGACAGTCATGGAATAGTTCATAAATTACAGCCTCCATCGAATGATCCCGCGCCGGGCGGACGGCCTGGGGGTAGGCGCGGTACGCATATTGGTTTTGCGGAAAAACCGATTTGTGTAATGTGTATATTATATAACAGAAAACACGCAATTTCAATACCAAAGCCCGCCGATTCCCAAAAGCGGCGAATTCTCCATTTTGCATTGATGATTGCCGTATTTTCGTCGATCCTGCACAAAGTATCCACAATGTCTCTTATAGGGAAAACGAGCTTGTTTTTTGTAGGTTTTGTACAAAAACGCAAAAAACAGGGGAAAGCGTCGGCAGCTCCCGGGAGAGGGCCCGTCTCACTCCGCGCGCCGCCGAAGCAGCAGCTCCGCCGCCTCCGCGAAGCCATAGCCGCCCTCCTTTTCGGTGACAAACCGCGGCAGGTGTTCCATATGGGACGCGAATTTCTTCACGTTCGCGACGCCGCACGTCAGCGGGAAATGGGCGAACATCGGCTCGTCGTTCGGCGAGTCGCCGAAAAAGACGCTCGTCCCCCGCGGATCGGTTTCGCCGAGGACGGAGGAGAGGAACAGCTCCGCCATGGAGAGCTTGTCGTAGTCGCCGAACCACGCGTTGACATGGATCGAGCTGACCTTCGCGCGCGCGCCCATGCGCTCGCAGACGGCGCGGATGCGCTCCGCGTCGGAGAGGGGGAGGCGCGGCTCCTCCTCGGCGAAGTCGATCGCGAGGTCGTACACGCGCGAGAACTGGTCCTTCGCGACGCGGCAGCCCGCCACCTCGCGCAGGCACGCGTCCCGGACGGCGGCGAGGCGGTCGTGCACGGCGGGGTCGGCGACGCTCGGGTGCGTGAAGACGCGCAGATGTCCCGTTTCGTCGAGATAGTAGACGACCGCGCCGTTCTCGCCGACGACGGCGTCCGCCGGCCACTCGCGCGCGATGAGGTCGCACCACCCGCACGACCGCCCCGTGACGGGGATCACACGGATTCCGGCGTCGCGCAGTCTCCACAGGGCGCTGTACGCCTCGGCGGGCAGCTTGCCGCCGTTCGTGAGGGTATCGTCGATATCGGTGAGCACCGTGCGGACGCGGCGCGCCTCGTCCCGCGTCAGATTGGTGATAGGCAGCATGGCTGTCAGGCTCCTTCCCCCGAATCCGGGGCATTTTTCTTCATCATAGGGCAAAGGGGGAGGCGCTGTCAAGCGCAGACGAAAAATGATCAGAATTCCGCATATTTACAATAAATTCATGGATCTTTCCGCCAAAAACCTGTTATAATGGTACGAGGCCGAAAGCCGAAGATTCCGCGCGGCGCGTCCGCGCGTTTCAGGGAGTGAAAGCAAGTGGCAAGAGAACGCTACCTCCTGCACGCAGGCGAGGAGGAGATCAACCGTCCCGGCGCGGAGATTACCCTCAAGACGAAGAAGGACAAGTGGAACAATTTCTGGTTTTATCACCGGGTGCACGTTGCGCTCGTCGTGGTGGCCGTTTTGTTCGTGGCGTACCTGATCTATGACATGGTCACAAAGGTCAATCCCGACTACAACGTCGCGATCCTCAGCTCGCAGTACGTCTCCACCGATCTGACCGATATGCTCTCGGACGAGCTCGAGAAGTACGGCGAGGATCTCAACGGCGACGGGCAGGTCGTGGTGCAGGTGAACGTCTTTGAGATCCTTCAGGGCGACGCGGCGGACTCGGTGGATGTCAATATGCAGATGGCGGGCGTCGTGAAGTTCCAGGCCGACCTGCAGATGGGCGAGTCCTACCTCTATCTGACGGACGACGTAAGCTTCATCGCCTACGGCCGAGAGGAGGGCGTCTTCGCCTACCTCGACGGCACCCCCGTCCCGGAGGGCGCCACCGACTACGAGAATATGCGCCTGCCCATGTCGGAGTGCAAGGGGCTCGCGGACACGGAGATCGGCCAGATCTTCCAGGATTTCAGCCTCTCGGTGCGCGAGGTGCGCGACGACCTCCTCGAGGATAACCCCGACTACTACCTCGGCGCGCGGGAGATGTATGAGAACCTCGTCGCCGGGAATGTGGTGAATGATACGTCCTCCGTGGAATCGGGAGCCGAGTCCGCGGCCGCAAGCGAATAACGGACAACAGAGAACAAAAAAAGAGAGCGCTGCAGAAATGTTGATCTGCAGCGCTCTCTTTTGCGTTTGGGTTTACGTTGGGAAATGTGGCACGGCGGCGTTGCCATGCGCCGGGTGCGAACGGGTAAATAAAAACGCGGCTGAGGGGATAGAGGGAGGCGAGTGCGAATCGTCCGGGGGAAAGACGCTTCGTCTGTTTTTGCAGCACCGCTTGGGGCGTTGTGTCCGCCGGCTCGGGCCGTGTGCCAATGGCCGGCGTCTGAAACGTCAGCTTTTTGAGGTCTTTACTCCCCCAAAATCGCCCTGGCGATCGGGTCTTCGGCGTCGAGGCCGTCAAGACCGGGCGCGCCGGTCACGTTCAGCAGCCGCACCTCGCCGCTTTTTGTTCCGTCGACAGAGGTAAGCTCCATCGTCTGCGGCGCGTCGAGGACGATAAGGCGGTACGTCGCCGTCGTGTCCGACCACGGCGCGTTCGGGTCCGGCTGCCCCTGCAGGGCGACGACCTCGTCATAGGAATAGGTGTCGATCGTGCCGGTGAAGACGATGCGATCGCCGTCCTGCGCGGGAGCGGCGGACGTGCTGCTCTGCGCCGCGCTCTGCGGCCCGCTGCCCCCGGACGGGGCGGCGGCAGGCGGCCACGACCAGCTCTCCAGCCCGGAAAGGTCGCTCACGTCGTACCAGACGAGGTCATAGAAGGCGAGCGAGTCCGGGACAGGGTCGGTGAACGTTCCCGTCCACTCGTCCACAAAGGCGAGCGCCCTCGGCTCCTGCTCGTTCTGCGTGAGGCGGGTGATTACCGTCTCGCCGGTGGCGCTGTACACGACGGTATGGCGCAGGCCGCCGCCGTCCGCCATCTGGGAAAGCCCCGTGCGCAGCCCGCCGCGCGTCTCGCCGTCGTCCACCCATCCGGCGACCCGTTCGGCGTTGCCCGTCTCCTCGTTCCAGCGGCAGACGAGCGGATGATACTCGAGCGTTTCCGCCTGCTGCTCGATCACAAGGCTCGGGAAATCGTCCTCCGCGTTCAACCGGCACAGCGCGTAGCGGTACACGCCGGACGGCGTCTTATCGAAGCCGTAATAGAGTGTGTCCGCCGTGGGCACCAGCGCGCGGTAGGAGGCAAGCGCCTGTTCGACGCGGTCTGCTTCCGGCTCCGACACCGTTTCGGAGTTCGTGCTTTCCGTCTCCGGGGCGGTCTGCACGCTTTCCGGAGCGCTCTGCGCCTCGCCGCTGTCCACAGGCGTGGACAGCACGCTCCCCGTCACGG
>CASFAA010000137.1 GCA_949292505.1 uncultured Oscillospiraceae bacterium
ATGGGCGGCTCGGACATCTGGCTCGAGCCGGGCGAGACGATGAGCGTCAACGATCTGCTCAAGGCGACCGTGATTGTCAGCGCGAACGACGCCGCCGTCGCGCTCGCGGAGCATCTGTGCGGCAGCGAGGACGCGTTTGTCGCGAAAATGAACGAGAGGGCCGCCGAGCTCGGGATGCAGGACACCGTCTACAAGAACTGCAACGGTCTCGACGAGGACGGCCATCTGACGAGCGCGTACGACATCGCGCTCGTTTCCCGCGCGCTGATTGCGCACGAGCATATCTTCGATTACACCACTGTCTGGATGGATGAGCTCCGCGGCGGGAAAACGCAGCTTGTCAACACGAACAAGCTGCTCAAGAGCTACTCCGGCATCACCGGCCTCAAGACGGGGACGACGGGGAAGGCTGGGAGCTGTATGGCCGCCACCGCGGAGAGGGACGGGATGAGCCTCATCGCCGTCGTCCTCGGCTGCTCGACGACCGACGAGCGCTTCTCGAGCGCCGCGTCCCTCCTCGATTACGGCTTCTCCGGCTGGACGCTCGCGTCCCCCGCGCTTCCCGAGACTGGCCTTGAGCCGATCCCGGTCGAGAGCGGAATGGAGAGCGCCGTCGCCGTGGAGGCGGAGGAGCCTGCCGGTATGGTCGTGCCAAAGGGCAGGGAGGGCGAGCTCGTCTGCGAGACTGTACTCGACGAAAGGCTTATCGCCCCCGTGGAGGCGGGGCAGACCGTCGGGAAAATCGTCTACTCTCTCGACGGCGAAACGCTTGCCGAGGTGCCTGTTTGCGCAGCCGGCTCCGTCGCGGAGCTGACGCTCGCGTCGGCCTGGCTCTACCTGCTGCGCGCCTGCGTTTGCCTGTAAAGGGGAGTACCTTGCAGAAGAGAGGAAATGAAAAAATTATAAAATATGATTCATTTCCTTGCAAATAGAAATGATTTATTGTAAAATGAACATACAGAATTCCCAAAAAGAGTAGGAGGCATCGATATGTCGATTCAGGTTGATGTGAAGCACCTCTCCGGTTTTGTCAGCGATCAGGAATATAAGGCGATCGCGCCGCAGGTTCAACTTGCGCACGACACGCTGCACAGCGGTTCCGGTCTCGGAAATGATTTTATCGGCTGGGTCACTCTCCCGACAGATTACGATAAAGAGGAGTTCGCGCGCATCAAAGCCGCAGCGAAGAAGATTCAGTCTGACACCGATGTGTTCATCGTCATCGGCATCGGCGGCTCGTATCTCGGCGCGCGCGCCGCGATTGAGTTTCTGAAGTCGCCCAATTACAACTGCATCAAGAAGGATACGCCCGACATCTATTTCGCGGGCAACAGCATCAGCTCGTCCGCGCTGGCCGAGCTCGTCGAGATCTGCGAGGGGCGCGACGTCTCCATCAACATGATCTCGAAGTCCGGCACCACCACGGAGCCCGCCATCGCGTTCCGCGTGCTGCGCGAGCTGCTCGAGAAGAAGTACGGCAAGGACGAGGCGAGAAAGCGCATCTACTGCACGACCGACAAGGCGAAGGGCACCCTCAAGCAGCTGGCGACGAAGGAGGGCTACGAGACGTTCGTCGTTCCGGACGACGTCGGCGGCCGCTACTCCGTCCTGACTGCTGTCGGCCTGCTGCCGATCGCCGTCGCGGGCGCCGATATCGACGCGCTGATGGCCGGCGCGCAGAAGGCGCAGGCGGAGCTCGCCAACCCCGATCTGTTCACGAACGATTGCTACCGCTATGCCGCGGCCCGCAATATTCTCTACAGAAAGGGCAAGGAGACCGAAATCCTCGTCAGCTATGAGCCGTGCTTCACGATGATGAACGAGTGGTGGAAGCAGCTCTTCGGCGAGAGCGAGGGCAAGGACAACAAGGGCCTGTTCCCGGCTTCCGTCGTCTTCTCGACGGATCTGCACTCCATGGGCCAGTATATCCAGCAGGGCCGCCGCACTCTCTTTGAGACGGTCGTGCTCTTTGACAAGGCGAAGAAGGATATCTTCATCGGCAACGATCCTGAGAACGTCGACGGCCTGAACTTCCTCGAGGGCAAGTCGATGGCCTATATCAATGAAAAGGCGTTTGAGGGCACCGTCCTCGCGCACACCGACGGCGGCGTTCCGAATATCGTTCTGCACGCGCCTGATTTCTCCGAGGATACGCTCGGCTATCTGATTTATTTCTTCGAGAAGGCCTGCGCCATCTCCGGCTACATGATGGGAGTCAATCCCTTCGATCAGCCCGGCGTCGAGAGCTACAAGAAGAATATGTTCGCCCTCCTCGGCAAGCCCGGTTACGAGTCCGAGAAGGAAGCTCTGGAGAAGCGTCTCGGAAAGTAACATCCTGAAAACCCTCCGTATTGACTGCGGAAATAAATAAAGAAGGGGAGTTTCCAAAATGATTACTCTTATTGTTGGAAGAAAAGGATCCGGTAAAACCAAGAAGCTGATTGAGCGCGCCGTGCAGGCTGTCAAGAGCACCAACGGCAACGTGATCGTCATCGAAAAGGGATCCAAGCTGACTTACGACCTTCCCCATGAGGCTCGTTTGATTGATACGGACGCGTATAAGGTTTCCGGCGCCGACACATTCTTTGGCTTTGTCAGCGGCATTTGCGCGGGCGACTATGACGTGACCGATATTTTCATTGACTCCACCCTGAAGATCATTGGTCAGGACATGGAGGTTTTCAAGGGCTTTGCTGAAAAGATGAATATGCTGGCGCAGAGCTCGAATGTGAAGATTACGCTTCTCGTCTCCGCCGACGCTTCCGAGCTCCCGGAGGGCATGGAGCACCTGGCTGAGAACGTCTGACACGAACACAGGAGAAAGACTGCTGCCGGGCGGGAAGTCCGGCAGCGTCTTTTTGTTCAATATTTTGTAAAGATCTCTATTGACAAACCCTTCTTGACCCGATATAATGATTAACTGTAGCGTTGAGGTATGGATATGCTGCTTGATTTGAAATCCCTGTTTTCCGGGGAAGTTGAAAGAATTCCGTTTTGTTTTTCTCTCGATCTCTCAGAGACGGAGATGAACGGGACGTATCCCTTCGTTACCCCCATTTCGGTGGAGGGAGCAGCTTCAGATTCCTGCGCCTGCATTTTGCTTCAGGCAAAGGCTTCGTTCGATTACGAAGCGCCCTGTGACAGATGCGCCGCCCCGACAAGGAAGCGGTACGAATTCCGATTTTCCCACGTCCTTGCCCAGGAGGTGGAGGAGGAGGACAACGACGACTACATCCTGGTTGACGAGAGCTTCAAGCTGGATTTGGACGAGCTTCTCCGTTCCGACATCCTGCTCGAGCTGCCGTACAAGTATCTGTGCAGGGAAGACTGCAAGGGACTCTGCCCGTCCTGCGGCAAGAACCTGAACGAAGGCCCCTGCAGCTGCAATTTGCATCAGGTAGATCCTCGTCTGGAGGTTCTTAAAAAACTGATAGATTAGATCCAGTTTATAAGGAGGTGCTGACGATGGCGGTACCAAAGAGAAAAACTTCCAGTGCTAGACAGAATAAAAGACGTTCCAACGTCTGGAAACTGAGCGCTCCGGCTCTTGCGAGATGCCCGAAGTGCGGTGAGCTGAAGGCTCCTCACAGAGTGTGCGGCGCTTGCGGCTACTATAACGGCAGGGAAGTCATTAAGAAGGAAGCTTAAGCTTCTTTTTATTTCAGAAAAATGGAGAAGGAGAGATCCTTCTCTATTTTTTTTGCCGGGGAAGCCCCGTTTCCGGAAGGAGGAGAAAAATGTCTGTCGAAATACTCTCGGTGGAGAAGGACAGCCCTGCCGCGCACGCGGGAATCCGCGCAGGGGAGAAGCTCTGCGCCATCAACGGGAACGAGATCTGCGACATTCTGGACTATCGCTTTTACGAGACGGAACGCGAGGTGACGCTCGCCCTCGAGGACGCCGGCGGCGTCCGCCGCGAGGTCAGCGTCCGCAAGGGGCAGTACGAGGCCCTCGGCCTCTCGTTTGAGACGTATCTGATGGACAGGCAGCGCTCCTGCCGGAACCGCTGCGTGTTCTGCTTCATCGATCAGCTGCCGAAGGGGATGCGCGAGAGCCTCTATTTTAAGGACGACGATTCGCGCCTTTCCTTCCTGTTCGGAAACTACATCACGCTGACAAACCTCAGCGACCGCGAGGCGGAGCGTATCGTGAAGATGCGCATCAGCCCCATCAACATCTCCGTGCACACCACGAACCCGGAGCTGCGCTGCCGCATGATGGGCAACCGCTTTGCGGGCGATTCCCTGCGGCATCTCTACCGCTTCGCCGAGGCGGGTATTAAGCTGAACTGCCAGCTCGTCCTCTGCCACGGCTGGAACGATGGGGAGGAGCTCGAGCGGACGCTCGGCGACCTGCTGCCCCTGTACCCGTCGGTGCAGAGCGTGGCGCTCGTGCCGCTCGGCGTCACCCGCTTTCGCGAGGGCCTGACCCCGCTGACGCCCTATCAGGCGGACACGGCGCTCGAGGTCGTGCGCGCCGCGGAACGCTGGGGCGAGCGGATGCTCGAAAAGACGGGCGAGCGCGTCTGCTACGCCGCGGACGAGTTCTACCTCAAGGCGGGCCTGCCGATTCCCGACGCCGCGTTTTACGGCGCGTTCGACCAGCTCGAAAACGGCGTCGGCCTGATTGCGAATTTCACCGAGGAATTTCAGGACGCGCTCGAGGAACTGGAGGACGGCTGCGCTCCTTCCTCCTGCACGCTCGTGACGGGCGTATCTTTTGCGCCGTTTTTGGAGAAGGCGCTTGACGGGCTCCGAGAAAAATGCCATAATTTACAATATAAAGTGGTTCCGATACGGAACGACTTTTTCGGCGAGACCATCAATGTCGCGGGCCTTGTCACGGGACGGGACATTCTCGCGCAGCTGCGCGGCGTGCCGCTCGGCGATCGCCTCATCGTGCCTGACACGATGCTGCGGCAGGGCGAGCCCGTTTTCCTTGACGACGTGACGCTCGCGGATCTCGAGCGGGAGCTCGGCGTCCCGGTTTCCGTCGCGCCGGACAACGGCGGCGGACTTTTGAATCTGATTACAGGGAAGTGATGCGAAATGGCCAAACCGGTCGTTGCGATTGTCGGACGCCCCAACGTCGGCAAATCGACGCTTTTCAATAAACTGGTCGGCGCGAGGCTTTCGATCGTTGACGATACCCCCGGCGTGACGCGGGATCGCATTTACGGCCAGTGCGAGTGGAGGTCGCGGAAGTTCTCCCTCGTGGACACCGGCGGAATCGAGCCGAAGACGAACGACGTGATTCTCGCGCAGATGCGGATGCAGGCGCAGCTCGCCATCGATGCCGCCGACGTGATTATCCTCGTAGCGGACGTGCGCTCCGGCGTCGTCGCCACGGACAAGGAGATCGCCGCGATGCTGCTGCGCAGCGGACGGCCTGTCGTCCTTTGCGTCAACAAGTGCGATACCGTCGGAGATCCCCCGGCGGAATACTATGAGTTTTACAACCTTGGCCTCGGAGATCCCGTCGCCGTCTCGTCGGTGCATGGCCACGGCACGGGCGACCTGCTCGACCGCGTCTTTGAGTTCTTCCCGCCCGCCGAGGAGGGGGAGGAGATCGAAGGCGAGGAGATCCACGTCGCCGTCATCGGCAAGCCGAACGTCGGCAAGAGCTCGCTCGTGAACCGCCTCTGCGGCGAGGAGCGCTGCATCGTCTCTGACATCGCCGGCACGACGCGCGACGCCATCGACACGCAGATAGAGAATTCCTTCGGCAAGTTCACGTTCATCGACACGGCGGGACTGCGCCGGAAGAACAAGGTCGAGGATTCCATCGAGCATTACAGCGTGCTGCGCGCGCAGATGGCCATCGACCGGGCGGATGTGTGCGTCATCATGATCGACGCCGCCGTCGGCTTCACCGACCAGGACTCGAAGGTCGCCGGCCTCGCCCACGAGGCGGGGAAGGGCTGCGTGATTGCGGTGAACAAGTGGGACGCCGTCGCGAAGGACGAGAAGACCATGCAGGAATATCGCAAGAAGCTCGAGGTCGACTTCTCCTTCATGCCGTACGCGCCCATCGTCTTCATTTCCGTCAAGACAGGCCAGCGTATCGACCGGCTTTTCGAGCTGATTAAGCTCGCGGCCAACTCCAACTCCATGCGGATCTCCACCGGGATGCTCAACGACGTGCTCGCCCAGGCGACCGCCCGTGTGCAGCCTCCCACCGATAAGGGGAAACGGCTGAAAATTTACTATATGACGCAGGCTTCGGTCCGTCCTCCGACCTTTGTGTTTTTTGTCAACTCCGAGGAGCTGTTCCATTTCTCTTACCAGAGGTATCTGGAAAACAGAATCCGCGAGACGTTCGGCATGGAAGGCACTCCGATTCGCTTTATCATCCGCGAACGCGGTGAGAAATCCAAGTAAATTTTCATCATAGGAAGGGCTGGGTGGTTGATTTGTTAAATGTTCTGTTGTTCGGACTCTTGGCTGCTGTGATCGCGTATCTCCTCGGAAGTGTGAGCTTCTCCATCATCTTCACGAAGCTGTTTGCCCACAAGCAGGATATCAGGAGCATGGGCAGCGGAAATGCGGGTATGACGAACGTCCTGCGTTCCGTCGGAGCCAAAGCCGCCGTCTTTACCTTTATCTTTGATTTTGCGAAGGGCATCCTCGCCGTGTGGATTGGCCGTCTCCTGTTTGACTGGATGACGACCTTCACCGTGATTGAGGGCGTCGGCGCCGGGGAGCTCGTGCAGTACGGCGCGTACGTCGCCGGCTTCTTCTGCGCCATCGGCCACATTTTCCCGATTTTCTTCGGCTTCAAGGGCGGCAAGGGCGTCCTCACGAGCTGGGCCATCATTGCCCTGATTGACTGGCGCGCCTTTGTGCTTGTCATTGTGGTCTTCATCATCGTGTTCCTCTGCAGCAAAATCGTCTCCCTGGCCTCCATCTGCGCGGGTTCCTCGTTCCCGCTCTTTACACTGATTCTCAACACGTTCGACTATGTGCACCAGAGCTCTGCCGCCGGCTCCACGACGCTGTTCTACGTCGTGTTCTCCGTGCTCATTGCTTTGCTGCAGGCGTCCATCCTCGTCTGGAAGCACCGCGCCAACATCCAGCGCCTGCGCGCCGGCGAGGAGAAGAAAATCACGGTCAAGAAAAAGAGCTGACGCTATGCGTTCCCTGAGAAAAAAGCAAGCTTTTTTCTCAGGGAACGCTATGCTTTTTCCAAGCAAAAAAACAAGCTTATTTCTCAAGGAACACGATGCTTTTTCCAAGAAAAAAGCAAGCATATTTCTCAGGGAACGCTATGTTTTCCCCAAGCAAAAAAGCAAGCTTATTTCTCAGGGAAAGGTAAGGACGCGCAATACAGAAAAAAACCGGACGGATTCGCCGCCTCAGGGCAGCGGATCCGTCCGGTTTTTTGTGCGGCGGCGACGCGGGGAAGGGAGGCTGCAGACAAAGAAAAA
>CASFAA010000138.1 GCA_949292505.1 uncultured Oscillospiraceae bacterium
CACGATGGCGTATCCGCTCTCCAAGAGCCGCCTGCGCTTCCCTGCGCGTGAGATCTACATCAAGATCGTCATCTTCGCGATGCTGTTCTCCGGCGGCGTGATTCCGCTGTTCATGGTGGTCAGCAAGCTGAACATGATCAATACCATCTGGGCTCTCGTGCTGCCCGGCGCTGTTCCGGTGTTCAACGTCATCCTGATGGTCAACTTCTTCAAGGGCGTTCCGGTTTCCCTCGACGAGGCGGCATCCATCGACGGCGCTTCCCCGCTGACGGTTCTCGTGAAGATTTATCTTCCGGTTTCTCTGCCAGCTCTGGCGACGGTCGCTCTGTTCTCCATCGTGAATCACTGGAACGATTACTTCTCCGGCCTGCTTTACATGAACAAGGCTTCTCTTTACCCCCTTCAGACATACCTTCAGCAGCTGACGGTTGATATCACGCAGGTTACCGACGCGGAGCAGCTCAAGCAGCTCTCCACGATGAGCAACCGCGCGTTCAACGCGACGAAGATCGTCGTCTCGACCATCCCGCTCCTGCTCATCTATCCCTTCCTGCAGAAGTATTTCGTCTCCGGCATCGTCATCGGCGCCGTGAAGGAATGAGTACGACTGCCCTCCAAGCAGAAACCCCATAAAAAGCGGCCGCGGCCTCCCATTTTCAGGGAAGCCGCGGCCGCTTTCTATGGACAATCACTCACGCGAGAACACCGTGCACGCCGCCGTCCGTCATCGGCTCGCCGCGTTCATACTTCGACTCGATGACAACCGCAGAGCCGGAATTGCTGCTCTTTTCAAAGCTCTGCATGATTTCGAGGACGTGGAGCGTCTGCCTCCAGCTCTCGCGCGGGGCGCGTCCCGTGCGGAGCGCCTTCGCCATGTCGGCGAGGCCGAGACCGCGGGAATTCTCCGCGTAGTCGAAGCACAGAGGAATCTCTTGCGCCTCGCCGCCCTCCTGCCGCAGCAGCCTGACGGGGCCGCCGAAGGTATTCGGATCGGGCGCGAAGATGGTGCCCTTCGTGCCGTAGATCTCGAGTCTGGCCTGGCCGGGATAGCAGACGTCGAATGTCGTAAAAATTGTGCCCGTCGCGCCGCTCTCAAAGTTGAGAATGCCGGTCACATACGTCGGCACCTCGACCTTGACGACCTCGCCGCACCTCGGCTGGCTTGTGATGGTGCGCGTCGGGAAAGACGATTTCGTCACGCCGCAGACGGAGGACACGCCGCCGAGGAGGTTGACCATCGCCGTCAGGTAGTAGGGCCCCATATCCATCATCGGGCCGCCGCCGTGCTGGTAATAGAACGCCGGATCGGGATGCCAGCTCTCATGGCCGCGGCAGATCATAAAGGCCGCCGCGCCGATCGGCTCGCCGATAAAGCCTGCGTCGATCAGCCTGCGGCACGTCTGGATGCCCGCGCCGAGGAAGGTGTCCGGCGCGCCGCCGAGCAGGAGGTTCTTCTCCTGCGCCAGACGGACGAGCTCGCGGCCTTCCTCAAGCGTTGCGGCGAGCGGCTTCTCGGAATAGACGTGCTTGCCTGCCTTGAGCGCCTCGCTGGACACACCGAAGTGCTCATAGGGGCGCGTGAGATTCAGAACGATGTCGATCTCCGGATCGGCAAACAGTTCGTACATGGTATCGTAGATCTTCGGGATGCCGTACTTCTCCTTGGCGCGCTCCGCCTTCTCCCGGACCAGATCGCAGACGGCTACCAGCTCAAGCTCCTGAAACAGTCCCGTAATATTCTGCAGGTAGATGCCGCTGATGTCGCCGACGCCTACCATGCCGATTTTCACTTTTTCCATCTTCCCGTCCCTCCTCAATACATTTTTGCCGTGTTCTCAAACCGGGTTGTCGTCAGGCCGTGGTCGACGGCATACTGCCTGCCCTCGCCCGCCCAGAGCATACCGCGCTCCATGAGGATCTGCGCGTTCGGCGACTTGTCGAACACGTCGTCGTGATGGCCGAGAGAGGTATAGAACACGCGTCCGTTGCCCCAGTACTTCGTCCACGCAACCGGCATATCGACCGGCTTGTTGGAGATGTGGTAATACGGCACGATGGGGAAGCGCGTCGTGGCAAGGACTTCGATCGCGGGATCGACGTGCAGATAATAGTGCTCGCTGCAGACCGGGAAGTCCTCGAGGCCCTCGACGATCGGGCTGGAGCCGTGACAGATGTTGACGGTATACTCGATGCCGTCCCCGCCCGGGTGGCTGACCCACTGGCCGCCGGTGATAAACTGCCACTCCGTGTCCTGGCGGAAGGAATCGCACATTCCGCCGTGGCAGCCGGCAAGGCCGACGCCCGCGCCGACGGCCTTGCAGACGTTGACCACATAGTCGTGGTTGATCTCGCCCATCGTCCAGCAGGCGACAATGAGGTCGAGCCGCATCAGGGCGTCGAGGTCGGCGAGGGCGTCGAGCGTGTCGCTGATGACGCATTCGTAGCCGTGCTTTTCGAGCAGGCCGGCGAAGCGCTTCGAGGTGAGCTGCGGCTCGTGGCCGTCCCAGCCGCCCTGGACAATCAGTGCTTTTTTCATGGTGGGAATGCCTCCTTTTTCATTCAGATGCGGCAGGTCATGCCGCGTTTTTCCTGTTCGGAGCAAAACGCGAGATCGATGACGCGCATGACGCGCAGGCACTGCTCCGGGCGGACAATCAGCTCCGCCTTCCCGTCGATGGCGTCCACAAGATTTTTGTAATAATCGCTCCAGTCCGTCTCGACGGCGGGAAGCGGTTCCTCAACGGTCGTGTATGCCGGGCGCGGCGCCATCGTGCGGGTTGGATCTGCGGCAGTATAGATGATGTCGTCGTCCCACGCCATGCTGCCCGCGTCCTCGCGCAGGCGGACGGTGCGGCCATGGCAGTCCCAGTCCTCCACGACGGCGGTGCCGCCGGTACAGCTGACGTGCCAGCGCGGCAGGTTGGAAAAGCAGTTCGTCGACATTTCGAGCAGGGCGGAAACGCCGTTTTCAAACCGCAGGAACAGCTTAATGTTGTCGTCCACCTCGCCGGAAAATACTGTCTGCAAGTGCGCGTCCACGGAAACGACGGGGGACGGTATCATATCCATCATCTGGTCGAGCAGGTGCACGCCCCAATCATAGAGCATCCCGCCGCCGTTGACCCTGTGGCCGCGCCAGCCGAACATCGCGCCGCGCGAGCCCTGCACGCGGCTCTCGATGAAGTACGGCTCGCCGAGCGTCTTTTCCTCGAGCAGACGGCGGACAATCCGGTAATCCCTGTCCAAGCGGCGGTTCTGATGGACGGAGAACACGCGCCCCGACTCCCTGGACGCCTCGATCATCTCCTCGAGCTCCGCCGCATTCATGGCGGCAGGCTTTTCGCAGACGACGTTCTTCCCCGCGCGCAGACAGGCGACCACGAGTTCCCTGTGAAAATTGTTCGGCGTCGCGACGGTAACGAGGTCGACTTCCCCGTCCGCGAGCAGCTCTTCCAGCGACGCGTAGGCGAAAAGGCCGCTTGCCGCGGCCTTTTCCCGCGCCTCCTCCCGGACGTCCCAGACGCCCTTGACAGCGATCTGCGGCAGCTTTTCCGCCACATTCGCACAGTGCCATCCTCCCATGCCGCCGTATCCAATGACGGCGAGCGTATGCTTCATCCAAAACTCCTCCTCTTTCTCCCCTGATTTTGGTTGTATTATACTGCCATTTGTGCTAAAATGCGTGTCAGAACGGATCTTGTTTTGGCCATATATTGCGGTTTTTGAGGAAGGAGGAAAACGTCATGGCGGCAGGACGCGCATTCTACGAGAAGCGGGGAAACTGGCGGGATGAGCTGACCGTTTCGCGCGGAGGAAGCTTTTCCTTCCCGCTGCACCTGCACCCGGAACTCGAGCTGTTCTGGCTGCAGAGCGGAGATCTCTGCATCGAAACGGGCACGCAGTCCATCCCGCTCGCCGCAGGGGATCTTGCCTTTTTCTTTCCGAACGCCGTACACGGCTACCAGAGCGCCGGGGACAACGGGCAATACGTTATGCTGATCGCTGTCTCCTCTCTGCTCGGCGATCTCCTTCCCACGCTCACACGCTTTCGCCCCGCCGTGCCTGTGCTGCGCGCTGCGGCGCTCCACCCGGACGCCGCGTATGCGCTGCGCCGTCTCGCGGAGGACGGCTCGGGCGGAGGGGAGGTGCGCCGCGCCCTGCTGCACCTGATCCTCGCGCGAATTCTGGAAGCGGCAGAGCTCGTCCCCATAGGAGAATCGCAGGAGGGAAACCTCACTACACGCCTCATGGAATACCTCTCGCTGCATTTCCGCCAGCCGCTGACGCTTGACGACGCCGCCCACGCGCTCGGGGCGAGCCGCTTTCACCTCTCGCGCGTCTTCTCGCAGCAGCTAGGCAGCAGCTTTTCCGATTATCTGAGCTTTCTCCGGCTGAATGAAGCGCAGGAGCTGCTTCTCGGGACGGATCGCAGCGTCTCCGAAATCGCTCTCGACTGCGGCTTTTCGAGCCAGCGAACCTTTAACCGTGCGTTCCAGAAGCTGTTCCGCACAACGCCGCGTCAATTTCGTGCGGCGCGCCGGAGGCAGCCGAACTGAAAAAATCCCGGCGCGGAAGCCTTAGGCCTTCCGCACCGGGATTTTTCTGCTGTGCTTTCTATTGTATCAGAGAGACTCGTGCATCCAGACTCTCATGCCGCCCGCGCCGCGGTTGCCCCACGCAAAGTACGGGACGGCCCGGAGTACAGCGGGCTCCGCCTTCGGCGGTTCCTCGCTGTAGAGCGCCGCGGAGGACGTCATACGCTCGCCCTGAACGGTAAGCGCCGGCATTCCGCCGAGGACGCCGCCGGCAGTCTCCACGCTGATTGCCGAGGCGCGGGAGACGCGCAGGCTCGCGAGCTGCGGACCGTTGTCAGCCTCCTCGAAGCAGTAAACAACCGGGCCTCTCGCGAGAGCGACGCAGCCCGCGTCGGCGCGGACGTTCGTGTTCGCGTACAGGCGTCTCGGCTGGAGATCGAGCGAGAGGGAGACGGTGTCGCCCTTCTTCCAGTCGCGGGCGAGAAGGGCGTAGCCGTCCTGCAGCTCGGGAGAAACAGCCTCGCCGTTCACGCACAGCGTCCAGCTTTTGCACCAGCCGGGGATGTGCAGGCCGAAGGTAAAGGACTTGCCGGCCTCCATCGTGTACTGCACGCCGCCGTTCCACGGGTAGCCGGAGACGCAGGAGATCACGGCGCCGTTCTTAAACTCGGCCCTGCCGCCGAGGTAGGTATGAGCGTACACGCTATCCGCGCTCTCGCCCCAGGCATACGTCCCGAGCGAGGTGACAAGGCGCGCGACGTTCGGCGGGCAGCACGCGCAGGCGTACCAGCCGGGGCGCTCGGGCAGGACGTGCTTGTACTCGGGCAGCCTGCCGGAGACGCCGGGGACGACCTCGAGCGGGTTGACGTAGAAGAAACGCTTGCCGTCGAGCTGCATCCCGCTCAGGATGCCGTTGAAGAGCTCCTTCTCGAGGATATCGGCGTACTCGCCCTTCGGCTCAATTTCCAGCATCCGCCGGGCGAAGAAAGCCATCGCAACGCTGGCGCACGTCTCCGCGTAGACAAGATCGTTCGGCAGCTCATAGTCGGCGGGCGCGAATGCCTCGCCGTGCACTGTGGAACCGATGCCGCCCGTGACGTACATCCGGCGGTCGACAACGTTCCTCCACAGACGGCGGCACGCGTCATAGAGAGCCTCGTCCCCCGTCTCGGAGGCAAGATCTGCCATTGCCGTAAACATATAAGCCGCGCGGACAGCATGGCCGACGGCCTCGCTCTGCTCCTTGACCGGCGCGTGATTCTGGGCATATTCGCGATCATCGGGATCCATGCCGAAATGGCGCCATCCGATGCGATCGCGCTCCTCCTTGAAGTAGTTCGGCTCCGTGCCGCGCTCCTCGAGGAAATACTGCGCCGTCTCGAGATACTTTCTCTCGCCCGTCGCGCGGTAGAGGCGCAGGAGGGCAATTTCGACCTCCTGATGGCCGGGGAAACCGCGGAGCTTGTCCTTACCGAAACGGGAGCAAATAAGATCGGCGTTCTTTTTCATGATGTTGAGCAGCTCCGTCTTACCCGTCGCCTCATAGAAAGCAACTGCGGCCTCAAGCATATGCCCGTCGCAGTAGAGCTCGTGGCACTCCTGCAAATTCTGCCACTTGTGATCGGGCTCCTTAACGGAAAAGTAGGTGTTCAGATAGCCGTCGGCCTCCTGGGCGCGGCCCACGAGCGCGATAAGCTCGTCTGCTTCACGCTCAAGCTTCTCGTCGGGACGGATGGCCAGCGCGTAGGCGACGGCCTCCAGCCACTTCGCGACGTCGCTGTCCTGGAATACCATGCCGTAGAATTCGCCCTGCTGCTCGCCCGCGGCAATGCGGAAGTTCTCGATTGCGTGGCTCTTTTCCGCGCCGGGGATCTCATCGCCGAGGATCTGCTTCTGGTACGGGATCACGACGTCCATCATCAGCTTCTGAACGGGAGACCAGAAAGAATCGTCCAGGCGAACCTGGCGCACGCCGACGGAGGAAAGCTGCTTCTTCACCATGTTTGTTCTCTCCTTTTTCTTTGTCTGCAATTTCCGTTTCCTGTGATTAAATCGATTTAATTTTTCTGTAAAGGAAAACCGGCATGAAGCACGCCGTTTGATTAAATCGATTTAATTTCTGTGCCTATCATATCACGCAAATCGTCCGCCGTCAACAGGAAATTTCGTTTTTATCGTGACTTTTTTTGCGGAATCGTGTACAATAAGCGCAGAACGCAGAAAGGGAGGGCGCGCGATGGCGACCATATACGATGTGGCAAAGCTGGCCGGGGTTTCCCCCGGCACGGTATCCAACGCGCTCAATCACGCGGGAAAGGTGGCTCCCGAGACAGAGAAGCGCATTCTGGAAGCGATTGAGCAGGTCAAATATGTCCCGAACCGCATGGCGAGAAGCCTGAAGACAAACCGCTCCCGCAGTATTTTCGTCATCGCGGAGGATGTCCGCGCCTTTCCCGCCCCGCAGATTCTCGACGGAATCAGCGAATACTGCCATGAGGCGGGATACGATCTGACGCTGTTCAATCTGCGGATCTCCCCTGAGGTGAAGCATTTCGATTACGACGCCTATCTCGGTACACAGCGCTTCCGGCAGGATCTCGCCGCCGCTCTTGCGCAGGCAAAATCGCTGCACATCTGCGCCGTCATCTATGCGGGTATCTATCCGCGCGACATGGGCAGCGTCTTTCCCCCGCTGGATGTACCCGCCGTGTTCTGCTACACCTACTCCCACGGTATGCCGAGCGTCAACTGCAACGATTACACCGGCGCGCGGCGCGCGGCGGAGCATCTGCTCAAATTGGGGCACCGGAAAATCGGCGTCATCCTCGGTAAGGCGGACACGCTGCCGACACGCAGACGGCTGAGCGGATTTGAGGACGCGCTGCGGGAAAAGGGGATCGCGCTGCCGCCCGCATACATTCAGGGCGGCGGAGGCTGGAGCTACGAGGAAGGCGGGGAATCCTGCCGCCGTCTGCTCTGCCTCCCCGACAGGCCGACTGCCATCTTCGCCATGAGCGATGTGATGGCCGCAGGGGCGGTTCACGCGGCGCAGGCCGCCGGTCTCCGCGTGCCGGACGATCTCTCCGTGCACGGCTACGACAGCTTTGAGGGTCTTTCCTTCTTCCGCCCCGCGCTGACGACGATCGAAATGCCGCTCGGCGAAATCGGGCGGCGCGGCGCGCAGCTCGCGATCTCGCTGAGCGAGGGCGCCGAACCGCAAGAGACGGACGTTCTCGTTGAGTGCCGCCTTCTCGAGCGCGCATCGGTCGCGCCGCCCAAACAGGGCTGACGATTCCCCGCAGAGGAGCAGTGACGCCATGACCTTCCACAAAATTGACCTCGACACCTGGCCGCGCAGGGAATACTTCGAGCACTATTTCCGCGCTGTCCCCTGCACCTACAGCGCGGTGTTCCGGCTCGACGTGACGGCGCTGCGGCAAAGCGGCAGGAAATTTTACCCCTCCATGCTGCATCACCTCTCCGCCGCCGTCAACCGGCGCACGGAATTCCGGATGACCTGCCTGCCGGACGGGACGATCGGATACTACGACCTCGTGCATCCGTGCTTTACCGTCTTTCACAAGGACACGGAGACCTTTTCCAACCTGTGGACGCCGTACGTTCCCGACCGCGATGCTTTTCTTGCGTCCTTCGACCGCGTTATGACGGAATGGGGCGATCGGCCCGGCCTGACGCCGCAGCCCGACGTTCCCGAGAATACCTTTCCCGTCTCGACGCTCCCCTGGGCGAGCTTCGAGGGCTTCAACCTGAATCTGCAGCACGGCTATACCTATCTGCCGCCCATCTTTACGATGGGGAAATTTGCCGAATCGGGCGGCAGGATTATGCTCCCCCTCGCGGTGCAGGCGCACCACGCCGTCTGCGACGGATTTCACGTCTGCCGCCTAATCGGAGACTTGCAGGAGCTCCTCGACGCGGAGAGTTAACGCGGCAATTCCGATACAAATATACAGCGCCCGGCGATTCCCTCTGAAGGAAAGCGCCGGGCGCTGTCTTATTCTCTTTTCTGTTCAGAAAAAAACGCGGCGAGGCTTTCCTTGACGATCTCGAACGACGCGTCATCTCCGTACCGGATGTTGACGCAGCGCTTCCCCGTGGGGCAGCGGGGAAGCCGGTTCCCCAGCTTCCAGACGAATGCTTCGTCGGAAAAATGAATGGAAAAGTGGCGCGAGGCGGCGGAAATCGCCACATACCCCTCGCGGAGCTTCTTCCCCGCGAGCCACATCGGCATGGAAAACGAGATGATGCCGCGCAGCTGCGGATAGCGCTCCCCGATATAATCGGCAAACTCCCGCACAACGCGCTGCGCTTCCCCGCTCAGGCTTTCGATATACTCCTCGATGGTCGCAGCGGCCATGGATGATTCTTTCCTTTCCGGTATTTTTGATCAAACGCTCCCGCGGCGGACGGCGACGCCCGCCGCCAGCGCGACGATGGAGGCAAACGCAGCCGCGAGGCATGGAAAATAGGCAGCCTGCGGCAGCGCTCCGACCGCCGGATGGCTCAGCACGCAGAGCAGAAGGAAGACGAAAAGCAGCGCGGCGCTGACAACAAGCAGCGCGCCTCCCTTCGGCGCGGCAAGCTCCGGCCCTTCGGCGGACGCGCGGCGTTCCAGCTCGCGGAGCAGCGCCTCCCGGTTTCCGATGGAAACGGGGAAAAACCAGACGCGGCGCGCAAACTGCCCGTTCGGACGGCGGACGGCACAGCGAACCGCGCACACGCCGCCATGCTCCCGCACGCGCTCCACGCGCCGCACCTCCTCCGCCCCGGCGGGAAGGAACGGGCGCTGTGCCAGGCGGCGCAGGAACCGCTGCGTCTTCATCGTCCCCGCGGCGTACCCGGGAAGGCCGTGCGCGTGGCCGAAGAGAGAGCGCGCGTCCAGCGCAAAGAGGCGATCGTCCTCCGTGAGGAAAAAGACCGCGGCATTGCCTGCCGTACGCCGCCCGAGCCGCACCGCCAGCCACACGCCGAGCGCTGCGGCCGCGATCACGAGCACGGAGGCGGACAGCTCGCGCGGCAGGCCCAGCGCAAAGGAGAGAAAAACGCCGCCCACGACGATCACGAGCAGCAGCGCCGCAATGCCATATATCCCGCCGAGCGTGCGGAGGCCATAGCGGCTCTTTCGCGCGGGCTCGGCGGCCATCCAGACCATTTTCAGCTTTGCTTCCCGGCTTTCCATATCCTTCCCTCCCGGCGCGTCAGCAGTTTCCCGTATAGACATACCGCAGCGATTCCCGCGCCGTCTCCGCGAGCCGGTACACCGTTTCGACCGGGGTGGGAGGCTTGTCCGACATCCGGCGGCACGGGAAAAAGCGGGAGACGTGCAGCGGAAGCTCCGGGTCGACGGACGCAAGCCATCCGGAGAGCGCGCGCATCTCGTCCTCGCCGTCGTTTTCTCCGGGGACAATCAGCGTCGTGACCTCCACATGGCAGCGCTCCGCGGCGAGCCGGATGGAGCGCTTGACCGTCTCCAGATCGCCGCCGAGGCGGCGATACCACGATTCGGTAAAGCCCTTGAGATCGATGTTGACGGCGTCGATCAGCGGCAGGAGAGCGCGCCACGGTTCCTCCTCGATCGTGCCGTTCGTCACGAGGACGTTGACCATTCCCTTCCCGCGGACGAGCGCGGCGCAGTCGCGCACAAACTCATAGCCGACGAGCGGCTCGTTGTAGGTGTAGGCGACGCCGATGTTTCCCCGGCCGCGCAGCCGCTCCGCCGTATCGGCGAGCTCCTGCGGGGAGCAGTCCTCCGCGGGGCACTCCTCCCCCGCCGCGGCGATCGATGCGTTCTGGCAGAACGGGCAGCGGAGATTGCAGCCGAAGCTCCCCGCGGAGAGGATGCGGCTGCCGGGGAAAAAGCGGCGCAGCGGCTTCTTCTCAATCGGGTCGAGCGCGAGCGACGTCAGCCTGCCGTAATTGAGCGGGACAATGCGCCCGCCGCGGTTCTGCCGCGCGCGGCAGAGGCCGGTTTCCCCCTCCGAAAGAGCGCAGCGGTGAAAGCAGAGGCCGCACACCGTCTTCATATGTGGCGCACCACCTCAAAGCGCTGGATCGAGCAGGGCTCGCCCTCGCGGATGCCCGCCTTGCGGCGCGCGATGGAGAGCTGCTCCTCGACGGTGTCCACGCCGTCGAGATCCGGCAGCAGCACGCCCTGGCGGCCTCCGCTCGTGACGACGACGCCGTACCGCGCGGGATCGAGCTCGTCGGGCGAAGAGACGGGCTCGTACGCGCCGAGCACGTCGACGCTGTACTCGAGCTCGCCGAGCTCCTCGACGCCGATCGGCGGGAAGCGCGGGTCCTGCGTCCCGGCGGAGACGGCGTTGCGCGCGATCTCCTCCGCCAGAGTATCGCCGATGGGCTCGAGCGTGCCGATGCAGCCGCGCAGCTGACCGCCGAGGTGCAGCGAGACGAACGTGCCGGACGGTTTTCCCGTCAGCGGGGCGGGAAGCCCCTCGGGAAGCGGGTCGAGATGCCTGCCGGTGAGCACGAACGTCTCGAGGGAGAGGCGCGCGAGGCGCACCCAGGCGTACTCGTGCTCCCGGCGCTTCGCGAGGCGCTCGCGGAAGATCTCCTCGCAGGCGGCGGCGTAGCGGCGCTTCTCGTCCCGACCGGTAACGGCGAACAGCGCGACGGCGTACCCGACGCCGAAGGTGCCCTCGTGGCTCAGGAGCCTCGGCTCGACAGCCAGCCCGTCGAGCGCGCCGGCCATGATGCGGAACGAGCCCATGCCGCACTCCGCCGCCCTGTCGCACAGGGACTGCTCCATCGTGAGGAAGCGCAGAAAGTCGCCCGCGCGCATCGCCTCCGTCACGGCCTCGTCGAACACAGGCCCCTCCGGCGCGAAGCCGTACGGCCCGTCCTTCCTGAGCTTGTGCGAGAGATCGCCGCTTGCGACGAACACAGCGCGCCGCCCGAGCGTCTCGACGGCCTCCTTGACGCACCGGCCCAGCCGGTAATGGGCGAGCGGCGGGAAGCCGGAGAGGCCCATGCGCACGACAGGGCAGTCCACACCAGCGCTGCGCAGATAGCGCAGCGGAATCAGGACGCCATGGTCGAGCGCCGGATCGCGCTCGCCGAGCGTGCCCGCGTCGAGCCCCTCTTCCGCTGCGCGGCGGACAATCTCGTCGCGGAGCTGGGCGTCGTACCGCGCCTCCACGCGGACCTCCGGCGCGCCGAAGGCGGCCATATCGCCCACGGCTCCGTCTCCGGGCGCGATGTGAAAATAGTCTCCGTACATAATCGTGTGGGGCGACGCGACGATGAGCACGTCAGGCTTCCAGGCGGCCGCCGCGCGGGCAGCCTCGCACATGGCGCGCTCCGTAGCGGAAATCTTCTTCTCCTCGCCCTTTCCCACCTCCGGCAGCAGCACGGGGGGATGCGGGGTCAGGACAGCGCCGAGCATCGGCATCATACAGCACTCCTTTCAGACAAGCCTTTTCTTATAGTATAGCACGGAACAGGTCATGGGAACAGCGTGGGCGGCAGCTTTCGCTCCTCCGGAAGCAGTCAGCCGCTGCCGCGGTACCGGGCGGGCGTGAGGCCCGTCTCGCGGCGGAAGGCGTGGCAGAACGACGAGGCGTCCGCAAATCCGGCGCGCTCCGCCGCCTCGGCGACGTCGAAGCCCATGCGCAGATAACCCTTCGCCTCCGCGATCCGCATCTGCGCGATGTATTTCGCGGGCGGCACGCCGAAACGGCTCCGGAAAAAGTCGTAGACACCCCGCTCCGAGAGGGAAAGCAGCCGCGCCAGCTCCGGCACGGCGATGCGCTCCCGCAGATGCGCGGCGATGTAGTCGATCGCAAGCCGCTCCTGCGTCCGCTCCCCGGCGGAGCCGACGAGCGCGCCGAGACACTCGAGCAGCAGCGCCGTCTCCATGGCGCGGAAGGCGGGCGCGTGCGTCCCCCCGCGGGCGGCGCGGAACCAGTCGGAGAAAAAGAGGGCGCCCGGCCCGCCCTTCGCCAGAATGGGGCAGCCCTCCTCCAGAAAACGGCGCAGCAGCTCGCCCTCGGCGCTGCCGTCGCCTCTTCCCTCCCGCTCCGGCCGGAAAACGAAAAAGAACAGCTCCGTCTCCTCCGCGTCCTCCTTCGTGATTTGATGCGGCAGGCCGGGGCTCCCGAGAAAAATATCGCCCGGCCCGAACGCGGCCGTCTCGCTTCCGCACAGGAAGCTGCCGCGTCCCCGCAGGCAGAGACAAGCCTCGTACACGGAATGGACGTGCCAGCCGTTGGACGGGGCCTTCTCGTCGAACACCACCCAGCGCGGCTGCTGGGCGAAAATCCGGCAGCCGCCCGTCTCCAGCACGAGGCTTTCGGCGTTCAGCTCGTTTTCGATGCGGCGGGGATTCTCCATCCGAAGCGCCTCCTTTTTGCAGAATGGAACAATTCGTTTGCAGGCTCAGCCATCCACAGGAGGAGCCTTATATGCTATAGTGACAGTAAAACGGAATACGGCGCGGGACGCACCGCGCGGAAAGAGGGAATACAGGATGAAGGAAACCATGACGGGACGACAGCGCATTCTCCGCACGCTCGAGGGCAAGCCGGTCGACCGCGTCCCCATCGATCTGGGCTGCCACTTCTCGACGGGCATCTCCGGCTTTGCCTATCACAATCTGCGCAAATACCTCGGCCTCGGCACGGATCATATCGAGATGATCGACATGACGCAGCTGCTCGCGCGCGTGGACGCGGACGTCTGCCGGCGCTTCCACGTCGACACCGTCCTGCTCAATCCGCCGTGGCAGTCCCCGCAGCGGTGGAATCCGCGCGGGGAGTATGTGTTCGACATTCCCGACACGATCGAGCCCGTCCTTCATCCGGACGGAAAGTGGACAATCGACGGGGACGGCCCGCGCATGACGCTCCTGCCGGGCGGTTTCTTTTTCGAGGGAGGCTGGGCGAACTTCTACGGCCTGCCGCCCGAGGAGCGGCTCTCCCTCTTTGCCCGGCGCGCGCGCCGGCTGCGCGAGGAGGCCGATCTCTTTACCATGTACATGGGCTACAGCGCGTTCTTTGACGGCCTCGACTTCGCGTGTGACATGATCACCGATCCGGAGGACTGCATGGAGCTGAACCGCCGGCGGCTCGAGCGCCAGATCGCCGACTTTGACCGGATGAACCGCGCGATGGGCCGCGACGTCGACTGCATCGAGGTGAACGCCGACCTCGGCTCGCAGAACGACCTGCTTTGCCGCCCCGACGACTTCCTCGAGATCTGCGCGCCCTTCCTGCGCGACTTCTGCCGCCGCGTCCACGAGACGAGCGACATCAAGATCTTCATGCACAGCTGCGGCGCTATCTCCCGCGCGCTGCCGATGATTGTGGACTGCGGCGTGGACATCATCAATCCCGTGCAGATCTCCGCGCGCGGCATGGAGCCGGAAAAGCTCAAGCGAGAATTTGGCGGGAAAATCACCTTCTGGGGCGGCGGCTGCGAGACGCAGCACATCCTCTGCCGCGGCACGCCCGACGAGGTACGCCGGAACGTCGCGGAGCTCATGCGCGTCTTCAAGCCCGGCGGACGCTTCGTCTTCAACCAGGTGCACAACATCATGGGGGACGTCCCGCCGGAGAACATCGTCGCGATGCTCGACGCCGCCTACGAAAACGCGTTCTATGAGGACTGACGCCCCGTCTTCACTGTACCGCCGCACGGGAGGCTTGTCAAGAGAAAGGAGAGAAAGCCGATGAAGGATTTCCGCCTGCCGTTTCTTCCCTGCGGGGCGCAGTACTACCGCGCCCCCACGCCGCCGCCGTCCGAATGGGAGAAGGATCTCCGCAGCATGGCGGCGAACGGCTTCAACACCGTCAAATATTGGGTCTGCTGGCGCTCCAACGAGCCGCGGGAAAACGAATACGACTTTTCCGACATCGACCGTCTGATGGATCTCGCGCACGAAAACGGCCTTTCCGTCATCCTGAACGTGATCTTCGACACCGCGCCTGCCTGGTTTTTTGAGAAATACCCGGAGAGCGTGATGATCGCGAACGACGGCAGGCCCGTGTTCCCCACGGCGACAGCCTGCCGCCAAATGGGCGGCGCGCCGGGGCCCTGCCTGCACCACGAGGAGGGGATCCGCGCGCGGCTGCGCTTTCTGCGCGCGTGCGTCGGGCGGTACCGCAGCCACCCGGCTCTGCTCTTCTGGGATCTCTGGAACGAGCCGGAGCTCACCTGCGCCATCCGCCGCGAGCCGCGCCTGGAAAATCTGACGTGCTGCTGTGAAGCGTCCGTCGCCGCGTTCCGCGCCTGGCTGCGGGAAAAATACAAAACCATCGGCGAGCTCAACCGCGTCTGGGGACGCAATTACGAGCACTTCGGGCAGGCTGAGCTGCCCCGCCTCGCGCAGACGTTTCAGGACATGATCGACTGGCGGCTGTTCATGACGGAAACCGTCTCGCGGGAATGCGCGCTGCGCGTACGAACAGCAAAGGAGCTCGACGGCGCGCACCCCGTCATGGTGCACGCCGTCACCCTGCCCTTCTTCCCGCTCGCGACGTGCGGCTCTGACGAGTACGCGCTTGCCGAGCCGTGCGATCTGTTCGGCAACAGCGTCGGAAGCGAGCCTGTCTCGGCGGCGATCACGCTGTCCGCCGCCCCGGACAAGCCCGTCATCAACGCGGAGATCCACGCGATCGCGGGCAGCACCTACGCGCGGCCGCGGCGCTGCTCTCTGCGGGACATGAAGCGCCATTTCTTCCTCCCGCTCTCCCTCGGCATCCAGGGCTTCCTGTTCTGGCAGTACCGCCCGGAGCGCCTCGGGCTGGAGGCTCCCGCCTGGGGTCTGACGGATCTGCGCGGCGAACCGACGCCGTGGCTCGCGGACGCAGCGCGCATCAGCCGCGCCCTGCAGCGCCACGCGGACGTCATCCTCCGCGCGAAGCGGCCGCAGACGAGGGCGGCCGTCTGGAACAGCCAGCGCGGCCAGCTCTTTGATTTCTGCGCAGACCCGCAGGCCGCGCTGTATTCGCGCTCCGTCAAGGGCGCGTTTGAGATGCTGCGCGCCGCCGGGTATCTGGCCGACGTCATCGGCGACCGGCAGATCGACGCAGAATTTCTCAAACGCTATCAGGTCATCTACGCGCCGTTTCCCTATTATATGGAGGAACAGGACGCCCAGCTGCTGCGCGGCTGGGTGGAGGCAGGAGGCGTCCTGATCGCGGAGGCGTGCTTCGGCGGCTACAGCGGCAGCGACGGCCTGCACACCCTCGCGCAGCCCGGTTTCGGCTTCGACGAGGTCTTCGGCGCGCGGGAACTCAGGATGGAGACGACCGCCGCGCTGGCCGACGCGTACGGCGAGCAGTGGGCCGGGGCCGGCGGGGAAGCCCTCGCGCAGCTTGATTTCGGCGGGGAGACGCTTGCGGGCGTGCGCGAGGCGTTCAACGTGCAGACCGGCGTCTATGACTGGAACTGCGGCCTGAATGCCAACGCCGACCTCGGCACCGCTTTCCAGGATCCCGCCGCGAAACTCTTCGAGGGCAGCCTGGACGGCCAGGGCTTTGTCGACGCCATGGACGCTCTCTACTGATGCAGAACCGGTAACGCGCAAATATCACGACGTTTGAACAGACAGGGAGGCTTAGTTCCTCCCTGTTCTGGTATCAGGAAGCTTTTCCGGCGCGCCGCGCCGGGCTTCCGCAGTCCTTTCCTTCGGGAGGGTAATCCGCCCGCGGACGCCCCATGGAAGCGCCCCGGACGGAGCTTGAGAGAGGAGCATCGCTCATGAAAAAAAGCAAATCCATGATAGTCGTGTTCCTTGCGCCGGCTGTGCTTTCTTTCCTGTGCATCTTTGCCTGGCCGGTTCTGAGAACCATCTACATGAGTTTTTTTAATGTGGAAAACATCACCTCCGACATCGATTTCAATTCCTTTGTCGGCTTTGGAAACTACGCCAATCTGTTCTCCCAGCCCGTATTCTGGAAATCGATGGAGAACATTGCGAAAATCTGGTTCTTCGGCGGCGTCATCACCCTGGCTGTGAGCCTGCTGTTCGCCGTCATTCTGACGAGCGGCGTGCGCGGCAAGAGCTTTTTCCGCGCTGTCATCTATCTGCCGAACGTCATCAGCGCCGTCGCGCTGGCCACGATGTGGATGCAATTCGTCTTCAATAAGCGCTATGGTCTTTTCAACGCCATCGTTGCCGCCTTCGGCGGCAAGGAGCTTAACTGGCTCGACAGCGAGATGAAATTCTGGTCGATGCTCATCGCGTTCATTTTCGGCGCGGTCGGCTACTATATGCTGATTTTCCTCTCCGGCATCGAGCGCATTCCGGCGGATCTGTACGAGGCCGCGACGATCGACGGAGAGAACAAAGTCGGCCAGTTCTTCCATATCACCCTTCCCCTGCTCAAGGGCGTTTTCAAGACGAACATCACCTTCTGGACCATCAACACGGTTATCTTCTTCCTCTGGTCCAAAATGTTCAGCCCGGTCAATTCCGAGATGTCGACCGTCACGCCGGTCGTCTATATGTTCAACATCGTATTCGGCGGCAAGGGCGTTACGGAACGCAGCGCCGGACGCGGCGCAGCGGTGGGCGTCGTCCTGGCTCTCATCGTGCTGCTGGTCTTCTTCCTCTTTAACAAGCTCATCAAAGAGGAAGACGTTGAATTCTGACGAAAGGGGAGGAAACGAAAATGGCAAAACCGAAGCAGCTGTCTCAACCGTTCAACGCCAAAAAGGAAGCCAAGCTTGTGCCGGGATACCTGATTGTGACCCTCTGGATTCTGTTTACCGCCGTCATGCTGATCTGGATCCTCGCAGCGAGCTTTTCGACCTCCAAGGAAATCTATCAGGGCTCCGTCTTCTCCTTCGCGTCGGGCTTCCACTTTGAAAACTACGTCAACGCATGGCAGACGCAGAACGTCGGCCTGTTCTTTACAAACTCCCTGATTTACGCGATCACCGCTCTTCTGGGCATTCAGCTCATCAGCTGTCCGGCGGCCTATGTGCTCAGCCGTTTCAAGTTCATGGGCAACAAGGTGATCAAAAGCGCGTTTATCGTGGGCATGAGCGTGCCGAACATCATGATCATCCTGCCGCTGTTCAGTCTGGCAAGCCAGAACCAGTGGACCGGATCGCGCCTGACGCTCATCATCCTCTATATCTGCCTGAACGTTCCGTACACCACTACGTTCCTGCTGAACTTTTTCGGCACTCTGCCGCGCACGTTCGAGGAAGCCGCCGCCATCGACGGCTGCAGCCCGATGAAAACCTTCTGGGTCATCATGCTCCCGCTGGTGCAGCCCGGCATCATCACCGTCAGCATCTTCAACTTCCTGGCAGTCTGGAACGAGTATTTCATGGCCCTGATTTTCGCGGGCTCCGACGAGCTCAAGAACGTGGGCATCGGCCTGTTCAACATGGTCAGCGCCATGAAGAGCGTCGGCGATCTCGGCGGCCTGTTCGCGGCGGTTATCATCGTGTTCATGCCGACCTTCCTGCTCTACATTTTCCTGAGCGAGAAGATTATCGCAGGCGTCACCGCCGGCGGCGTGAAAGGCTGATTTTTCCCGGCTGCCTGCAGGCAGCCCCATCCGTCTACAGTTCCAGAGGGCGCGGGCCGGATTCCCCCGCGCCCTCGTAATACCAGAGAAAGCAGGAAAAGAGCATGGACGAGAAGAGAACGACCGGCCGCGTCACCATCCCCACCAACCTGGACGTGGTTCCCGAGACGATTGACATTCTGAACCGCTGGGGCGCGGACGCCATTCGCGACTGCGACAGCACCGAGTTTCCCGAGAAGCTCACGAATGTGGGCGCGAAAATTTACTCCACCTATTACACCACACGCAAAGACAATGCATGGGCAAAAGCGAACCCCGACGAGGTACAGCAGTGCTACATCATGACCGGCTTTTATACGGCCTCCGGCGGCGCGCTCGCGATCCCGCTGATGAAGGGCATTTCCCCGGAGCTGATGATGGTCAACACGCACGACGACATCCGCCGCTGGTGGGAGGTTGTCGACCGCACGACAGGCGAACCGATCTCGCCCGACGCCTGGCGCTACAACGAGGAAACCGGCTGTGTGGAGATTTCCTCCCCCGCCGCCTTCCACGACTACACGGTCAGCTTCCTCGCCTACCTCATCTGGGATCCGGTGCATATGTACAACGCCGTGACGAACGACTGGAAGGACTTTGAGCATCAGATCACCTTTGACGTCCGCCAGCCGAAGACGCACAAGTTCACGATGGAGCGCCTGCGCAAATTCATCGCGGAGCATCCTTATGTCAACGTCATCCGCTATACCACCTTCTTCCATCAGTTTACGCTGATGTTTGACGAATTGAAGCGCGAGAAGTACGTCGACTGGTACGGCTACTCGGCGAGCGTGTCCCCATACATTCTCGAGCAGTTCGAGAAGGAGGCCGGGTATCCGTTCCGCCCCGAGTACATCATCGATCAGGGCTACTACAACAACCAGTACCGCGTGCCGAGCCGCGAGTTCAAGGACTTCCAGGCCTTCCAGCGCCGCGAGGTCGCCGCGCTCGCCAAGGAGATGGTCGACATCACCCACGAGCTCGGCAAGGAAGCCATGATGTTCCTCGGCGATCACTGGATCGGCACCGAGCCCTTCATGGATGAGTTCAAGACGATCGGCCTTGACGCCGTCGTCGGCAGTGTCGGAAACGGCTCGACGCTGCGCCTCATCAGCGACATTCCCGGCGTCAGGTACACGGAAGGCCGCTTCCTTCCCTACTTCTTCCCGGACACCTTCCACGAGGGCGGCGATCCCGTCCGCGAGGGCAAGGAAAACTGGGTGACGGCGCGCCGCGCTATCCTGCGCAAGCCGATCGATCGCATCGGCTACGGCGGCTACCTCAAGCTCGCCCTCGACTTCCCGGAGTTTGTCGAATACATCGAGAGCGTCTGCAACGAGTTCCGTGAGCTGTATGAAAACATCAAGGGCACGACGCCGTACTGCATGAAGACCGTCGCCGTCCTCAACTGCTGGGGCAAAATGCGCGCCTGGGGCTGCCATATGGTGCACCATGCGCTCTACCAGAAGCAGAATTACAGCTATGCGGGCGTCATCGAAGCGCTCAGCGGCGCTCCGTTCGACGTAAAATTTATCAGCTTTGACGACATTAAGGCGGACCCGGCCATTCTCGATTCCATTGACGTCGTCATCAATGTCGGCGACGGCGATACCGCGCACACCGGCGGCATTGTCTGGGAGGATCCCGACATCTCGAGCGCCGTCAAGCGCTTCATCTACAACGGCGGCGGCTTCATCGGCGTCGGCGAGCCGGCAGGCCATCAGTATCATGGCCATTATCTGCAGCTCGCGAACGCTATGGGCGTCGAGAAGGAGACGGGCTTCACGCTCAACTACGACAAGTACAACTGGGAGGAGCACCCGGAGCACTTCATTCTGCAGGACACGACCGGCCCCGTCGACTTCGGCGAGGGCAAGAAGAGCATCTACGCGCTCGAAGGGGCGGAGATCCTTGTCCAGCGCGAAAAGGAAGTGCAGATGGCCGTCAACAGCTTCGGCAAGGGGCGCACTGTCTACATCAGCGGCCTGCCGTACAGCTTTGAGAACAGCCGTGTGCTGTATCGCTCCATCCTCTGGTCGTCCCACGACGAGGACAATCTCCTCAGATGGTTCTCGACGAACTTCAACGTCGAGGTGCACGCTTATGTGAAAAACGGCAAATACTGCGTAGTCAACAATACCTATGAGCCGCAGCATACGACCGTTTACAAGGGCGACGGCACGAGCTTTGAGGTCGACATGGACGCCAATGAGATTAAGTGGTACGAAATCTGAACCGATCGGTGAAGCCTGTGCCGGGGCACGCTCCGGCACAGGTTTCCCTTTACTATCTGGAAAGAGCGTGATTGTGTGACGGATCGACCGAACCTTGTATTGATCATGACCGACGAGCAGCGCGGCGACTGCCTGGGCTTCGCCGGCCATCCGGACGTCAAGACGCCCTACCTCGACTCTCTGGCGGCAGACGGCGTCTATTTCCCGAACGCCTGGTCCTCCTGCCCCACCTGCGTCCCGGCACGCGCCATTCTGCACACCGGACTGAGCCAGCGCCACACCGGGAAGGTCGGCTACCAGGACCGCGTGGACTGGAACTACGGCTGCACGATGGCGGGCGAGCTGAGCTTCGCGGGGTATTACACGCAGTGCGTAGGAAAAATGCACGTCCACCCGCTGCGCAACTATCTCGGCTTCCACAACGTGGAGCTGCACGACGGCTATTTGCACGAATACCGCTTCCCCGGCGTCGACCACTATGAAAACCAGCTCTTTGCGGACGACTATTTCTACTGGCTCAAGAACGAGCTCGGCGCAGAGGCAGACATCACCGACTCCGGCATGGACTGCAACGGCTGGACGGCGCATCCGTGGCCGTATGCGGAAAAGTATCACCCGACGAACTGGGTGGCGAGCCGCGCCATCGATTTTCTTCGCCGCCGCGATCCGCGGCAGCCGTTTTTCCTCATGGCGAGCTTCGTGCGTCCGCACGCGCCGTACGACGCGCCGCAGTGCTATTTTGACCTTTACCGGGACAAAGACCTCCGTCCGCCCGTGCGCGGCGACTGGGACGACGAGGCAATGCTCGAAAAGCGCGGCATGGTCTTCAACTCCTGCACCGGCCCGCGCGACCCGGAGCTGATCCGCCAGCAGCAGATCGGCTACTATGCGTGCATCACGCACGTCGACCACCAGATCGGGCGCATCCTGCAGGCTCTCATCGAGCACAAGCTGATGGACAACACTGTGATTCTCTTCACCTCCGACCACGGCGAAATGCTCTCCGACCACGGCTGGTGCCGCAAATCGCTGCCCTACAACGGCAGCGCCCACATTCCGATGTTCCTCAGCGGCCCGGAACGCTTTATCGGCCCGCGCGGCCGCGTCGACGACTCGCTCGTCGAGCTGCGCGACGTGATGCCGACGCTCCTTGAGCTTGCGGGCGCTCCGATTCCCGACACGCTTGACGGCAGGAGTATGCTCCGCCCCATCGGCCGCGAATACCTGCACGGGGAGCACAGCTTTTCGTTCAACCGCTGGTCAAGTCAGTTTATCGTCACAAAGACGGATAAATATATCTGGCTTCCCGAGCGGAACGAGGAGCAGTATTTCGATCTTCAGCGCGATCCGGACGAGACGCACAACGCCATCGGCGATCCTGACAAGCAGGAGCGAATCGCGTATTTGCGGCGTCTCCTCATCGAGGAGCTTCGCGACAGCGAGGAAGGTTATTCCGACGGCAAGCGTCTGCTCCCCGGCTGCACGCCTGTCAACTGTCTCTCCAACGCGACGCTTCCCAACTGCTGAAGCCCGCCTTTCCAACGCCGCGACCCTGTTCCCATATGGGAAAGAGGGCCGCGGCGTAATTTTGTTTGACAAACCGCTGCCGCGCATAGTAGCATAAAGGCAGAAAAGGAGGTCGAAACGATGGGGACGAAAATTCTGATCGCCGAGGACGACGCCGACATCCGCGACCTGCTCCGGCTCTACCTCGAGAGCGAGGGCTTCGAGGTCGTCGAGGCGAGAGACGGCGCGGAGGCGCTCGAAAAGGCGAACGCCAGCGCCCCGGCGCTCGCAATCCTCGACGTCATGATGCCGCGCATGGACGGCTTCGAGCTGACGAAAGCGCTGCGGCGCTCGAGCGAGATTCCAATCCTGATCCTCTCCGCGAAAAGCCGGGACGTCGACAAGATCCTCGGCCTGAACCTCGGCGCGGACGATTATATCGCAAAGCCCTTCAATCCAATGGAGGTCGTGGCGCGCGTAAAAGCGCAGCTGCGCCGGTCGGAACGCGGGACAGGGAACCTCCTCACCGTCGGCGAGCTGACGCTTGACACGGCGCGCTGCGAGCTGCGGAAAAACGGAGCGCTGATTCCCCTCACGCCGATGGAGTACAAAATTCTCGCGCTCCTCATGCGCTCGCCGGGCCGCATCTTCACAAAGGTGCAGCTCTACGAGGGGATCGCGGGAGAATATTTCGAGAGCAGCGACGTCACGATGATGGTGCACATCTCGAAGCTGCGGGAAAAGATTGAGGAGGATCCGAGAAATCCGCGGCATATCCTGACCATCCGCGGGCTCGGATATAAAATTGAAGCGTAGGGAGCGCGGCCTGTCCGCGCTGCTGGCGGAGTCCTTCCTGCTGTTCGCGCTTACGCTCGCCGCGGCGGCGGGCGGCGTCTACTGGCTTTGGAGCTCCTGCGTCGACCGCATTTACGACGTCACGGATTGGGACAGCATGACCTCCGGCAAAAGCCTCCCGGCAGGGCAGTACGACGCGCTTCGCGGTCTGCTCGGCGGCAGGGACGCCTTCGCCGTCCTCACGCCGGAGGGGGAAATGATCTGGGCGTCAGATGATTCCGTCGGCGCGCTGACGGCTGGAGAGCTTTCCTGCGTCGGCGAATATGACTCAGGCTCCCATGTGGAGGCGTACCCTGTCCGCGGGACGGACGGCGGCACGCAGTATCACGTCGCGCGGTACGCGGCGGACGGCTCGAGCGAGGAGATGGTGCTCGACGCCTCCTACCGCGTCGTCTCAGGCGGCCTCGGCGACGGGAGGACGCAGTACACCCAGCGCGAGTATGCCTTTCTCGCCGGAATTCTCCCTGCAAAGGCCTCCCTACAGCGCCTTTCGTTTGAAAGCGGCAGCGGCGAGGAGCTGATTCTCCTCATGAAGACGGCTTACCCCGACGAGCAGGAAACGTACCGCGCTTATCAGGACACCCTGCGCATCTGGCTGCTGCTGCCCCCGCTCTGCGTGCTCGCTGCGGTCTTTTTCATCGCACGGATCAGCCGCGCCATCCGAAGACCGCTCGACCGGCTCGGAGAGGCGATCGCCGCGCGATCGGAGGGGCGTTCCGTCTCCGTCGGCAACTGCTCCGGCGTGCGGGAGCTCAGGCGGATCGGGCGAAGCTTCGACGTGCTCTCCGAGCGACTCGAGGAAAGCGAAAAGGAGAGGGAGCGGCTCGACCGCGCGCGGCAGCAGATGATCGCCGACATCTCCCACGACCTGAAAACGCCCGTCACGGTAATTGCCGGGTACGCCGGCGCGCTGGCGGCGGGGAAGATCCCGCCGGAGGATCAGGCGCGCTGCCTTGACGTCATCCGTTCGCGCTCGCAGACGCTGGCACAGCTTGCCGACGTGTTCCACGAATACGGGAAGGTCGAGCATCCCGCGTTCGTCCTGCACCCGGAGCACATAGAGCTTTGCGAATACCTGCGCGAGTATCTCGCCGGGAAGTACGGCGAGATCGAGCTTGCCGGCTTCACGCTCGACGTGCGCATCCCGGAAGAGCCGATCTGCTGCCGGATCGACGCGTTTCAGTTCAGCCGCGCCCTCGACAACCTGATCACAAACGCTCTGCGGCACAACCGGCTCGGCACCGTCCTGTTCGTCTCGGTGCGGCGCGCCGCGGACAGCGCGGTGATCGCCGTTGCGGACAACGGCGAGGGCATCCCGAAGGAGAAGGCGCGCACCATCTTCGAGCCGTTCGTCGTCGGCAGCGACGCGCGCGGCGGAGGCGGCAGCGGGCTGGGACTCTCCATCACCCGGCGCATCGTCGAGCTGCACGGCGGTTCCATCGAGCTTGCCGCGCATCCCGCCCTCGGACGCGGCGCGGAATTCCTGATCACCCTTCCCGTCTCCCGATAAAAGCATACAGCCGGAACGTCCTCCCGTGGGTCTTCCCACGGGAGGATTTTTTCTGCCCGGAGGAAAAAGTCAAAACCTTAACAAATCTTTAGGTTCTCTGAAGTCTCCCGCAAGGGGAGGGCGGTACAATACAATCACAGAAAGAAATAAACCGAAAAAAGAAAGGAGGCAGCGCCATGCAACAGCTCTGCCCGCGCGACAGGCCGATCGTGGAGGTGCGCAATCTGCGCAAGGAATATCCGCTCGACGGCGAGACGGTGGTCGCGCTCAAACGCATCAACCTGCAGATTCTGCGCGGGGAAATCTGCTGCGTGTTCGGCACGTCCGGCTCTGGAAAGAGCACGCTGCTCAATCAGCTGGCCGGGATGGAAAAGCCGACGCGCGGCGAGGTCCGCATTGGGGGAGCGTGCATCTCCCGGATGAATGAAAACGAGCTTGCCGCCTTCCGGCAGAACCATCTCGGCTTCGTGTTTCAGGCGTACAACCTGCTGCCGTATCTGACGCTCACCGAAAACGTCGCGCTGCCTTTGATGTTCCGCGGCGTGCCGAAGGCGCATCGCGAAAAGGCGGCGCGGCAGCTGCTGTGCCGCGTCGGTCTCTCCCACCGGCTCGACCACTTTCCTGGCCAGACGTCCGGCGGCCAGCAGCAGCGGGCCGGCATCGCCCGCGCGTTCATCACGCGGCCGGACGTTGTCTTCGCCGACGAGCCGACGGGAAACCTCGACTCGAAAACCACCGTCGAGATCATGGAAATGATCTGCGACTTTTCCCGCGCGTTTCACCAAACCATCATCCTCGTCACCCACGATCCCGAGATGGCGGCTTACGCCGACCGGATCGTCCGCCTGATTGACGGCGAGATCGTCGGGGACGAACGAAAAGAAGGAGGCCGTCGTCCATGCGCGCCGTCAATGTAAAAAGGGCTGCCGCCCTGTTCCTTGCCGCCGTTTTCCTGTTCGCCCTCTCCCTGCCGGTATTCGCCGAGGGTTCCCTGTCCGACGATGAGGGTTCGTTTTTTGCCGTCGGGTATTCCGTCTCGAAAAGCAGGCTGACGCGCGGGGCAACGGCAGATATCACCGTCACCGTCAAAAACGTCTCCCTCTCCGCCGACTCGTTCCGCGCGGAGGACTA
>CASFAA010000139.1 GCA_949292505.1 uncultured Oscillospiraceae bacterium
GACGAGGGCGGCTGCTGGGAGCGCACGGCCTTCACGTCCCGCGCGGACGGGATGTCCGTCCTCCGGCTGCGGCAGTCCTCTGCGGGCGAGCCGCTTTCTGTGACGCTCTCGATTGACCCGGTTTCCGCCATGTCGAAGGCGCACGACGGGGCGACCGAGGTCTCGGCGCTGCGGTACGTCCACCTCGCGGCGGAGGACGGGTCGTCCCTCTCTCAGGTCTGCCATTACCCGGCGTACGAGGGCAGCGAGCTCGCCGAGGGCGGTTACGCCTGCGCCGCAAGAGTGCTGGTGCGCGGCGGCAGCGTGCGGCGCGTTTCCCTGCCGTGCGCGGCGGAGCCGATGCGTCTCGGCGGCGCGGAAAATCCGGCGATCCGCATCGAGGGAGCGGCGGAGGCGGTTCTCCTCGTCGCGAGCGCCCGCACGCACGAAATGGGGACGCTGGAGGACTTCCTCACGGCGGACTCCTTCCCGCTCGCGGACGAGCTGCTGGGAAGGCTCGACGAGGCCGCGGCAAAATACGAGGAGGACGGCTTTTTCTCGTACGAGAAGGCGCTCGCCGCGCATTGCGCCGTGCATCGTCCGCTGTGGGAGAAGGCGTCGATCCGGCTTGCGGAGCCGTGCGAGCTGCCGAACGAGGCGCTGATCGCCCTCCAGCGGGAGGAGAAAACGCGTCTTCTGCCTGCGTTCCTCCAGCGGGCGTGGGAGCAGGCGCGCTTCGCGCAGCTGTGCTGCTCCGGCACGAGCGCCCCGCGCCTGTGCGCCATGTGGACGGGCGAATGGCAGCCCGGCTGGCGGGGCATCTACACGCTGGACGCGAACGTCAACCTGCAGGTGGCGGGGATGAACGTCGGCAATCTCGAGGCCGCGGGCCTCGGCTACGCGATTTTCCTTTTGCGCAACACGCCGGACTGGGTGGAGAACGCGAGGATGTCGTACGGCATCGAGCACGGCCTGCAGGTCTCGGTCAACTCCGACATCGACCGCGGGATGCACGTCGAGTACGACAACGATTTCCCGTTCGAGTACTGGAACGCCGGGGCGAGCTGGTGCCTGCTGCCGCTCTACGAGTTCTGGCAGTGCTTCGGCGATCGCGAAATTCCCATCGACAGCCGGATGCGCCTGCCCGAGGCGTACGCCGCCCTCGGCGTGGAGTCCGGGCGGCTCGAGGCGGCGCTCGAAAGGGGCTCGCTCGATCTGCTGCGGGATATTCTGCTGCCGCTGCTGCGCGCGCAGGCGAATTTCTGGCGCGGCCTGTGCACGCCGGAATACTTCACCGACGCACAGGGGAACGCGCGGTATGAGAAAGGCAAGGAATCGCTGCTCCCCGGCGAGCGGTATCTGCTCATCCCCGGGTATTCCCCGGAAAATCATCCCGTCGGCTACTGCAGCACGCTGACGGCCAATGCGACGATGGACATCTCCGCCGCCCGCGACGGCCTGCACATGACGATTGCCGCCGAGCGCGCGGCGGGCGAGCCGGGCTTTGAGGCGCGCTGCGCCCAGTGGGAGGCGCTTACCGCCCTGCTGCCGGAGTACCAGCTCGACGGGACGGGCGCGCTGCGCGAGTGGGCAATGAAGGAATACGAGGAGAACAACAATCACCGCCACGTCAGCCACCTCTATCCGGCGTGGCCGGCATACGAGACGAAGGCCGACCCGGCGCTCGCGGAGGCGGCGGAGCAGGCGCTTCAGAACCGCGCCCAGTGCAACGTCGACGACGACACCGCCGGGCACGGCTGGATGCACCGCGCCCTCGTCGAGGCGCGCCTCGGCCACGGGGACAGGGCGGAGCAGGCACTGCTCGCGATGGCGGCGAATCAGGGCTATTACAGCTCGATGATGACCGATCACGACACAAACCGCCGCATGGGCTGCTACTGCACCGACACGCTGTTCGGGACGGCGGCGGCGCTGCAGGAGATGCTCGTCTTCTCCGACACGGGCGTC
>CASFAA010000140.1 GCA_949292505.1 uncultured Oscillospiraceae bacterium
TTCACGCAGCTGTTCACCGGCGCTCTGACAATCCTCGGCACCCTCGTGTTCATGCTCTCGATTCACGCGGGCATCACGCTCGTCGTCGTTCTGCTCACGCCGATCTCGCTCTTTGTCGCGAGCTTCATCGCGCGGCGCACCTACGCAATGTTCAAGCTCCAGTCCGAGACGCGCGGAAAGCAGACGGCGCTGATCGACGAGATGATCGGCAACCAGAAGGTGGTGCAGGCGTTCTCCCACGAAGACGAGTCGCTCGAGCAGTTTGACGAGATCAACGAGCAGCTTGAGAAATGCTCGCTGCGCGCGACGTTTTTCTCCTCCATTACGAACCCCGCCACGCGCTTCGTCAACAGTCTCGTGTACGCAGGCGTCGGCATCACCGGCTCGCTCGTCGCGATTGCCGGCGCTATCAGCGTCGGCGACCTGACGTGCCTTTTGAGCTACGCGAACCAGTACACGAAGCCGTTCAACGAGATCTCCGGCGTCGTCACGGAGCTGCAGAACGCCCTCGCCTGCGCGGGCCGCATCTTCGAGCTTATCGACGAGGAGCCGCAGGTTCCCGAGAAGGAAAATGCCGCCGTCCTCACCGATGTGAAGGGCAACGTCTCCCTCTCCGACGTTGAGTTTTCCTACGACCCGAAGCGCCCGCTCATCCGGGACTTCAACCTTACCGTCAAGCCCGGCCAGCGCGTCGCCATTGTCGGTCCCACGGGCTGCGGCAAGACGACCGTCATCAATCTGCTCATGCGCTTCTATGACGTCCAGTACGGCGCCATCTGCGTCGAGGGCGAGGATATCCGCGACGTTACGCGGAGAAGTCTGCGCAGCGGATACGGTATGGTGCTGCAGGAGACGTGGCTCAAGGCGGGAACCATCCGCGAGAACATCATGATGGGCCGCCCCGACGCGACGGAGGAGGAGATGATCGCCGCCGCGAAGGCAAGTCACGCGCACGGCTTCATCCGCCGCCTGCCGCAGGGTTATGACACTGTCATCACCGAGGACGGGGGAAGCCTCTCGCAGGGACAGAAGCAGCTGCTTTGCATCGCCCGCGTGATGCTCTGCCGTCCTCCGATGCTCATTCTCGACGAGGCGACCTCCTCGATTGATACGAGAACGGAACTCAAGGTGCAGGAGGCGTTCGCCCGCCTGATGCAGGGGAGGACGAGCTTCATCGTCGCCCATCGTCTTTCGACTATCCGCGAGGCGGACGTGATTCTCGTCATGCGCGACGGCAACATTGTCGAGCAGGGGAACCACGAAAGCCTCCTCGAAAAGGGCGGTTTTTACGCCGAGCTTTATAACAGCCAGTTTGCGCACTGAACCGCGCCGTGAATTCGCAGGAAAGGCCGTGTCCCCCGCCGGGACGCGGCCTTTCTGCCGCAGAATGCAAACGTTTATGATTTCTTCAAACTTTCTTCACAAATGTTCAGTAGGATGACAGTTAAGAGGAAGAACCGTTTTTGAAGGAGAGTGCGATATGGAAGCGGAACAGAGAAGAAGGCTGCTCGAAGCGCTGCGCGGGCTGAAAAAGAACCGCCCGGTGCTGCGCACGCAGGGTCTTTCCCAGAATGAATTTTTCCTGTTGTATCATATGAAGCTGCGTCTCGAGCAGATCGGCGAGGACGCGGTGCGCATCGGCGATTTGCAGACGAGCACGCACACGAGCCTGCCTGCCGTCTCGCAGAGCCTCGGCACGCTCGAGGCGAAGGGCTGCGTCGTGCGCAGGGCGGATCCCGCAGACCGCCGCAGTGTGAAGGTGACTCTGACCGAAAAAGGACTCAGGGCGATCGACGACGCGCTTGCGGAGGCGGCGTCAGTCCTCGAGCGGCTCGAGGATCGCTTCGGCGAGGAAAATATGGAAACGCTCATTGCCCTGATGGAGCGGCTCTCCTCGGCGCTCGACGAGCTTTGGGAGGAGGACGCGGCAGCGAGAAGGAACAGGCCGAGACGCAGCCAGCCGCTGTGACGGCGGCGTCTCCGGCATAACAGAGCCTTGCTCCGCATATACTCCAATCGGGTTCCGGCGGGCTTTCGTCCGCCGCGCCAGACTTCAAGCGTGAGGGGGAATGAGGATGGAACAAAACAGAACCATCCATTATTTTGTCGATGCCAACAGCTCCGCGGGGTATGTGGATCTGTACAGCCAGAGCTTCGGCAGGCTTCGGCGTGTCGCTGAGCTCAGCGATTACCCGGACGAGATCGCCGAGCGGCTTCTGGTGGGCGTGTGTACCCGTGCGGCGGAGGAAGGGCTTCGCACGGAGGTTATCCACCACTGCCTGACAAACCGCCCGATGGGCGTGATTCTGCCGGAACGCGGCGCAGGCGTTATCAACCGGCAGACGTGGCGGCCCGGCGCGCTCTCCGCGCTTGCCGCCCTTGAGGACGAGACGCTTGCAGAAGCGAGGGCCGCCCTGCGCGCAGCCTGGAAGCAGTTCGGGGAGGCGCGCCTCGTCCACGACGAGTGGGAGAAGTATTACATCGAAAATCTCAGCTTCCCCGCTGTCGACGCGCTCGCACAGGAGACGTGCGAAAAGCTCCTCGCAGAGCGGCGTTCGGCGCGCGGGGGAGAGGGGACGGTTGTCGAGCGCTTTTTCGGCGCGGCCACGGCGTTTGGATCGGTCGACCACATCCCGAGCGTGACGGCAGGGCTCCGGAAGCGCTATTTCGTCAAAGGGCGTCCCGGGACGGGCAAATCGACCCTTCTCAAGCGCGTCGCCGCCGCGGCGAAGGAGCGCGGCTTCGCGGTGGAGCTCTACCGCTGCTCGCTTGACCCGAACAGCGCCGACATGGTCGTCGTGCGGGAGCTCGGCTTCTGCATCTTCGACAGCACCGCCCCGCACGAGTATTTCCCCGAACGCGAAGGCGACGAGACGATCGACGTCTACCGCGCCGCCGTCCGCGAGGGGACGGACGAGCGCTATGCCGCCGAGCTCGCCGATACGGCGGAGCGATACCGCGGGATTGTGCGCCGGGCCACGGCGAGCCTTGCCGCGGCGCAGCGCGCCCTCGAGGGCTTCCAGCGGGAAAAGCTGCCCGCCTTCAGCGCCGGCACGCTCGCCGGACAGCAGGAGAGGCTGCTCGAAGCGCTTTTTCAGGACTGACAGGAGACCGGCTCCCTTCGGGAAGCCGGTTTTTTCCGCGCGAAACCAGAGACAAACGGGAAAAGATCTGCTATACTGAATGAAGAAACGTCCCGGTTTGTCCCGGAAAGGCGAAAGGAAGGGTTATCTCCATGATGAAGGGAAAAACAGTGCTCCTCGGCGTCAGCGGCGGCATCGCCGCATACAAGGCGGCGTATGTGGCGAGCGGCCTCGTCAAGCTCGGCTGCGACGTCCATGTGATCATGACGCCCCACGCCGTCAATTTTATCAATCCCATCACGTTTGAGACGCTGACGGGCAACAAATGCCCCGTCGACACCTTTGACCGCAATTTTGAGTTCCACGTCGAGCACGTCTCGCTTGCGAAGAAGGCCGACCTGTGCGTCATCGCCCCCGCCACGGCGAACGTCATCGCCAAGCTCGCCCACGGCATCGCCGACGATATGCTCACCACGACCGTCCTGGCCTGCCAGTGCCCGAAGCTCGTCTTCCCGGCGATGAACACGAGAATGTACGAGGCTCCCGTCACACAGGACAACATGGAGACGCTGCGGCGCTACGGCTATACGGTTGTCGAGGCGGCGGCAGGGCGGCTGGCCTGCGGCGACACCGGCGCCGGGAAGCTTCCCGAGCCCGACGTGATCCTCGACTGGGCACGTCAGGCAATCGAGTACGAGAAGGACATGGAGGGCCTGCGTCTCCTCGTGACGGCCGGCCCGACGCAGGAGGCCGTCGATCCCGTCCGTTACCTGACGAACCACTCGACCGGCTCGATGGGCTACGCGATCGCGAAGGTCGCCGCCCGGCGCGGCGCGCGCGTCACGCTTGTCAGCGGCCCGACGGCGCTCGAGAAGCCGCGCTTTGCGGAAACGGTAGATATCGTCAGCGCCGCCGATATGTTCCGCGAGGTGACGAGCCGCCAGCCGGAGCAGGACATTATCATCAAGGCCGCCGCCGTCGCCGATTACCGCCCGGCGCAGGTCTACGAGGACAAGGTCAAGAAGGGGGACGGCGAGCTGAGCATCCCGCTGGCCCGCACGCAGGACATCCTGCAGTACCTCGGCGAGCACCGCCCCGAGGGCCAGTTCCTCTGCGGTTTCTCGATGGAGACGCGCGATATGCTCGAGAATTCGCGCAAAAAGCTCGAGAAGAAGAAGGTCGACATGATTGCCGCGAACAACCTCAAGGTTCCCGGCGCGGGCTTCGGTACGTCGACGAACGTGATCACCATCATCACAAAGCACAGCGAGGAGGAGCTGCCGCTGCTCTCGAAGGAGGAGGCCGCAGATCGCCTTCTCTCGGCGATCCTGCGCGAGAGAGGCGCCTGCGAAAAAGAGTAAGCTGCGCGTATAATCTTCAGGTTTCAGAGCAGACTACTGGTGCCGGAGCATTCCGGCGCAACACGGCGCGCGGGGACGGCGGAGGTCTGGCGCCTCCCGCTTCTCAGGCGGCCTGACAGAGAGGGGTCTGCTTGATGACCAGCTTACAATGCGACGTGAAAAACTGCGCGAATTACAGGGATAACTGCTGCTGCCGTCCTTCCATCCAGGTGGAGGGCTGCACGGCGCACGGCTGCGATCAGACGTACTGCTCCTCCTTCCAGGAGAAGGACGGCTATACGAACGACTGCGCCTGCTCCGCGCCGAATACGGCGCTTGAGATCCGCTGCAATGCGAGAAACTGCGTCCATTACTGCAACGACAAGTGCTCGGCTTCCATGATTTCCGTATGCGGCAGCACGGCCTGCCGTAAGGACGAGACCGAGTGCGCAAGCTTCTCCCTGAACTGACAATCGTTTGCGTCAGGGCGGGACGCGCTATCCCCGGCGGGGATGGCGCGTCCTTTTTGCGTCAGCGGGAAAAAACCTCGATTTCCGCGTTTTTTGCCCTTGAGAGCCAATGAAAGCAAAGCAGGTGAAAATATTGCGTAAAAGTTCGCTCTATCTCTTGCTTTCGCATAAAGTTGTGATATAATACCCTAGGGGAGAACCGCACCCCGGCAAAGCTGAAACCGGACGGAAGGAAAGAAGGTGGCGTTGTGAGTCCTGACCCTTTATGCGGCAGTCGAAAAAGACAATACG
>CASFAA010000141.1 GCA_949292505.1 uncultured Oscillospiraceae bacterium
AACCCCCACAAGAAAAGGCGGTACGCTACCCCTCCACGGGGCGCATACCGCCTTTTCTTGTTATCCAGCCCTCCGGCTGTATCGGTTGAGCAAAAGTCCGCGTGGGATTGATGTGGTATCTTTAACTTTGGGAAACTCCGCGTTCCCATTTGGAAACGCTCTGCGGCGTGATGCGGAGATATTCGGCAAGATTTTCCTGTGTCAGATTTTTGAGAATGCGGTATTTCCTCAAATTATCCGCAAAATGTTCGAGCATTTTCTCAATCCCCTTTCCGTTTTCTTCAGTGTACCGAAAACCAGGCGGAAAGACAATGGCGCGGTGGTTGGAAGCGATTCAACCGCTCCAGCCGTTCCGTTCTCAAATAAAGTAACAGCCGCCGCGCAAGACCTTCCTGCGCGGCGGCTGTTTTCTCAATCGCCCTGTTTTCTTCTGCTTCAAAAATGACCTGCGCCGCTCGCCGCTTCCTCCTTCGGCGTGAGCGCCGCACTGCCCGTGAGAAAGAAAGCCTCTTTGCTCAGGGAAAGCGTTCTCACCCGCGCGCCGTCTCCTCGGCGGCGATCTCGCTCCAGCGCCAGATGCGCTCGGGCTTGTAGTGGACGGTGCTCAGATCCTTGAGCAGAAGCTCGAGGCCGAGGCCGTGCTCCCGCGCGGCAGAGATGGTGCGGCGCAGGTCCTGGCGGATCAGCTCCTCGTCGAACTGTTCCCCGGCGAGGAAGGCCGGGTTCGGCTTCGCGGACATGACGTACTGCTTCGGCAGCGTCGCGGCGAAGTGCTCGCGGTCGCTCCACGGGCTGCAGGAGACCTTGCGGATGTTCGGCATCCGGCTGACGACGTCGAGCCGGTCGTCGAGCTTTTCACAGCAGCCGTAGTAGACGGAGCCCATGTGCGCGTAGACCTCCTGCATATAGGGAACCTCAAACTCCGCCGTGACGTCGGGGGAGACGGAGGAGAAGATCTGCGCCATGCCGAACGCCCACGCGTTCTGCGAGACGCTTTTCCCGCCGGGCGTTTTGTCGGAGAAGGTGTAGGTGCAGTGGCAGGTGAAGCTCTGCGTGTCAAAGAGCTCGTACTCGTTCATCTGGCGGATCATCTCGATCGTCGCGTCTGTGAGGCGGCGCATGAGCGCGTGCAGCAGCTCCGGCTCGTCGATGAGATTGAAGTAGCAGTTCTCGACGCCGACCCACTGGCTCAGGAAATCCCAGAAGCCGAGGTGCAGGATGGTGCCCCTGAACTTCCACGGCGCGATGCCGGCAAAGAGCTCGTCAGCGATAGCGGCGGCCTCCGCTTCCTCCTGCGGACAGGGCGTGATAACCGGCGTCTTAATCTTTTCGACGTCCTCCATGCCGAAGATCTGCGTCTTGTAGTAGTGACCGGTGATGTCGTTTTTCTTGTCGACGACGGCGCGCTCCTCCTCCACCGTCATCCCGTAGCTTGTGTTGCGGTAGATGTGCGGAATGAGCAGATACGGCAGGAGCACCATGTCGGCGGGGCAGTGCTCCCACTTGTAAATCTCCTGCCGCAGATTCCGCTCAACCCGCTTC
>CASFAA010000142.1 GCA_949292505.1 uncultured Oscillospiraceae bacterium
CATGGGGGACGGCTCCTGCCGCCTCGAGAACGCCGTCGACTTCCTCACGGAGCCCGGCTCCTGGGCGGTTGACACGCGGCGCGGCGTGATCTATTATGTACCCGAACACGGCGAGCCGGAGAACGTCGCCGCGCCCGGCCTCACGGAATATTTTCGCGTCGACGGCCACGAGTACGGCGAGCTCGTCAAGGGGATCGTGTTCGAGGGCCTGTCCTTCACCCGTGCCGACCGCGAGCTGTTCGCGGAGGACGACATCGGCCTGCAGCACGACTGGGAGCTGTGGAACAAGGGAAACGCCATGGTGCGCTTTCGCGGCGCGGAGGACTGCGCCCTGCGCGGCTGCCGCCTCTTTGAGAGCGGCTCGGCGGGCGTGCGGCTCGACCTGCACTGCCAGTCGAACCGGATCGAAAAGAACCTCATCGAGCACGTCGGCGGCACCGGCGTCCTCCTGTGCGGCTTCGGGCCGGGGCGCGTCAACGAGAACCGCTGCAACCGCGTCTGCAATAACCACATTCATCACTGCGGCGAGCTCATCTACCACTCGAACGGCATCATGCTCTGGCAGAGCAGCGAAAACCTCGTGCGGAACAACCTTTTGCACCATCTGCCGTACGATTCCATCGTTCTGAGCGGCGTGCGCCCTTACTGCTTCAACGCGAAGGAGCCGAACCGCGAGATGGCGGGCACGATCCGCCGCAGCGAGCTGCCGCCCGCGTCGCAGCTGCGCGACATTTCCACCACGGAGGAGCTGCACGCCCAGTGGCGGGAGATCGCGCCCTTCTACCAGACGCGGAACAACCTCATCGAGGAGAACGAGATGTTCCTCACGATGCAGAAAATGTTTGACGGCAACGCCATTTACCTCTCCGACGTCGGCGGCGGGAACGTCATCCGCCGCAACTTCATCCACCACCTCAACGGGATCGGGATGCAGCAGGCCATCCGCACCGACGCCTTCCTCAAGGACACGCTGATCGAGCAGAACGTCGTGTGGAACGTCACCGGCGGCGGCATCAACACGAAATACTATGAAAATCATGTGGTGAACAACATTGTCGCCGACGTGCGCGACATTGTCTACGAGAATTCGCAGGGCGAGACGAAGCGGATGTTCATCGGCTACGTCAGCCTGCTCGACGTTTACGAGCGCGCGAAAATGCCGCCGAACGCCTGCCTGCGCGTCGAGCGCAACATCTTTTATAAGACGGCGGCCCATCAGCCCTTCTACCGCGAGTCGGTGGTGGACGGAAAGCTCACGCAGGTGCACCTCGAGGAGGCCGACATCGACAGGAATCTCTATTTCGACGAAGCCTCTCCCGACGGCGGCGCGTCGCTCCTCGCCTGCCAGCAGAGCCGCGGTGCGGATGCGCACAGCATGGCCGCCGATCCGCTGTTCCTCGACTGGAAACACGGAGATTTCCGCCTGCGGGAGGACTCGCCCGCGCGGAAGGCCGGATTCGAGCCCTTCCCGATGGACGACATCGGGCTGACCTCGGACTTCCCCGCCGCGTATGACGCGCTGGTGCGCGCCGAGCTCGGCGAGGACTACGACAGCTATGAGACGCTGGAGCGCCTGTGCGCGCCCGCCGAGAGCGCGGCGCTGCGGCAGGAGATTCTCGACAATGTGTGAGGAGGAATCACGATGAATTTCGCTGAGAGAATGCGGCCTGTCAAGCCGTACTCCGTCTTCGGCCTGCGCGATGAGGACTTCATCGTCTGGTGCGGCTCGATTGCGAAGGGGGACGACGGCCTTTACTACCTCTACTTTTCCTTCTGGCCGAGGGAGAAGGGGCATGACGCCTGGGTGACGCACTCGAAGATCGGGTACGCGACGGCCGAAACCCCGTTTGGCCCCTTTGTTTTCCGCGGAATTGCCCTTTCCGGCGCGGGCGGGGACGCGTGGGACCGCGACTGCGTCCACAATCCCGCCGTTCTGA
>CASFAA010000143.1 GCA_949292505.1 uncultured Oscillospiraceae bacterium
CTCGACGAACGACTCGCCGAAGTCGCCGCCGTAGGCGAAGAAGCGGCTCCCGTCCGGCGCGGTTCCCTCGAGGCACTTGTCCTGCCAGTCCCAGACGTACGCGCCCTGGAAGCGGGGATAGCGCTGCGTCAGCTCGAGGAAGCGATCCATGCCGCCGCCGCTGTTGCGGATCTGGTAGAGGTACTCGACGAGGATGATCGGGCGGTCGTCCTCCGGGTCGGCGAGCATCTTGAGAATCGAGTCAACCGTCGCGTACATACTGCCGCGAACGTCCGAGATGTTCTTTCCGGGGTTTCCGGCCTCGTATTGGCACAGGCGGGTGGGGTCGTACTCCTTGATGAAGCCGTACATCGCGGCGTGGTTCGCGCCGGTGCCGCTCTCGTTGCCAAGCGACCACGAATAGATGCTGACATGGTTCTTGTGCTGCTCGACCATCCGCACGGCGCGGTCGAGGAAGACGCCCGCCCAGCGCGGCGACTGCGTCAGCCCGCCCATGACGCCGTGCGTCTCGAGGTTGCACTCGCAGATCAGAAGCAGGCCGTACTCGTCGCAGAGATCGTACCACTCGGGACTATCGGGGTAATGGCAGGTGCGCACGGAGTTCATGTTCATGCGCTTCATCTGCCGGATCTCCTCGAGCATCACCTCGCGCGGCACGGCGCGGCCCGTCTTGTAATAGTGGTCGTGGCGGTTGACGCCGCGGATGATCAGCCGGCATCCGTTGAGGTACACGACGCCGGAGCGCACCTCGACGCGCTTGAAGCCGAACCGGCTCGACTCGATGTCGAGGACGTCCCCCTCCGGGGAAAGAAGCTCGAACACCGCCGTGTAGAGAACGGGCGTCTCAGGCGACCAGAGCGAAACGCGGTCGAGCGTAAGACTCGCGCGGGCCGTGTTCGCGGTGGGAACGCGATCGGTGCGATACTCGGCGGCGGCCTGTACGGGAGACTCCGCCGAAGCGAGGCGCGCGCCGTCCGGGCCGTAGAGCGACGTGCGCACGGTGCAGGCCGCGAAGCCCGGCACGCGGGAGACGCGCACGTCCGCCGAGAACGTGCCGCCGCAAAAAGCCGCATCGGGGAGCGCTGTCCAGTGCACATCGTCGATGTGCAGGGCGGGCTTCGCCGTGAGCCACACATTGCGGTAGACGCCGGAGAGGTACCAGTAATCCTGATCCTCTGCGTAGGTGGAATCGGCGAAGCGCATGACCTGGAGCGCCAGCAGGTTTTTGCCGGGGCGCACGAAGTCTGTCACGCGGAAATCGGCGGCAAGCTTGCTGTCCTGCGAGTAGCCGACGGGCTCGCCGTTGACCCACAGATAGAAGGCGGTCTCGACGCCCTCGAAGGTGAGGTAGAGCTCCTTCCCGAGGAAGGACTCGTCGACCGTGAACTCCTTCCGGTAGCAGCCGGTGGGGTTTTTGTCGGGGACGTACGGCTCGTTCGGAACCGGCTCCGCCCCCTCCTTCGCCGTCAGCCAGCAGCGCTCCTCGCCGCGCAGGAACGGGTAGGCGACGTTCGTGTAAATGGGCTCGCCGAAGTCCTGCACCTCCCAGTTGGAGGGGACGGGAATCTCGGCGAACGCGCTGTCGTCGTAGTCCGGGCGGTAGAAATCGTCGACCTCCTCCGGGCGGTCGTACAGGCGGAACCGGTACGTCCCGTTGAGGCTCATCATGTTGGGGCTCTCCCCACAGCGGCAGGTCAGCGCCCGCTCCACGGTGTCGTACGCGCCCCAGCGCGAGTGCGCGGGTACGCGGTTGATCGAGAGCACCTCGAGGTTCTCCCAGTCCGGTCTGGTGTGGAATTCCCTGCGCGGATTTGTTTTCTCGTACAAGCGTTTCACTCCCCTTTTTCATGGCGGCGCCGGAAAACGCACCCGGCGCTTTGACTTCCGTTTGGATTCATGATAAACTGTTTTCACCACCCTCCGCAATAGCGTGAATGGGAAATATACCGTCCAAATTGGGAAAAGGGAGGAAAGCGTATGAAAGCGTCTCCCCTCGCGGAGATCCGGCACGAGGTGACGTACCGCTTTGTAGGCGGCACGCCGGAGGACGGGCTGCTCTCCTGCGGCTTCATGCGCAAGCGCACGGCGCAGAAATCGCAGATCGACCACTGCATCCCGTACTACAGCTGCTTTGTCCTGCTGCAGGGTAGCGGGGAATATTGGGATGAGACGGGCGTTCGCGCCCCGCTCGGAGCCGGAAGCGTCTGCCAGCGATTGCCGGGGTGCGTGCACTCCACGCGCGTCGAGCCGGACGGCGAATGGCTCGAATTCTATGTAAGCTTCGGGCGCTGCGCGTTCGACGCGCTCTGCCGCCTCGGGCTGCTCGATCCCACCGTCCCCATTGGGATGTTCCCGCATCCCGAAAGCAAGCTCTCCCTGTTCCAGAGCCTGCTGGCGCAGCTCACCGCCGCCTCCGACCAGGAGCTCGCGCCCTGCCTGCTCGAGGCGGAGCGGATTGCGCTCACGCTGACGCGCGCCGCGCCGTACCCCTCGGCGTCGGCCTCTACGAGGCGCGCGTGCGAGCTGCTTGAGAAGGATCTGCGGCGCGAGCTGCCGCTCGAGGAGGTTGCGCGGCAGCTCTGCGTCGGATACGAGAGCCTGCGCAAGCAATTCCAGCGCGAGGTAGGCGTCTCGATGGATGAGTACCGCCAGCGAAAGAGGCTGACGACCGCCCAGATGATGCTGCTCGAGGGCGAATCGGTGAAGGCCGTTTCGCAGAGCCTCGGGTACGTCGATTCCTACGCCTTCTCGAAGCAGTTCAAGCGGTATTTTCACTGCGCGCCCTCCGATTACGCGAGGAGCAGCCGGAAGCCGTGACGGGATATGAAAAAGCGCCCCCTGCGTGTGCAGGAGGCCCTTTGTTCTCGGGGGGAAGCTCAGACGAGCTCGGGGCCGTAGCTGCCGTGCTCGCGCCAGAGCTGGATCATGCGCTCGTACCGCTCGAGCGGGAGGCCGGTGTAGGCGCAGTTGGACGTCGCGAAGATGTAGCCGCGGCCGTTCGCCATGCCCTCGCGCAGAGCGCGCATCACGTCGGCGTCGCACTCCTCGTCGGTGCCCGTCTGCAGCAGGCCGCAGTTGACGTTGCCGATAAGGCACATATCGTCGCCGACAATCTTGCGCACCTCCGGGATGCTGACGCCGCCCTGCGGGTCGAGCGAATGGATGGCGTCGGGCTTACAGTCGGCGATCTGCTTGAGGATCGGCATGATGTTGCCGTCGGTGTGCTTGATGGTGTAGTAGCCCATACTGCGCAGGCCGTCGATGCCAGCCTTGAGCGTAGGCACAATCAGCTCCTCAAAGAGATCGGGCGGAAAGAACGGGTTCGTGTTCAGGCAGTAGTCGGAGCAGAACGCGTAGGCGTCGAGCAGGTGGCCGCGCTGGTCGAGCTTCGCGGCGTTGTCAAAAAGCCAGTCGAGGCGGCGCTTCGACTCCTCGTTGAGGCTGTCGGGATCCTCGTACATTTTGATGGAGAAATCCATCATGTGCTCGCCGTCCGGGATCGCCCACGTCGGGTCGCCGTGGCGCATGATGAAGAACTCGTCGCCCGTCCTGTCGCGGATCTCCTCGAGGATCCACTGGGTGATGCTCACATCGCCCGGCTCGATCGGGATGTTCGGCTGAATGAAGATGGCGCTGTGGCCGTACCGTCTGGCAACCTGGATATACAGGTCGGCGATGTCCTTGATGTGGAGCGTCTTCTCCTTCTGGCTCATCTGCTTCCACTGGTGGTAGTTGCGGTGGGAAATGTGGAGCCTGCCGAAGGCCTCCATGGTCAGGAAAAAGTCGAGCTCGAAGGTCGGCACCTGTCCCCCGATTTTTTCACATTTGAGCGTGCGGATAAAGCGTTCTCTTCCGGTCATGTCTGATAATCCCTTTCTCTTCGCCCGCGCGGGCGGTTCTCTATGGGCGCGCCCGGACGCGCCAAGGCCGGCGCGAAGCAAAAATCGCTTCGCGCCGGCCCTTTTCACAGTTTTCAGTCGAGCGTGATGGCGGTGACGCTGCACGGCGGAACGGTGACGGTGAGGACGCCGTTCTCCTGCTTAAAGTCCGTCCAGTCGACGGGCTTGACGGTCTCGGGCGCGTCAAACGTGTTGTGCGCGTCCATCGAGCCGGTCAGCACGCGGACGGACACCTTCGCCTGCTCCTTGCCGGGAACGGAGACGGCGAGCGTCTCGCTGTCCTTGAGGGAGATGTTCGCGACAGTGACGAGGATGCGGCCGTTCTCGTCGACGGACGCGGACTGCTGCAGGTTCGGCAGCTGCACCTTGTCGTCGCCGACGTCGTGCGTCTCGACCCAGCTCTCGAGGAGCGTCGCGTTCTGGTGACCCTTGTACATCTCGAAGACGTGATACGTCGGGGTCAGGAGCATCTTCTCACCCTCCGTGAGAATGACGGCCTGCAGGACATTGACGATCTGGGCGATGTTCGCCATGGCGACGCCGTCCGCGTGACGGTTGAAGATGTTGAGCGTCAGCGCGGCGACGAGCGCGTCGCGCATCGTGTTCTGCTGATAGAGGAAGCCGGGGTTCGTGCCGGGCTCGACGTCGTACCAGGTGCCCCACTCGTCGACGATGAGGTCCACATGGCGTTCCGGATCGTGGCGGCGCATGATGGCGAGATGGTTCTCGATGAGCTCGTTCATCCACAGCGCGTTGCGCAGCGTCGTCCAGTACTCGCACTCCTCAAAACCGGTGGCCGGGCCCTTGTCGTCCCACGCGAGGGAGCGCGGACGGGTATAGTAGTGCAGGCTGATGGCGTCGGCGAACTTACCGGCGATCGCCATAACCTTATCCGTCCACTCATAGTCGTCCACGTTCGGGCCGCAGGCGATCTTGTACACCTTGTTGTCGCCGTAGTTTCTGACGTACGTCGCGTAGCGGCGGAACTGGTCGGCGTAGAACTCGGGGCGCATATTGCCGCCGCAGCCCCAGTTCTCATTGCCGACGGCGAAGTACTTGAGCTTCCAGGGCTTCTCCTGCCCGTTCTGCTTTCTCATCTCCGCCATCGGGGAGACGCCGTCGAACGTCATGTACTCGACCCACTCGCTCATCTCCTGGACGGTGCCGCTGCCGACGTTGCCGTTGACATACGGCTCGCAGCCGAGCTGGCGGCACAGCTCCATGAACTCGTGCGTGCCGAAGGAGTTGTCCTCCACGACGCCGCCCCAGTTCGTGTTGACCATGCGCTTTCTCGTCTCCTTCGGGCCGATGCCGTCTTTCCAGTGGTACTCATCGGCGAAGCAGCCGCCCGGCCAGCGCAGCACGGGGATTTTGATGTTTCTGAGCGCCTCGACGACGTCGGTGCGCATCCCGTTCACATTCGGGATCGGGCTGTCCTTGCCGACAAACATGCCGTTATAGATGCAGCGGCCGAGGTGCTCGGAGAAATGTCCGTAGAGGTTCTTATTGATGACCGCGCCCTTTTTGGCGGGATTCACCTGCAAAATAGCCATAATTTCAAATCCTTCCTTCACAATGACATGGCGAGCACAGCCGCTCAGCCCTGAATGTCTACAAAGCCGCAGACGCCCTCGCTCTTCGTGAGCTCGAGGCTTCTGCTGTCAAGCTGCGAGCCGCCGGCGGTGACGCAGTAGTGGCCCGGCAGCACAGCGCGGGAGCCGTCCTCGGAGACGGTCAGCATCGCAGACGCGGGAACGCGGATCGTGACCTCGCGCTCCTCGCCGGGAGCAAGCTCCACGCAGGCGAAGCCGCAGAGGCTGCGGATCGGCTGGTTGTCTCCCGGGCGGCCGGAAAGGTAAAGCTCAACGACCTCGGCGCCCTCGCGATCGCCGACGTTCTTCAGGCGAACCTTGACGTCCATGTCGCTGCCGGCGGCGAGCGTCTCGGGCATCTCGAGGGAGAGGTACGCGAACTTCGTATAGGAGAGGCCGTAGCCGAACGGATAGAGCGGCTCCTCCGTGAGATAGCGGTAGGTGCGGCCCTTCATGCTGTAGTCCTCAAAGTCGGGGAGGGTGTTCTCCGACGAGTAGAAGGTCAGCGGCAGACGGCCCGAGGGGCTGAACTTGCCGACAAGGAGCTCCGCGACGGCGCGTCCGCCGAGAGCGCCCGGATACCACGCCTGCACGACGGCGGCGCAGTGCTCCTGCGCGTAGGAAAGGTCGATGGAGCTGCCCGCGAGGAGAACGACGATGACCGGCTTGCCGGCGGAGACAACCGCCTCAATCAGACGCTCCTGCGAAGCGGGGAGCTTGAGGCTGAGCTTGTCGCCCGACGCGCTGAGGTTGCCGGTGTCGCCCTGCTCGCCCTCGAGCGTCTCGTCGAGGCCGACGCAGACCACCGCGACGTCGCTCAGCGCGGCGCACGCCTTCGCCTCCGCGAGACGGTCGTCCGGCAGGGCGAGACCCTCTACGCGGTCGTTGAAGATGTGGCAGCCCTCGCTGTAGAGGATGCGCACGTCGTCGCCAAGCTCGGCGCGCAGGCCCTCGAGCACGGTGATGTAGCGCGAGGCGGTGCCGTGATAGTTGCCGTTCAGGGACGCGCGGCTGTCGGCGTTCGGGCCGATGACGGCAATCTTTTTGAGCTTCTCCTTCGCGAGCGGGAGCACCCCGTCGTTCTTGAGCAGGACGAGGGAGCGGCGGGCCGCCTCGAGCGCGAGCTCGTTGTGCGCGGGGGAATCCGCCTCCTCGTAGGGGATTTTGTTGTACTCGCAGTTCTCGTCGAACAGGCCGAGCAGGAAGCGCGTCGTGAACAGGCGCTCCGCGGCCTCGGTGAGCTTCTCCTCGGTGATGAGGCCCTCCTCGAGCGCCTGCAGCAGGTAGGCGTACATCGAGCCGCAGTTGACGTCGCAGCCGTTGTTCAGCGCGAGGGCGGCGGACTCGGGCGGGGTGTTGGTGACGTGATGCGTCTGGTGGAAATCGCAGATCGCCCAGCAGTCGGAAACAACGTGCCCCTCGAAGCCCCAGGTGTCGCGCAGGATATCCATGAGCAGCGTCTTGCTGCCGCAGCACGGCTCGCCGTTGGTACGGTTGTACGCGCCCATCACGGACTCGACGCCGGCTTCCTTGACGGCGGCCTCGAAGGCGGGAAGGTACGTCTCCCACAGATCCTTCTGGCCGACGCGGGCGTCAAACTCGTGGCGCTTGCCCTCCGGGCCGGAGTGGACGGCGAAGTGCTTCGCGCACGCGGCGGTCTTCAGATACTCGCCGTCGCCCTGCAGTCCCTTGATGAAGGCGACGCCGAGACGGGAGGTGAGGAACGGATCCTCGCCGTACGTCTCATGGCCTCTGCCCCATCTCGGATCGCGGAAGATGTTCACGTTCGGCGACCAGAGCGTCAGGCCCTTGTAGATATCGCGGTCCTCCTGGGCGGACTGCATATTGTATTTCGCGCGGGCCTCCACCGCGATGGCTTCGGCGATCGTTTTCAGGAAATCGTCGTCGAACATCGCGGCCATGCCGATGGCCTGGGGGAACATGGTCGCCGTACCGGCGCGCGCCACGCCGTGAAGCGCCTCGTTCCACCAGTTGTAGGCGGGAATGTTGAGTCTCGGGATCGCGGGAGCCTGAAAGCGGAGCTGAGAAGCCTTCTCCTCCACCGTCATCTTGGCGACAAGCTCCTTCGCCAGCTTTCTTGCGGTTTCACGGTTCATATGGAACCCTCCTTTTCGGCCTCTGGCCTTCATTCAAGTGTGAAGGAAGCGAAATTCGCCGCTCCCTGCCCTACATAGGTGAAGTAGAGAGACTGCACGCCGTCCGGGATCGCGATGTCGGCAGCGTATTCCTTCCAGACGTTGGAAAACTCCACGGGAATCATCCCGAGCGCCGGGCCGTCCCACTTTGTTCTGACGCAGAAAGCGCCCTTGCAGTAGCCGCGCACGCGAATGGCGACGCGGCGCACGCCTCTGCAGTCAAAGTAGCGGAAGCCGGCCGTTGCGCCGGAGAGGAGATTGGCGACGTAGCCGGGGAGCTCGTCCCCGTCGCGCCCGTCCTGCGTGATTTTCGGGAAGCGGCAGTCCATCCATTCGCCGGGCGCGCCGGTCGTGAGCGGATCCTCACCGCCCGCCGTAAAGAGCTGGCAGGCAATGTACGCGGGGTACGTCCCTCTGCCCTCGAGGGGGCCGCCGTTTCCGCCGCAGGAAGTCATCTCCGCCTGGAGGATGGAGCCGTCTTCCGTGAAGGAAATCGGCTCAATGCAGCCCTGGCGGCTGAAGTTCGTTCCGTCAGTATGTCGATGATAAAAAATATACCACTTTCCCGCGATTTCCACAATACTTCCGTGGTTATTTCCTCCGTAAAACATCGGTTTTTCCGCGGGCTTGTAGGAATCGATGTGCAGATCGTTGTTCGCGACGATGACGCCGCCGTAGGTGAAGCCCTCCATCGGCGAGCGGCTCACCGCATAGCAGAGCTCAAACATCCGGATCGACGAGTACACAAAATAGTACAGATCGCCGCGCTTTCTGATCGACGGGCCCTCGAAGAACTCGTGGCCCTCGTAGCCGCTGCCGGCGCTGAAGGGCTGGCTCGGCGCGATGCGCACGGGGCCGGCCTCGATGGTCAGCATATCGGGCCCGAGCGTCACGCCGTGCGGGCCGGTGCGCGA
>CASFAA010000144.1 GCA_949292505.1 uncultured Oscillospiraceae bacterium
CCTGTCCGACGATGAGGGTTCGTTTTTTGCCGTCGGGTATTCCGTCTCGAAAAGCAGGCTGACGCGCGGGGCAACGGCAGATATCACCGTCACCGTCAAAAACGTCTCCCTCTCCGCCGACTCGTTCCGCGCGGAGGACTATGATTTCAGCAAGCTGCTCGACAGCTTTTCGGGCGGCTCCGTCTCCGTCTCAAAGGAATCGTCCGGTTCCGGACCGCTCGAGCTGCGCGTGAAGCTCTCCAAGCTCAAGTACTCCGGCTCCGGGCAGAGCCTGCGCTTTCAGATCACAAAAAAGGGCGGCGGCACTGCGCAGACGATTGAGCTGACCGTTCCCGAGGCTGAAGTCTATGAGGAAAAGCCGAAGATCGAGCGCGATCCTTCGCCCGCTGCGGAGCCGATCGTTCTGATTTCCTGTCCCGAACTCAAGGAACCGTTGGCGGCAGGACAGGAAATGGAGCTGACGCTCAATTTCCGCAATCTCAGCGATCTCGAGCTCAAATCGCCCGTGGTCACGTTAACCCCCTCAGAATCCCTGACGATAGCAGGCGGCTCATATACCTTCCTTCTCGAAAACGTGAGAGGAAAGCAGACCGCGTCGATGAAGGTCAAAGTGCGCGCCGCTTCCTCCATCACATCGCCGAACCAGTTCCTGCAGGCCGACCTCAAATATTCCTACTTCAACAACGTCTCGGAGACGCAGGCAACCGCCTCAGAAAAGCTTCCCGTCCCTGCTGCCGCGCGGGAGAGCGCGGCGCCTCCCGTGGTGCTCGTGTCCCGCTCAGAGCTCAAAAAGCCGCTGTCTCCCGGCGAAACCGCCTCCGTCACGGTGACGTTCCGCAACATGGGAGGAGTGAAGCTCGTCTCCCCGCTGGCGTCCTTCTCCCCCTCCGAAGCCCTGCTGATTGAGAGCGACGGGGGAAGCGTCCTGCTCGCTGATCTCGAACCCGGCAAGAGCGCCTCCGTCACGCTGAAGGTGCGCGCGCTTTCCGAAATTTCCTCGCCCAATCAGTCAATCCAGACCGAACTCAAATACTCCTACGACGCCGGCGGCACCATGACGCAGGGAGATTCCTCCGATCGTCTCACCATTCCGGCCGCCCCCTCCGCGCCTGGTACGCCCGGGGGAGAGCCGATGGAAGCGCCCGCGCCGCATGTCGTCGTTAACGAGTTTTCCTACGGAGGGGAGAGCGTTGACGCAGGCAGTAGCTTTGACCTCAAATTCCGATTTGAGAACACCGGGAAAATGGCGATAGAAAACATTCTGCTGACGGTCGACGGCGGGGAAAACTTCACCGTCTCCGGCGGAACGAGCAGCTTCTACTTCGCATCGCTCGCCGCGGGCGCCGGACAGGAGCAGACTATCCCGCTGCAGGCGCTGCCGGGAGCGAAGAGCGGCGCACAGAGCGTCGCGCTCTCGTTCAAATTTGAGTACGCCGACAGTGGAAAACGCGCGTCCGCCGGAGAGGACGTCCGCCTCGCCATGCCGGTCGTCCAGCCGGATCGCTTTGAGATCAGCGATCCGCAGATCCCCGACTCGCTCTCCGTCGGCGAGGAAGCCGTTCTGACGCTTCCGTACGTCAACAAGGGAAAGGGCGAAATTGCGAACGTGGAGGCCGCCGTGGAGGGGGAAGGCATTGAAACTCCCGCAAAGACACAGTATGTGGGGAACATTTCCGCCGGAGCAGGCGGCAGCATCGGATTTGTGTTCACTCCGCAGGAAGCAGGCGCTCTCCCTCTCGTGATCAAGATCACCTACGAGGACGCCAACGAGAAGCTTCAGACAAAGGAATTTCCGGTGGAGGTGTTCGCGGAGGATCCGTCTATCGACGCCATGCTCGACGACGGCTTTGTCGCGGAGGAACCGGAGGAACCCGGTTTCCCGTGGGGCGCCGTCCTGGGCGGCACAGCCGGCGCGGCAGTGCTTGCCGCGGGGATTGCCGTGACCCTTGTCCGCCGCAGAAAGAAAAAACAGCAGCCCGCCGAGGATTGGACCGGCTGGGACGAGCCTGAAGGCGAGTCAGGCGAGCCGACGGACACGGAGGCGTAATCCATGAAACAAAACGATCTGTTCCGCACCTGCATTCAAAATCTTCTGCGTCGCAAATCGCGCACCTTTCTCACCGTACTCGGCGTCGTCATCGGCTGCTGTTCCATCGTCGTGATGGCGTCTATCGGTTTTGGAATGCGGGAAGCGCAGGAACGGCTGCTCTCCCAGATGGGCGACCTCACCATCATCACGGTGACGCCGCAGCAGGGAGGGCGCGGGAAGCAGCCTCTTGACGAGACGGCCGCCTCCCGATTCCGTTCCATGGACGGCGTGCGGGCCGTCACCCCAAAGCAAAGCCTCGACGGCGTTTCAACACTCCTGAAAACAGGGGCGGGCAATCGCTTTCAGGTGGACTGGGCGACGATCGCCGCGTACGACACCAACCAGCTCGAGGCGATGGGCTATCGCCTTCTGGAGGGAAGGATGCCGCAGAAAAGCGGGGAAATCCTCGTCGGTCAGTATTTCGCCTACGCCTTCCGCGACACGCTTCGACCCGAGGGAACGAACACCGTCAACCGTTGGGAGGGCGAGCCGGATGAGGACGGCAATTATCCAAATGCGCCGGATCCCTATTTTAAGCCGCTCTCCCAGAATGTCACCCTGACGGTGGAAAACGACAATGAAAGCTTTTCTTCCTCATACAAGGTCGTCGGTGTTCTGCGCGAGGATTATTCAAAAGGGTATGAAACGTCCGAAGGCGTTGTCATGACGCTTGCCGACTTGCAGAATCTGCAGTCAAAAATCCAGAAATCGGGAAATAAAAAGCAGTCGTACGGCTCCGTCCTCGTCAAAACGTCGCAGCTCGGGGACGTCGCGCCGGTTGAAAAGGAGATCAAAGCGCTCGGCTTCCCCACCGATTCCATGGAAAGCATCCGCAAGCCCATGGAGGACGAGGCGCGTCAGAAGCAGATGACGCTTGCGGGCTTGGGCGCCATCTCCCTCGTCGTCGCGGCGCTCGGCATTGCCAACACCATGATGACCTCCATCTCAGAGCGCACGCGGGAGATCGGAATCATGAAATCGCTTGGCTGCTATATCGGCGACGTCAGGAAGCTCTTTTTGCTCGAGGCCGCCGTCATCGGCCTAATCGGAGGCATCGCAGGATGCGGAATCAGCTTTCTCACCTCGGCGGCAATCAACTTTTTCTCTCTCGGCCCTCCTGCCGCCGAAAATTTGCTTCCTGCCATTCTGGGCGGGGAAGGCGTCACGCGCGTCTCCGTCATCCCCCCGTGGCTGTATGGCTTTGCCATTCTCTTTTCCGTCCTCATCGGCGTAGGCTCCGGCCTGTACCCAGCCAACAAGGCTGTCCGGATCCCGGCGCTTGAGGCCATCCGTTAATGCAGACTGCCGCCGGAGAGTATAAATTCTCCGGCGGCAGTTCAGGCTGTCGAAAAAGCTGAAATAGGGCAAACGTGAAGTTTTCGCCAGCCTTTTTCAAAAGGCTGCGGGGGTTGGGGCAGCGCCCCAAAATAGTTGGCGAAGCCGTAAAAAAAGCCAGGAAAAACAGCGAAGCGTCTTTTTCCGAACGATTTGCACCGAGCCGAAAGCTTCCGATTTTATGCAGCCTACCCTTTTTCGACAAGCTCGACTGCCGCCGGAGAGTATAAATTCTCCGGCGGCAGTTTTGTCTCATATATTTTCCATAATCACGGAATAATTTCAATTTGTTTTAAATAAGTTACACAATTTCCAAAAGCGCATTATAATAGGAGCAGATGATGCGAAAGGAGGTTCCGTATGAATTCCACGCATTATATCATGCCGCCCGCCACCGGCGTCGCAGCACAGGAGCCCGGCGTCAAGCTGCTGTATGTCAGCTGCGCGCAATACAGTCAGGAATGGAATTCCACGCTGCACACCCATTCCTGCGCAGAGCTCTTTTACGTTACGGGAGGACGCGGGCGTTTTCAGCTTCAGGAGGCAAGTTTTCCGATTGCCGCAGGCGATCTCGTCCTCGTCAACGCGGGCGTTCCGCACACGGAGACGAGCCAGGAGGGCAGTCCGATGGAATACACCGTCCTCGGCGTCGACGGTCTCGAGGTTCAGGGAGAAGGAGAAGGCTTCGCCCTGATTCGCCTCGACACAGGCCGTGAGGAAATGACCTGGTGTCTCCGTCTGCCGACGCAGGAGGCCAAGGCGGGCCAGCTGGGCTATCAGGCGGTGTGCCAGCATCTGCTTCACATCATTCTCCTCCGCCTGCAGCGGCGTGACGGCCTGTCCATCGCCTCCGACGCGGTAGAGCGCAAGAGCAGCCGCGAGTGCTGCCTCGTGCGCCGCTACATCGACAACCATTTCAAGGAAAACCTGACGCTCGATCAGCTGGCCGAGGTTGCGCATATGAACAAATACTATCTTGTGCACGCCTTCCGGCGGGAGTACAACGTCTCCCCCATCAACTATCTGATTGCCAAGCGCACACAGGAAAGCCGGTTCCTGCTCTCCAACACAGACCACTCTCTTTCCCAGATTGCGCAGATCCTCGGCTTCTCCTCCCCGAGCTACTTTTCGCAGAGCTTCCGGCGGATCGAGGGCATGAGCCCGCTCGAATACCGCAAGAATGTGCGGCGGATCGGCGAAGGCGAGCCCTCCGGGAAATGAAGCGGGAAACAGGGTCGTACACGCCGCTCGTTCCGAAAAGGCCGCTGACCGTCACGGCGCTGTACACCGTCCACTACTTTGAATACTCGGGCAGCTACGCTTTCCCCGGCGAATCGCACGATTTCTGGGAGTTTCTCTATGTGGATAAGGGAATCCTGCGCGTCATCGCCGGGGAACGCAGCTGCGATCTCTCGAGCGGGCAAATCATCTTCCACGAGCCGGGAGAATTTCACTCGCTGTCCGCCGTCGGCGTGCCGCCCGACCTTGTTGTCGTCAGCTTTGCCTGCTGTGACGCCTGCATGGACGTGTTCCGCGGCCTCGTCACAACCGTTGGAGTCGAGGAGCGCACGCTGCTCGCCCGCATCGTTGAGGAGAGCGCCGCCGCGTTTTCCACACCGCTGAACCTGCCGTACACCACCATGCTCGAGCGGCGGGAGGACGCGCCCTTCGGCGGGGAGCAGCTCATTTGCGCCGCGCTTGAGGAATTTCTCCTGCGCCTGCTCCGGCGGAGGAGCCGCCACGATCCCTCCCGGATGCCCGCCGGAATCCGGGACGAAACCGTCGCGCGCGTCTCCGCCTATCTCGAACAGCACCTCGATATGCCGCTCACGCTCGAGGACGTCTGCCGCGATACGCTCGTCGGCAGAAGCCAGCTGCAAAAGCTGTTTCATGCTGAAACGGGCGGCGGCGTGATGGAATACTTCAGCGGACTGAAAATCAGGGCGGCCCGCCGCATGATCCGCGAAGGGCGGCTGAACTTTACGCAGATCGCCGCCCGGCTCGGATATCAGTCCGTTCACTATTTTTCGAGACGATTTCACCTTTCAACCGGAATGACGCCGAGCGAATATGCGCGCAGCGTCAAAATGCTTGCTGAGCTTCCCGGAACCTCTTCGGACGATAGTGCACACAACGGATAATATCGTCTATTCCTTTTTTCGGAAATCCGCGGTATAATAGGGACACAGTTAAGGAAGGGGCGCCGAGAGCGCCGGGACAATATCAGACGATTCAGGGGAGGATGGTTTACATGAACAAACCGGTACTTGTCGTGATGGCAGCGGGTATGGGGAGCCGCTACGGCGGACTCAAGCAGATCGATCCCGTCGGAAATCACAACCAGCTCATCATCGATTACTCGATCTACGACGCGCGGCGCGCGGGCTTTGAAACGGTCGTGTTCGTCATCAAGCACGAGATCGAGGAGACGTTCAAATCCGCTATCGGTGATCGCCTCTCGAAGATCATCCACGTCGAATACGCGTATCAGGAGCTCGCCGATCTGCCCGCGGGCTACTCCATCCCCGAGGGCCGCGTGAAGCCCTGGGGCACGGCGCACGCCATTCTCGCCGCCCGCAAGGTGGTCGACGGCCCGTTCGCCGTCATCAACGCGGACGACTACTACGGCCCGGACGCCTTCCGCACGATTTACCAGTATCTCGAGGAGCATCCCGATCAGCCGGACTGCTATGAGTTCGCAATGGTCGCCTATCTTCTTGGCAACACCGTCACCGAGAACGGCCATGTTGCGCGCGGCGTCTGCGAGGAGGACGACAACGGCTATCTTGTGCGTGTCACGGAGCGCACCCGCATCGAAAAGGACGGCGAAAACGCCCGATTTACCGAGGACGACGGCAAGACCTGGACCGAGCTCCCCGGCAGCACGATTGTCTCCATGAATCTGTGGGGCTTCACCCGGAGCTTCATTGACGAAGCAGAGCGCCGTTTTCCTGCGTTTCTTGACAAGGCGCTCCTCGAAAACCCGCTCAAGGGCGAATACTTCCTGCCGAGCGTTGTGACCCAGCTGCTCGAGGAAAACAAGGCGCGCGTCAAGGTGCTGCGCAGCACAGACAAATGGTACGGCGTCACCTACCGCGACGACAAGCCGGTCGTCGTCAAGGCCATCGCCGACATGACTGCGGGCGGACTGTATCCCGACAAGCTTTGGGAGGACTGAGAAAGATGGGACAGGCAGAAAAGCACTTACAGGACGCGCTCAGCGCGTTTGACTTTGGCGGCGAGGTCGTCGGGGCCGTCCGCTACGGCGCGGGCCATATCAACGATACCTTCTGCGTCCACACGCAGCCCGGCGAGGATCCCTGCCGGCGCTTCATCCTGCAGCGGATCAGCACCGCCGCGTTCCATCACCCGGATCAGCTCATGGAAAACATCGTGGGCGTCACCTCGTTCCTGAGCAGGGAAATTGCCGCGGCGGGCGGCGACCCCGCCCGTGAAACGATGCAGGTCGTTCCGGCGAAGGACGGGAAAAGCTTTTTCACCGACGCGGAGGGCGGCGCATGGCGCGTCTATCCGTTCATCGAAAATACCGTCTGCCTGCAGGCAGACGAGACGCCGGAGCTTTTTGAGGCTTCCGCGCGCGCTTTCGGCAAATTCCAGCGGATGCTCAAGGATTATCCGGCGGAAACGCTCTACGAAACGATTCCGCATTTCCACGACACAGAGGATCGTCTCAGAAAGCTCAAGGCCGCCGTCGCCGCCGACGCGATGGGGCGCGTGAAGGATGTTCAGCCCGAGCTCGATTTTGTCGCGGCCCGCGAGGCGGACTGCTCCGTCGCGCTGGAAGCGCTGCGCCAGGGCAAGCTCCCTCTGCGCGTCACGCACAACGACACGAAGCTTAACAACGTCCTCATTGATCGGGTGACCGGCGAGGGTATCTGCGTCATCGACCTCGACACCGTCATGCCGGGTCTCTCCATCAACGATTTCGGCGACTCCATCCGCTTCGGCGCGAACCACAGCGCGGAAGATGAGCAGGATCTGTCGAAGGTCAACTTTGATATTTCTCTGTTCGACGTCTACGCAAGAGGGTATCTGGAGGGTGCGGCCGGCGCGCTGACGGACGCGGAGCTCGACTACCTGCCCTGGGGCGCAAAGCTCATGACGCTCGAATGCGGCATCCGCTTTTTGACCGACTATCTCGAGGGCGACCACTATTTCCGCACCCACCGCGAGGGCCAGAATCTCGACCGCTGCCGTACACAATTCAAGCTTGTCTCCGACTATGAGAAGCAGTGGGACGATATGAAGGCGGTTGTGGAGAAGTACAGAAAGTAAAAAGCGATGAGAAAATCCCGCTCCCCTTTGCACGGGGAAGCGGGATTTTTTGTCTTATTTGAGGAACGTCTTGTAATCCTCGTAGTTCGCGGCGAGGAGGCGCGGCGTGTCGAGACCGTAGGGGCAGTGGTTGGCGCAGTGGTTGCAGTGAATGCAGTTCTCGATGCGCTGCATCTTCTCCTGCGACTCCTTTGTGAGATGACCCGCGGCGGGCGAGCGGCGCAGCAGCAGCGACATCCGCGCGGCCGTCGGAATGTCGATCCCGGCGGGACACGGCAGGCAGTAGCCGCAGCCGCGGCAGAAGTCGCCCGCGAGCTCCTTCCTGTCGCGCGCAATCACCGCGTCGAGCTCTTGCGTCAGCGCGGGGGGATTGTCAATGTACGAGAGGAACTCGTCAAGCTCGCTCTCGCGCTGGACGCCCCAGATCGGCAGCACGTTTTCAAACTGCGCGAGATAGGCGTACGCCGCGGCGGAGTTCGTGATGAGGCCGCCGGAGAGCGCCTTCATGGCGACGAAGCCGACGTTCTTCTCCGCGCACAGGCGGACGAGCGCGACGTCCTTCTCGTCGGCGAGATAGCTGAACGGGAACTGCAGCACGTCGTACAGGCCGGACTCGACCGCCTCCCGCGCGACGGGCAGGCGGTGGTTGGTCAGGCCGATGAAGCGGATCTTTCCCTGCTTTTTGGCCTCCAGCATCGCTTCATAGAGGCCGCTGCCGTCGCCCGGCTTCGGGCAGAAGGCCGGATTGTGGAACTGGTAGACGTCGAGATAGTCGGTGCGCAGCAGGCGAAGGCTCGTCTCGAGATCCTTCCAGAAGCCCTCCGCCGTCTGCGAGGCCGTCTTCGTCGCGAGATAAAGCTTTTCGCGCAAACCGTCCCCGAACGCCGCGCCGAGCTTTTCCTCGCTGTCGGTGTAGACGCGCGCCGTGTCAAAGTAGCGGACGCCGCCGTCAAACGCCTTTCGCAGCAGGGGCACGGCGTCCACGAGCGGGACGCGCTGCACCGGCAGAGCGCCGAAGCCGTTCTTCTCCACCTCAATGCCCGTTCTTCCGAGCAAAACGGTTGCCATACGAATCATCCTCCCCCTCCCGCCGCGCGGCGGGATTTTATTCTGATTGCATCGCCTGCCGCCGCTGCCGACGGTAAGCAAGGTATTCCTCCAGTATCACGACGGCGGCGACCGCGTCGACGACCGCCTTGCGCTTTTTACCGCGCGTGTTCGTGTCGTTGAGATAGCCGTGCGCCGTGACGGTCGTCAGCCGTTCGTCGCGCAGAGCGACAGGCAATCCGGTCAGCTCGCCGAGCACGGCGGCGAACTCCCGCGCGCCCTGGGCGCTCTCGCCCTCGCTGCCGTCCATGTTGCGCGGCAGGCCGACAACGAGCTCCTTTACAGAGAGCTCCCGCGCCTTCTCCGCGATCGCCTGTGCGAGCTTCTCGCGGTTGTACTGCGCGATCACGGCGACGGGGCTCGCGAGAATCTCCCCCTCGTCGCAGACGGCGAGGCCGGTACGGGCCTTGCCGAGATCCACTGCCAAAATCTTCATCCGTTCCACCAATCCTGCTTCGCCATCGACGACGTCTCCGGCGTGAGGTGCGACGCGTCGTTGAGCTTGACGATACAGGGCGTATCGTCGTCCGTAAAGTCGACGGTCGTGAAGCCCGTGTTATCCGACCACGGCGTATCGCCGAGGCGGTCGATCGTGCCGTAGAGCATTCGGCAAACGGCGCAGCGGATCGCGCTGCCGTGCGAGACGACGCAGACCGTCTGCCCGCGGTGATCGCGGACGACGGCGAGAAGGCCGCGCCAAATCCGCTCGTAGACCTCGCGCATGGCGTCGCCGTGCGGGGCCTCGAAGTTCGCCGGATCGTGATACCACTTGTCGTTCTGCTCCGGGAAGCGCGCGGGCAGCTCGCTCCACAGCGTCCCGTTGTAGTCGCCGCCGTCGATCTCGATGAGATCGTCATAGATCTCGACGGGAAGCTGGTGGAAGCGGTTGATCGCCTCCGCGGAGCGCACGGCGCGCAGCAGCGGGCTCGAGGCAATCGCGTCGAGGTGTACGTTGCGCAGGCAGATGCTGAGCAGGTCAAGCTGCTTTTTGCCGTTCTCGCTCACGTCGCAGTCAATGTGTCCCTGGAAAATGGCCATATCGTTGCCGACGGACTCGGCGTGCCGCACGAGGAGCAGCCGCGTCTTCCTGCCGAACAGGCGGCGCAGCAGCGCCACGGCCTGCTGCTCGTCAAAGCCGCCGGGAACGTTCGCGTAATTCTTGACGCCGGTGAGGCGCTCCCGCAGCGCCAGGATCTCCTCCTTCGACAGGGAGACGCCGCCGCAGTCCGCGAGGGCGAGGAAGACCTCGGAGAAGCGCTCGGTCGTGACGCCGAGCAGCTCCGTCACGCGCTTCGCCCGCGCGCAGCCCCGGTCAAGGGCGAGCGCGAGCAGCGACGGCGCGAACACGGCGCAGGCGCGGCCATGCGGAATCCCGTACCGCTCCGTCAGAATGTAGCCGAGCGGGTGTGGGTACGACGTGCCGAGGGCGTTGAGGACGAAGCCGGCAACAAGCGACCCGTCGTAGAGCGACTCGTGCAGCGATTCGGTCAGCTCCGCCCCCTCATACAGGGAGACAAGCCCCTGCCACAAGGACGGCAGGCACGACTCCGCGAGCGCGGCGCAGACGGCCCCGCATTTTGGGGAGAGATAGCCCTCCATCGCGTGGCAGAAGGCGTCGAGGCCGGTGGAGATCGTCTCCCTGCGGCTCATGGAGAAGGTATATTTCGCGTCGCCGAACGCGAAGGCGGCGTACAGGTCGTCGCCCTTGATCGAGCGCTTGCGCCCCGAAGCGTCCGTGAGGACGGAGACGGCGCGGACCTCGCTGCCCGTGCCGCTCGTCGTGCCGACGAGAACAAGCGGGAGCGCGCGCTTTCTCGGCGCGGGGGAATAGAGCGAAGCGCCGTCCATGCCGGGATTCGCGGCGAGCACGGCGACGGCCTTCGCGGCGTCCATCGGCGAGCCGCCGCCGATGCCGACGACAAAATCCGCGCCGAACGCAATCGCCTGCGCCGCCGCGCGCTCGCAGTCGTCAAGGCGCGGATTCTCCCCGATGCCGGAGAAGACCTCCCACGCAATCGCGTTTTCCCCGAGGGCGGCCGTCACGTCGGCGAGCGCGCCGCTCTTCTCCGCGGAGGATCGGCCCGTCACAAGCAGGCAGCGTTTCCCGAGCGCGGCAAAGCGAGCCGCGTTCCTCCGCACGGCGTCCCGCCCGCCGAGCAGGCGGACAGGCAGATAAAACTGTTCTTCCAACGAAAATGCCTCCTTTTGTCTCACCACGGGCGGACGCCGCCGGTCAGCTCCGTGACCGAATCGAGGCCCTGCTCGTCCAGGAAGCGGTTCAGACCGTCGAGAATCTTGACGGGGGCGTACGGGTCGGTGAACAGGACGGTGCCGATCTGCAGCGCCGAAGCGCCGGCGAGCAGCATCTCGGCGGCGTCCTGCCACGTCGCAATACCGCCAAGGCCAACGATCGGGATCTTCACCCGCTGGGACGCCTGCCACACCATGCGCACGGCGACCGGGAAAACCGCGGGGCCGCTCAGGCCGCCGGTATTGTTGCGGATGATCGGGCGGCGCGTGCGGATGTCGATGCGCATTCCCGTCAGCGTGTTGATGAGGGAGATCGCGTCAGCGCCGGACGCCTCCGCCGCCGCGGCAATCTCGCCGATGTCGGCGACGTTCGGGGAAAGCTTGACCATCAGCGGCTTTTTGCAGTATTTGCGCACCGCGGCCGTGATGGAGCCGACGCCCGCGCAGGAGGTACCGAACTGGACGCCGCCCTGCTTGACGTTCGGGCAGGAAATGTTCATCTCAATCATGTCGACGTCGGTGTCGGAAAGCTTCTCCGCCATCGCGCAGTAGTCCTCGGGCGTGTTGCCCGCGATGTTCGCGATGACCGCCGTCCCCTGCTGCCGCAGCCACGGCAGATCGTGCTCGATGAAGTGATCGACGCCGGGGTTCTGCAGGCCAACGGCGTTGAGCATCCCCGAGGGCGTCTCCGCGATGCGCGGCGGCGGGTTGCCGGGGCGCTCCTTGAGCGTAATGCCCTTGCAGGAGATGCCGCCGAGCGTCGAAAGCGGATAGAATTCCGCGTATTCATGGCCGAAACCGAAGGTGCCGGAGGCCGCGATCAGGGGGTTGGCCAGCTCGACGCCGGCGATGGTTACTTTGAGATCCGCCATGTTCGCTCCTCCTCTCAGTCAAACGCGACGATCCGCGCGTCGAAGACGGGGCCGTCCTTGCAGACGTGGCCGTGACGCCAGCCGCCGTCCTCTGTCTTGAGCTTCACGGCGCAGCCGAGGCACGCGCCGATGCCGCAGGCCATCCGCTGCTCGAGCGAAATCTGGCACTCAATGCCGCGCTTTTCCGCCTCGGCGGTCAGGGCGCGGAGCATCGGGGTCGGGCCGCAGGCGAAGATCGCCTCGCAGTCGTCCGGGAGACATTCCGTCACAAGTCCGTGGAAGCCCGCCGAGCCGTCGTCCGTCGCAAGGATGACATGGTTGCCGTTCTTCGCAAAGTCGTCCTGCAGAATCACCGCGTCCCGATTGCGGAAGCCCGTCACAACCGTCGCGTTCGCGCCGAAGAATTTCGCCGCCGCGACGAGGGGCGGCACGCCGATGCCGCCGCCGACAAAGCACACCTTCCGCCCGGTGTCCCCGAGCGAAAAGCCGCGGCCGAGCGGGGCGAGGATGTCCCAGGAATCGCCGGCACGGGTGTTGGCGAGGATCGCCGTGCCCTCGCCGCGGATCTGGAAGACAAAGCGCAGCGCATCCCCCTCCGCGTCGCAGATGGAGATCGGGCGGCGCAGCGTCTTGCCGGGGACGTAAATCTGCGCGAACTGGCCGGGCTTCGCGAGGCGGGCAAGCTCCCCCGCGTCGACCCAGGCGCTGTAAATATCAGCCGTAAGCTGATCAAACTGCATCACGCGGCACTGCCGCACGTCATACTGCTTCACTTTGCACCTCACTCGGGCAGGCGGATCGCGCCGACCTCGCTCATGATGTCGTCGCGCATCCGCACGGCCTCCGCAGCGGCGGCCTTCGCGAAGTCCTCCGGCGCGGCGTTCGTCTTCTTCCACGCACAGAGGATGGAGCGCGAGGCGTTCACAATCGCGCCGAGGCCGTTCCTGTCAAAGCCGGGGGCCACGTCCTTCGCGCCGCCGCCCTGCGCGCCGTAGCCGGGCACGAGGAAGAAGGTCGAGGGCATCGCCGCGCGCAGCTCGCCGAGCTGCGCAGGGTACGTCGCGCCGACGACCGCGCCGACGCCGGAATAGCCGTATTTGCCGGGCAGGGACTTGCCCCACTCCTCGCACGATGCACCCATCGCGCGGTAGATGGTCTCGCCCGTCGCGAGCGCCCGATCCTGCAGCTCGCCGGAGGAGGGATTCGACGTCTTGACGAGGACGAAAATGCCCTTGTCGCCCTCGGCGCAGACCTTGAGCAGCGGGTTGATGCCGTCGCTGCCGAGGTAGCCGTTGACCGTCAGCGCGTCCGCGCCGAAGGCGGGCTCCAGCTTCTCCTCAATCTGCGTCAGGCCGAGCCAGGCGGCGGCATAGGACTCCATCGTCGCGCCGATGTCGTTGCGCTTGCCGTCGAGGATGACGTACATCCCCTTTTCCTGCGCGTAGCGGATCGTCTCGCGCAGCGTGCGGACGCCCTGCCAGCCGTACATCTCATAGTACGCCGCCTGCGGCTTTACCGCCGGGACAATCCCGCACAGCGCGTCGATCAGGCCCTTATTGTACAGCAGAATGGCCTCGGCAGCGCCCTCGAGCGTCCTGCCGTACTTCGCGTACGCCTGATCCCGGAGGTACTGCGGGATGTAGTCGAGCTTCGGGTCGAGGCCCGCGACCGTGGGGTTCTGCAGAGCCGCAATTTTTGCAATCATCTTGTCAAGAGACATACCAAATACCCTCCATCAGATTATTCTCTGTTGTTTCTCAGATTCCATTT
>CASFAA010000145.1 GCA_949292505.1 uncultured Oscillospiraceae bacterium
GGCGATCGGCTCCGTGCCGCTCTCGCTCGGCCTGCCGTGCGGACAGATGGTGCTCTCCGTGGCGGTGCTCGCGATTCTCATCACCGCCCCGCTCGGCGCGTTCGGGATGGATTTGACGTATCAGAAGCTTTTGACGAAGGAGAGCCGGGAGGAGATTCAGCGCACCTGATACCGGCGGCGGAGCTCCGCCGCCCCCTCGGCGCGCCCCGTCTCCTCGAGGCGCTTGAGGTAGGCCGGGAGGACGTCCATAGGGGCGTGGTACGGGCCTCCCTCGCGGATCACCGTCCAGAGCGGGTCGATCGGGCTGTCGGAGCGGAGCATCTGCTCGTCGTGCCAATCAAGGATCCGCTTCGCGCCCTGCGCGCAGATCTCGGGGTATTGTTCGCTGACGTCGTGCTGCTCGTGCGGATCGTCTGAAATACGGAACAGCATCTCGCGGCCGAAGAGGTGGAAACCGTCGTGCAGGGTGCGGATGTACAGCCAGTCGCCGAAGCGGGCGGAGCGCTGGCAGACGTGCGCCATCTGCGAGAGGACGAGGCTTTCCCTCCCGCAGGGAGCGCCGGTGCGGATCGTCTCCGCGTAGCTCTCGCCGTCCCAGCGCTCCGACTTTTCGACGCCGAGAAGCTCCGCGAGCGTCGGAAGAAGGTCGAGGCTGTAGTGCAGGGCGCTGTCTGTGACGCCGCGCACGCCGCCCGGCCACTTGAGCAGGAAGGGAATGTGGCAGGTGGCCTCGTCCGCCGTGCCGTGCTCGCTGTAGATCCCGAGCTCGCCGAGGTTCTCGCCGTGGTCGGAGGTGACGAGAATCGCCGTGTCGTCGTACAGCTGGTGCGCCCGCAGCCAGTCGAGAAGCTGCCCGACGAGGGAATCCATGTAGCGGACGCCGCAGTCGTAGCCGTCGAAAATGCGGCGCAGCTCCCCGTACCGCTCGATCTTGCCCGGCTCGCGCGGATAACGCGGATCCTCCGCGTCATCAAACATATCCAGCTCGTGCAGACTGTGCGGACCCGTCTTCCTGCGGTGCCTCTCGAAGACCTCGGGCGTGATCCACGGCGCGAAGGGCTCCTTCTCAAACGGATCGCCGAAGGAGGCCGGGGCGCGGTACGGCGTGTGCGGATCCCAGAAATGGACGTGGAGGAACCAGTTGTCCTCCTCCCCGCGCCGGTTGAGCCAGTCGAGCGCGACAGGAAGCACCTCCTCGCCGGACTCCAGCCCGCAGCCGCCGACGTTATAGCACTCGTGGAAGCCCGCGTTGAACCACCACGAGGAATGGCGCTCCGCGAAGGTGCTCACGGAAACGGTGTGCAGCCCGGCGCGGCGGAAGATATTGTGGAAGCACATGGCGTCGATCTCGTCGCTGAAATCGCGGGTTCTCCCGGTCAGGCGGCGATCCGCAGCCGTCCCGCCGTGACCGACGGCTCCGCTGCGGATGCCGAACATCCCGCTGACGAGAGCGGCGCGGGACGGCAGGCAGGGCGCGTCGGAGCAATAGTAGCGGTCAAAGCGCAGGCCGTCGCGGCAGACGGCGTCCAGATTCGGCGTCGTCTCCCGATCGTAGCCGTAGCAGCTCATGTGGTCGGGACGAAGCGTGTCAATGTCAAGCATCAGAATTCTCATGGAAAAGCCTGCCTTTCTGTGGTAATATGAAAAAGAGGCAGGTGCGGTTTCGGATTTTTTGGGGAAACCGCGCATCCCTGCCTCTTTATCATACACCGAAGAAGCGCTTTCGCACAGGCAGCTTTTTCTCTGATTTTAGCACAATATTGACCGCCCTCCTCACCGGGGATGGGCATGGGGAGGGATCTGCCGATGGCGGAAACGGAGAACAGCCGCTCGATTGGGCGATATGAGGACGTCTGCATGGAAGACAACGCGCTGCCCGTCCAGATACTGAGGCGGCGCATGGACAGCGGGAGCTTCGGCTGTGATTTTCACTGGCACGAGGAGCTCGAGTTTTACTGCGTGAGGCAGGGCGGCGTCCTGCTGCTGTGCGGAGGGGAGCGGCAATGGATCCGCGCGGGGGAGACGGGTTTTGTCAACTGGTGCCAGCTTCACCGCGGGGTGAAATTTCTCGACAGCACGCAGTATGAGATCGTCCAGATCAGCCCGCGCCTGTTCGCCGGGGAGACCATCGTGCCGCCCGGAGCCGAAGCGCCGTGCGCGTATCTCTCCTATCTGATTGCGCTGGGAAACCGCGCGCCCGTGCTCCTCTCGGACGCGCCTGCTCTGAGGGAGGCGCTGGCACAGCTCATTCAGCTCTGGGAGACGGACGGGCCGGCGGCGCGGCTCGAAAAAAAAGCCGCCGCGCTGCGTGTGCTTGCAGCGCTGGCGGAATGTCTGGCCGAGACGGCGGGCGAAGGAGCGGCCCCGGACGCCGCAGACCAGCTCTCGCTCGCCCATGTCAGAAGCCTGCTGCTCTGCCTGTCGTCCATGTACCGGGAGCCGGAGCTCGTCTCCCTGCCGGCGCTGAGCAGACGCTTTGGCCTGTCCGTTCCGTATCTTTGCCGGATATTCAAGCGTCACACCGGCATGACGATAGTCTCCTACCTGCAGGAGCTGCGCTGCACACAGGCGGCCTCCCTGATCGAGGATGGCGTTTCCCTGCGCCGCGCGGCAGAGCTCTCAGGCTTTCAGGACTACAACTATTTTTCGCGCGTCTTCAAAAGCCGGATGGGCTCCTCTCCCCTTTCGCTGGCGCAGAGAGGAAGGCGCGGCCCGGGCGGGAAGGCTTGAATGTCATCTCGGCAGCAGAAGCGAGAGCAGCACCGTCAGGATGCCGGAGATCGAGAGGGAGATGCCGCTCATAGCGCCCTGCACCTCGCCGAGCTCAATGGCCTTCGAGGTGCCGACCGCGTGGCTCGCCGCGCCGAGGCCGACGCCGGCGGCAATCGGGTTCTTCACATGGAAGACGCGAATCAGGAGCGGC
>CASFAA010000146.1 GCA_949292505.1 uncultured Oscillospiraceae bacterium
GAAGATCTGGCTCTTCTTCGTCGGGATGGTGGTGTTGCGCTCGATGACCTTCGTCATGACGCCGCCCATCGTCTCCACGCCGAGGGACAGAGGCGTAACGTCGAGGAGCAGCAGGCCCTCGACCTCGCCGCCGAGCACGCCCGCCTGCAGCGCCGCGCCGATGGCGACGCACTCATCCGGGTTGATGCCCTTGAACGGGTCCTTGCCCATGAAGCTCTTGACAGCCTCCTGCACGGCCGGGATTCTCGAGGAACCGCCGACGAGCAGCACCTTGCTGATCTCGGACGGGTTCAGGCCGGCGTCGGACAGCGCCTGACGCACCGGGCCCATCGTGCTCTCGACGAGGTCGCCGGTCAGCTCGTTGAACTTGGCGCGGGTCAGCGTCAGGTCAAGATGCTTCGGGCCGGTGGCGTCGGCGGTGATGAACGGCAGGTTGATGGAAGCCGTCGTCATGCCGGAGAGCTCAATCTTCGCCTTCTCGGCAGCCTCCTTGAGGCGCTGCATGGCCATACGGTCGGAGGAGAGGTCGATGCCCGTCTCGCTCTTGAAGGAGGACACCATCCAGTCCATGATGCGCTTGTCGAAGTCGTCGCCGCCGAGGCGGTTGTTGCCGGCGGTGGCGAGAACCTCCTGCACGCCGTCGCCCATCTCGATGATGGAGACGTCGAACGTGCCGCCGCCGAGGTCGTAGACCATGATCTTCTGCTCCTCGCCCTTATCGATGCCGTAGGAGAGAGCCGCGGCCGTCGGCTCGTTGATGATGCGCTTGACGTCGAGGCCCGCGATCTTGCCGGCGTCCTTGGTCGCCTGACGCTGGGCGTCGGTGAAGTAAGCCGGGACGGTGATAACGGCGCTCGTGACCGTCTCGCCGAGGTAAGCCTCCGCGTCGGCCTTGAGCTTCTGCAGGATCATCGCGGAGATCTCCTGCGGGGTGTAGCTGTGGCCGTCGATCTGCACCTTATAATTGGAACCCATCTCTCTCTTGATCGAGGAGATCGTGCGGTCCGGGTTCGTGATGGCCTGGCGCTTTGCCACCTGGCCCACCATGCGCTCGCCGGTCTTGGAGAACGCCACGACGGACGGCGTCGTGCGCGCGCCCTCAGCGTTCGCAATAACGACGGGCGCGCCGCCCTCGATGACCGCGACACAGGAATTCGTCGTACCAAGGTCAATACCAATTGTCTTTGCCATAATGTATTACCTCCACATTTCCCTTTTTCAAGTTTGTTGTTTTCTGTTTGCTGATGGTATATATCAAAAGCGATTGCCGCTTTTCCTGTCTCAGTTTGCCACCTGCACCATGGCGTGGCGCACGACCTTCTCGCCGATGCGGTAGCCCTTCTGGAACACCTGCGAGACGACGTTCTCGCCGAGGGCTTCGTCGTCGATGTGGGAGACGGCGTTGTGAATCGCCGGGTCGAACGTGTCGCCCACGGCGCCCATCTCCGTCACGTTCAGCTTCGCGAACGCGGCGTGCATCTGGTTCATCACCATCTCGACGCCCTTTCTCAGATCCTCGACGGTACACTCCTTCTGTTCGAGAGCGCGCTCGAGGTTATCGGCCACGCCGAGGAGCTCCGTCACCGCGTCGGCGGTAGCGTCGGCGTAAATCGCCTTCTTCTCGCGGTCGCTGCGCTTGCGGAAGTTATCGTACTCCGCCGCCGTGCGCAGGAGCTGATCCTTGAGCTTCTGCGACTCCGCGGCCGCCTCGTCGAGCTTCTTCTGCCATTCGGCCTCGGCCTTCTTTTTGCTTTTCGTGTCCTCCGCCTCCCGCTCCTCGCCGGCGGACGGCTCCGCCTGCTCCGTATTCTCAGCCGCGGCGTTCTCCGCCTGCTGCTCCTTCTTCTCCTCTTCGGCTGCCACGCTGCCAACCCCTTTCTATTTTCCTTTGCCTCAGCTCTGCTGATCCAGCAGCTCCGTCAGCATTCTGCCGACGGCGTCTGCCAGATATTCCATGCCGGACACCAGCTTTGCGTAATTCATTCTTGTCGGCCCGATGACCGCGATGGCTCCCGCGTCCCGGCCGCTGATGGCGTACCGGCACGCCACGACGCTCGATTCCGCGAGCTCGGAGCGCTTCGTCTCCCGCCCGATCAGCACCTTCGTGCCGGTGGACTGGAGAATCAGGCGCGTGAGCTCCTCCTCCCGCGAGAGGAAGTCGATGACGCGGCGCGCGCCGCTGCCCTCAAACTCGGGGCAGAACAGCAGATTCATCTGCCCGTTTAAGCACACGTCGGTTTCGAGTGCTTCCTGCGCGGCGTCGAGCACCGCCATGAGCGCCGAGCTCATCAGGATAGCCATCTCGCCGAGCGAGGCCGCGAGACTCTGAATCAGCGCGGGCGTGATTTCCTCCACGGGACGCCCGGCCAGCCGTTCGTTAACCGTGCGGAAAAACACACGGAGAATGTCGGGCGTGACGTCGTAGTCGCAGCGGAAGACTCTCGTCTTCATCGTTCCCGCGGACGTGATCAGAATCGCCATCGCCGTGCGGCGGCTCGTCTGCACGAACTGCACCGCGCGTACCGCCGCGCCCTGCCCGCCCGGGAAGGTCGACGCCGCCGCAAAGCGCGTCATGCCGGCCAGAAGCCGGGAGACGCCCTCGAGGAGCTTCTGCGGGTCGTAGGCGTTCGACAGCAGGAGGCTGTCAATCGTCCTGCGCTCCTCCGGCGAGAGAGGGCGGCGCTTCATCAGCCGGTCGACGTAGACGCGGTAGCCCTTCTGGGAGGGAATCCGCCCCGCCGACGTGTGCGGCTGCAGCAGCAGCCCCCGCTCGGCCAGCTCGCTCATCTCGTTGCGGACGGTCGCCGGGGACACGGTAAAATCAAGGCTGTCGCAGAGCATCTTCGAGCCCGCGGGCTCGCCGGTCGAGATGTAATGCTCCACCACGGCTGCCAGTATCTTTTGCTGCCGGCTGCTCAGCTCCAACCCTGCTCACCTCTTTTCGTTTTAGCACTCGTTTCATGTGAGTGCTAATTCTGATTACTAATTTACCATTACTCTCCCCCGTTGTCAATAAGATATTTGTAAACTAATTGTGAAGATTGCGCCCGCGCTTGACGGCCCGTTCCCGGCGGCATTACAATAGAAAATACAGGCAGAGGACGTACTGGGCGTCCTGCTGGAAAGGGAGGAAAAAACCATATGAAGCTTCACATCGGAGCGTATGCCGTCTCCTTCGAGGGCGGCGGAGTGCTCGTCTCAAAGGCGGGCAGAACGCTCTACTTCAACCGCAGGCCGGTGTACGTCTCGGTCAAGACGTACGGGGCGGTCAACGAGTTCCGCGACGAGCCGTACGCCGCCGTCCGCGAGAAAAACGGCGTGATTTTCGCAGAGGGCGAGTTCGTCACGAAGAACGGCTCCGTCCTGCTCGTGCGCGACCGGTACGAGGAGGCGGGCGGCCTGCTGAAAATCGCGCGCAGCGCCGAGGTGCGCAAAGCGTCGCCGGACGACCTCGGCTTCCAGACAAAGCTCTCGTTCTATCAGGCCGAGACGGACGACCTGCGCGCGTTCGACTATTTCTCGCCGGGGCAGTGGTACCGGCAGAACGAGTACGCGGCGGACTACGCGCTCGGAAAGAACATGGAGCTGCAGTACTACTGGCGCAAGGAGACGTACTCCGGCCTGCCGCTGTTCGCGATGCGCAGCCGGGCGACGGGCGAGACGATCGCCATGTCCCGCTGGGCGGCGGACGCCGCGCTGCCGTCCCTCGACCGCACGGCGACCGAAAATTACGCCTACGTCGACGCAAAAATGAACGTCGGCTCCTTCGGCGTGAGCCGCGCGAAGCCCGAGGCGCTGACGTACACCTACTACGGCCACATGATAGCGACGCCGCTTCCCGAGGCGAAATGCGACGGCGTGTCCATCGACTACATTTTCCCCGCCGTCAACGGCCAGATGCCCGACAAGGGCGTCGGCCCGTTCCGCACGGCGCAGCCCATCCGCTGCGTCACCTGGGTGCACCCGATGCGCGAGGGCTTCGCGCATCGCTATGCGGCCGCGGTCTCGTTCGGGCAGGACGCGGACTTCTACGCGATGATGCGCCGCACCTGGCGCGAGACGTACCCGCGCCTCAGGGACCGGCTGTTTGACGTGGACAACGAGCTGCTCTACCATAATATTATGAAATTCCTCAAGACGGTCACGCGCCGCTTCGGCACGGCGGTCGGCACGCCGTTTGTGGCGCAGCTGCCGGACTTCGACCCGAACTCGTTCTCGGCGGAGATCGGCTTCGTCGGCCAGCAGGCGGGGATCGGCTATCAGCTGCTGCGGTACGGCGTGCTCGAAAAAGACGAGGAGGCCGTCGAGAAGGGACTCGGCATCCTCGACTACTGGACGGGCGAGACGATGACGGAAACGGGCTGTCCGAAGGTGTGGACGCACCTCTCGACGCACACGTTCGAGCCGCAGCCGCAGTGGGTGCGGCAGATTGGCGACGGTCTCGAGGCGATCCACGACGCGTACGTCTTTGAACAAAAGCGCGGCATAGACCACCCGGCATGGCGAGAGTACTGCGTCAAGACGGCGGACTGGCTCGCCGGCCATCAGAACGCGGACGGCAGCTTCTACCGTTCCTATTATTATGACGGCTCGGTCTGCATGGACTCGAAGGCGAGCACGCCGTGCGTCATCCGCTTCCTGCTGCAGATGGCGGCGCTCACCGGGAACGCGGCGTACCGCGAGAGCGCGCGGCACGCGGGCGAATGGACCTATGAGAATATGTATCAGGGCTTCGAGTACCGCGGCGGGACGTGCGATCAGTCCGACGTGCTCGACAAGGAGTCCGGCATCTACTGCCTGTTCGCCTTCCTCGCGCTCTACGAGGCGGACGGGGACAGCCGCTGGCTCGAGGCGGCGCGCGGCGCGGCGGACTATGTGGAGACGTTCACCTTCGTGTGGAGCTTCCCCGTCGAGATGCCGTACCCGAACCATCCGTTCCGGCGCAACCACATCAGCGGGCAGAGCAACGTGACGGTCGGCATGGGCGGCGGCGACGTCTATATGGCGGCGTGCGTATACGTCTACTACAAGCTCTACCGGGCGACGGGCGACGCGCACTACCGTGATTTCGCGGAATTCCTCAACCGCAACGTCAAGCAGGCGAACGACGTCGACGGCAGCTGCGGCTACCGTTACCCCGGCCTCGTGAACGAGGGCGGCAGCTTCTCCGAGCAGCGCTACACGGGGCGCTACCACTGGCTCCCGTGGTGCAGCTTTGTGGAGGTCGACCCGGTCTCGCGGCTGTATGACGAGTTTGGTTCCTATGAGGTACCGAAGGATTGACTTCGTCAATCCTTCGTAGAAGTTCGGGAGGGGGGCGGCTATGCGGCCCCCTCTCCTTTTTTTGCACACCGGGACAGGAAAGCAATTTGCGCAGCGCTTGTCAAGTACGAATTTTATCACTCATTAAGAATTTTTCCGTACTGGCAGCGGGGAAGACGATTTATTATAATAGAAAAAATAGCTCAAAGACACATTGACCGGGGCGGCATCCGCCCACATGAGAGAAGGAGAGAACAGATGACAAAACGTATCATCCGCAGTCGATTTATAAGCATCTGCCTCGTGCTCGCCATGCTGGTTTCCTGCTTCCCCGCCGGCACGGCGTGGGCGGCTATGAATGAGAGCGAGAACGGAGATCTCCGCGTGGCTGCGGAAAATTTTGAATATTGGTATTATAATCCGGAAAATGTAAGCGGAAAATGGGCAACCACGCTCGAGGGCTGGGCCGTTGTCGGGTATAATGGCACGTATTTTCCTCTCGTCGTACATCCCTGCCGCGTTCCGAAGGAATGGATTGACAGCGGCCGGAACGACGAGGGCCGTGAGGCGATAGTGGATACAAACCGCTATGAGGGCACCTACTGGAAGCTTGAAAACGGCTTACTGGATGTCAACAGCGGAAGCGAAGATCCGAATTCGGATTACAATCTCTATCTGGACGAGGACACTGCCACTCTGCA
>CASFAA010000147.1 GCA_949292505.1 uncultured Oscillospiraceae bacterium
CTATATCCTGCGCTACTTCGGCGAGTCCGCGCCCGAGAACTGCGGCAGCTGCAGCGTCTGCCTCGAGGAGGGACGCAAGACGGACATCACCCGCGAGGCGCGGGCCGTCCTCTCGTGTGTGCGCGGCAGCGGGCGCGGCTACGGCAAGACGACCGTCGCCGCCGTCCTGCTTGGAGGCGATGAGGGCCGCGCAAACGAGACGGTGCGCCGCCGCAGCCTCGATCAGCTTCCGCAGTACGGCGCGCTCGCTCACCTTGGCCGGAGCGCGATTCTCGATCTCATCCAGCGCCTTGTCGGGAAGGGACTGCTCGCGTTTTCGGAGGGGGAATATCCCGTCCTCGGCGTGACGCCGGAGGGCGACGCCTTCCTGGAGAGCGGGGAAACGCTCCTCGCCGTCCTGCCGGACAGGGAGCCGGCCCGGCCCCGCCGCTCCTCGCCGAAGCGGGAGGAGGGCGAGCTTACGGAGAGGCCGGAGCTCTTTGCGCAGCTGCGCGCCCTGCGCGCCCGGCTGGCTTCCCGCGCCGGCGTCCCGGCGTACGTCGTCTTCACCGACCGCGCCCTGCGCGAGATGGCAGGGCGTCTCCCGCAGAGCGAGGAGGAGCTCCTCGCCGTCGGCGGCGTGGGACGCGCGAAGCTCGAGCGGTACGGGGAGGAATTTCTGCCCGTCCTGCGCGCTTACGCGGAGGAGCACGGCATTTCTTCATAATTTATTCATTCTTTTTCCATTTTAGACCCTTTTCTTTTGTATATGATAGGAAAGGCCGGGATGCGCGGCTTCGCTCCGGGAACGCGGAGCGTTGCATTTTTCCCGGAAAAAAGCTATAATACCAGAGAGCTCCCGCCCGTTCGGCGCGGGGCGCGCGGATATTCTGAAAAAATCATACGAACTGGGGAATTGCGGTGAATAAATATAAAAGGCTGATTTCAAACACCCTGATATTCGCGATCGGCACGTTCAGCTCGAAGGTGCTGAGCTTTTTGCTCACGCCGCTGCTCTCTCACGCGCTCTCGCCCGCGGAGTTCAGCATCACGAACATGATCGTCGACATGGGCAACCTTCTTCTGCCCCTCGTGACGCTCGGCATCATCAATTCCATCATCCGCTTCGGTCTCGACAAGAGCGTCAAAAAAAGCGACGTCTTCTCCACGGGCTTTCTGACGATCCTGTTCGGCTTCCTGCTCCTTCTCGTGCTGCAGCCCGTGATTGTGCCGGTGCTGACGCCCGTCATGGAGGTCATGGAGATCGACCCGCAGTATGTGTCGCAGTACATGATGTATCTCGTCGTCTTCGTGGGGATGTCCTCGATGCGCTCGCTGTTTTCCCAGTTCACGCGCGCGCGCGGCATGGTGCGCCTGTTCGCCGTCGACGGCATCCTGAGCACGTTCACGACGGTGCTGTTCTCGTGCCTGTATGTGATGTTTTTCCACATGGGCGTCGTCGGTTATATCTCCGCCATCATCACCTCGGACGCGTGCTCGACGGTCTTTCTCGCCGTCACGACGAAGAACCTGCGCTTCCTCAAGCCTCTGCGCGTCGACCGCGCCGTCCCCGCGGCGATGCTCAAATACTCCATCCCGATGGTGCCGAACACCATCTTCTGGTGGATCACGAACATCTCGAACCGCTTCCTCATCGCCGCGATGATGAGCCAGACGGACGCCGGCCTCTATGTGGCGGCGTACAAGGTGCCGAACCTCATCGTCCTCGTTTCGGGCATTTTCATGGACGCGTGGCAGATGAGCGCCGTCACGGAGACGAAGGGCAAGAACCGCTTCTTCACGAAGGTCTTCACGGCGTACTACGCGCTGATGTTCATGGCCGCGTCGGGGATCATCCTGTTCGCCAAGGTGATCACGAAAATTCTCGTCGCGTCGGACTACTACGTCTCCTGGCAGTATATCCCGCTGCTCGTCGTGGCCACGGTGTTCACCTGCCTGGTCAATTTCCTCGGCAGCGTCTATATGATGGAAAAGAAGAGTATGCATTCTCTGATGACGGCAATCATCGGCGCCGCGGTCAACATCGGGATGAACTTCCTCCTGATTCCGTGGTGGGGCGTCAACGGCTCCGTGCTTGCGATGCTCATCAGCTATCTCGTCGTCTTCGTCATCCGCATGGTGGACACGAGGAAGTATGTTCGGATGCGCGTGAGTTATCTGCGCATCGTCGTCAACACGCTGCTCCTGCTGCTGCAGGCCGTTCTGATGATATTCGAGGCGCCGCTGTGGGTCCTCTGGCAGATCCTGCTTACGGCGCTTATGCTTGCGCTCAACGCGAAGGAGATTCTCGAGAGCGTGAAAAAAATCCTGCGCAGGGGAGGCGCGTCCGCCGGTCAGGCGTGACCGCCCTGCTCCGGCAGTAAGGGAGCTGAAACCATGGTTCGTCTTTGTATTTTTGACCTCGACGGCACGCTCGCCAACACGCTGCGCTCCATCGCGGGCTTCGCGAACGAGGCGTTGCGCCGGTGCGGCTGGGCGCCCGTCGAGCCGGTGGAGGAATACCGTTTTCTCGTCGGCAACGGCGCGGATCGCCTGATGCGCCGGATGCTCGACCGTCAGGACCGCGCCTATACGGAGGACGACGTGCGCTGCCTTCGCGCCGTCTACGACGCGCTCTACGCCGCCGACCCGCTCCGCGACGTGACGCAGTACCCCGGCCTGCCCGGCGTGCTGCAGAAGCTGAGGAGCGCCGGGATTTCTCTTGCCGTCCTCTCCAACAAGCCGGACCGCGACACGCGTTCCGTCGTCTCGAGCCTGTTCCCGCAGGGATTGTTCGACCTGTGCTTCGGCCAGCGGGAGGGCGTTCCCGTCAAGCCCGCGCCGGACGGCGCGCTCTGCATCGCTCAAACGCTCGGCGTTTCGCCGGATGAGTGCCTTTACATCGGGGACAGCGGCGTCGACATGGAGACGGGCAAGGCAGCCGGGATGACGGCCGTCGGCGTCCTGTGGGGCTTCCGCGGCAAAGAGGAGCTTCTCGCGCACGGAGCGCTCCATCTGATTGAGACGCCGGCAGAGCTCCTTCCGCTCGCTCTGGAGGGACGCGCATGAAGCTCTCGGAACGCTTCTCCGGCAAACGGCTTGCGCCCGGCCTGCGCGTCGTTAAGACGGGCATCGCCGTCACGCTCTGCCTGTGCATCTCCTACGCTGCGCAGCTCGGCCAGCCGATCGCCTCGGCGATCGCCGCCGCCGCCGTGATGGGAAAGTCTATCGACTTTTCCCTGCGCACCGCGCGGGACGGAGCTGTGGGCGCCGTGCTTGGCGCGGCGGCGGGCTGCCTTTTTGCGCTTCTTGATCCGGGGAACGCGGGTCTGTGCGGGATCGGCGTCATCGTCACGCTCTATCTGTGCGTCCTGCTGCGCATGGAAAAGGGCGTTCTGATAGCGGAGCTCACCTTCTTTTCCGTGATGCTGATTCCAGCGGAGGGACCGCTCTGGCTGTATGCGCTGACCTGCGCCGGGGACTCGCTCCTCGGCATTTCCGTTGCGCTCGGCGTGAATCTCGTCGTTATGCCGCATCACTACGCCGGGGAGGTGCGCAGCGATTACGAGGCGCTCTGCGCCGTCGCCGCCCAGTCGCTGCACGCCGCGCGGGCGGGCGCTCCCATCCCGAGCAAGGAATTCCACGCGCAGATCGAAAAGCTTTCCGGCAGCATCGAGGCGTACGTCTCCGAGCGCCGTCTGCTGCGCGGCAGCGACGAGCAGATCTTCCGCATTTCCTGCAAGCTCGCGTCGTTCCGCGAGCTCGGCCAGGAGCTCAACAACGTCCAGACCCTGCGGTCGCCCGAGAACGCGAGGCTCCCCGAGCCGGAGCGCGAGGTGCTGCTGCGGTATCATATGGCCAGACTGGAAGGTCTGGCGGTGTCCTGCCTGCCCTCGAAGGAAAAAAAGAGCGCCGCCGGGACATAAAACAGACCAAACCATTTTCAGGAGGAATCCAACATGGAAGAAGCCAAGATTGTCAACCTGTATGACCTGACGCATACGCAGGCCGCCCCGCTGCTGCGCGAATGCGAATATCCGTGGGAGGCGCTGCCGAAGATTGGGGACTTCATCCTCGAGCTCGGGAAGACGCTCTCGCCCGAGGAATACGACCACCCGTCCGAGGACGTCTGGATCGCGAAGTCCGCGAAGATTTACCCGAACGTCTATATTGCCGGGCCCGCCGTCATCGGCCCCGGCACCGAGGTGCGCCCCGGCGCTTTCGTGCGCGGCAAGGCGCTCGTCGGCGCGGGCTGCGTTGTCGGCAACTCGACCGAGCTCAAGAACGTCATCCTGTTCGACGGCGTGCAGGTGCCGCACTACAACTACGTCGGCGACTCCATCCTCGGCTACAAGTCGCATATGGGCGCAGGCTCCATCACCTCCAACGTGAAGTCCGACAAGACGCTCGTCACGGTGCGCGGAGCGGGGGAGGCCGTCGAGACGGGCCTCAAGAAGATGGGCGCGATGCTCGGCGACTTCGTCGAGGTCGGCTGCAACTCGGTGCTCAACCCCGGCACGGTAATCGGCCGCTCGAGCAACGTCTATCCGCTCTCGATGGTGCGCGGCCTCGTCCCCGCGGGGCATATCTTCAAGCGCCCCGGCGAGGTCGTCGCGAAGAGGTGACGGGAGGCGTGCAGCGGACGGCTGCGGCCGTCCACGACCTGTCCGGCTTCGGAAAGTGCTCGCTCACCATCGTCCTGCCGGTGCTCTCGGCGGCGGGCGTGGCGTGCAGCGCCGTGCCGACGGCTGTCCTGAGCTCTCACACGGGCGGTCTGCCCGGCGTGTACCACGAGGATTTCACGCGCGGGGTGCGCGCCTTTGCGCGGCAGTGGGGGGAGCTCTCGCTCTCCTTTGACGCCGTTTACACCGGCTATATGTCGTCCCCCGGCCAGATAGAGGCCTGCGCGGAGCTCGTGCGCGCCGTGCGAAGGCCGGGGACGCTGTTCCTCGCCGACCCCGCGCTTGCCGACGGCGGAAGGCTCTACCGCGGCATCACGCCGCAGACGGCGGACGCGATGCTTGCCTTCTGCCGCACGGCGGATCTCATTTTGCCGAACCTTACGGAGGCGCTTCTCTTTCTCGGCGAACCCCCGCGCGCCGGCCTGCCGTCGCCGGAAGACGCCGCCGCCCTTCTGCCGCGTCTCTGCGCGCTGGGGCCGAAGCGCGCCGTCCTGACGGGCGTCGCCCCTTCGCCGGACAGCATCGGCGCCGCCTGCTATGACAGGGAGATGGGCGAGCTCGGCTTCGCGTACGCCCCGCGCGCGGACGGCCATTTCCACGGGACGGGCGACCTCTTCGGCGCCGCCCTGCTCGCCGCCCTCCTGCGCGATTTTCCGCTGCGGGAGGCGATGCAGGCCGCCGTCGATTTCGTGAGCCGCTCGATCTTCCGCACGAAGCGCCTCGGCACGGACCCGCGCTTCGGCGTGGACTTCGAGGAGGAGCTGCCGGGCTTTCAGCGCGCGCTCGGCCTGCTCTGAGCCGCCTGCGCATCATTTCGTTGGGAGGTGCCTGCACCGATGCCGGATTTTCAGCCTGTCTCGGAGTCCGTCCTGTATGTGCTCCGGATTGTCATCCCTCTGCTCTCGATCGTCGTCCTTGTCCGCGCGTTCCACTCCATCAAGGCGGGGCGGCGGCGCGAGGAGCCGGTGATTGTTTTGCAGAACACCGTCACGAAGGAGACGGTGCCCGTCCTCTACTGGGAAAACTCCATCGGCCGCAGCAGAAGCTGCGATATCGTGCTGTCCGACATGACGGCCAGCCGCGACCACGCCGTCCTGATGCGCCGCGAGTCCGGATGGTATGTGACGGACACCGGCTCGAAGGCCGGTACACGCGTCAACGGCCGGATGACGCGCCAGCCCGCCTCCGTGAAGCCGGGGGACATCATGACGCTCGGCTCGACCTCGCTGATGCTCCAGCGGACAAGCGAGGCGAAGCTCCCGCAGCAGAAGCGGCGCGTTCTGCACGCTGCATCGCCGTTCGGCCTTCTGCTCACGGTGAGCGTGATTCAGTTTTTGCTCCTGCTGGAATCGTGCTTCGGCGGCGGGGAGTTCTCCTTTCTGCCCGTCGTTCCCTTCCTCGCCCTGCAGGTGATGGAGTGGGGGCTTTACCTGTTCTCCATGAAGAAGCTCAACCGCGTCAGCTTTGAGCTCGAGACGATCGCGTTCCTGCTTGCCGGGACGGGCGTCATGCTCCTTGCCGGGATGCGCGGCAAGCTCGCCGAGGGGCAGGAAGCGCCCGGGATGTGGGCCGTCGCCGATTCGACGATGAGCACCGTCTATATGCAGCTTTTCACGATGCTGCTGGGCATTGTGCTGTTCGTCTTTCTTATCTGGTTCATGGGCGATCTCGGCCGGGTGACGAAATTCCGCCCGTGGGTCGCCGGGGGAGCGCTGCTGCTCTTTGCCGTGAACCTCGTCTTCGCGACGGCGCTCCACGGGGCCTCCAACTGGATCTCCATCGGGCCTGTGACGGTGCAGCCGTCCGAGTTCGTGAAGGTGGCCTACGTCTTCGCCGGAGCCGCGACGCTCGACCGACTCCAGACGAGGCGGAACCTGACGGGCTTCCTGCTCCTGACCGGCGCGTGCCTGCTGAGCCTCTTTCTGATGAAGGACTTCGGCACCGCGTGCATCTTCTTCGTCACGTTCCTGTTCATCTCGTTCATGCGCTCGGGCAGCATCCGCACGATTGTGCTCGCTGTTGCCGCCGCCGTGTTCGGCGCGTTCCTGATTCTGCAGTTCAGGCCGTACGTCCTGAGCCGCTTCCAGGGCTGGCGGCACGTCTGGGAGTACGTCAACGAGAGCCAGGGCTACCAGCAGACGCGCGTGCTCTCGTACGGCGCGAGCGGCGGCCTGTTCGGCATGGGCATCGGCAACGGAATGCTCGGCGGAGGCCGCAGCGGCACGTCCGTCTTCGCGGCGAACAGCGACCTTGTCTTCGGGATGCTCTGGGAGGAGCTCGGCCTGGTGATGGCCGTCGTCGTCGTGTCGGCGCTCGCGCTGCTCGTCTTCTGCGCCCGCTCGGACGCGACGCGCAGCCGCTCGACCTTCTACTCGATCGCCGCGTGCGCGGCGGCGGGGCTTCTGCTGTTCCAGGCGTGCCTCAATGTGTTCGGCGTCGTCGACGTGCTGCCGCTCACAGGCGTCACGCTGCCGTTTGTCAGCGCGGGCGGCTCGAGCATGGTGTCCGTCTGGGGGATGCTGGCTTTCCTGAAGGCCGGCGACGAGCGGACATACGCCGCGCGCCGCCAGAAGAAACGGAGGTGACGGCGGGTGAAGACGACAGGAACCCGATCGCTTATCCTGATTCTGCTGACCGTCGCCTTTGCCGCCGGGATGCTCGTTTTTCTCGCGGACTACGCGAGAGACGGCGGCGACTGGGCGATTCAGGCGTTCAATAAGCACATTACGCTCGGCCGGAACCTCTCCGGCCGCGTCCTCGACCGGAACGACACGGTGGTCGCCTACAGCGACGAGACGGGCCGCGTCTACCATGACGACAGGAGCGTCCGCCTCGGCCTGCTCCACGTCGTGGGCGACACGCGCGGCTACATCGCGACGTCCGTGCAGAACCTCTACCGCGCCGAGCTCTCCGGCTACAACCTCGTGACGGGGCTTGTCTCCCCGTTCGGCGAGACGAACGGCAGCGACGTGAAGCTCACGCTCGACGCCAACGCCTGCAAGACGGCGTACGAGGCGCTCGGCGGGAAGAAGGGCGCGGTCATTGTCTACAATTACACGACGGGGGAGATCCTCTGCGAGGTGAGCGCCCCCGGCTTCGACCCCGGCGCGCCGCCGGACGACCTCGACACGGACGAAACGGGCAAGTACGAGGG